>JBMFWU010000002.1:80910-169013 GCA_049964955.1 Syntrophobacteraceae bacterium
CTCAGCGATTTAAGAGCCAAATTTTTGGCGGTTTGAAGGGCGGCCAGGTTTGCTTCATAGGACCTGCTCGCATCCACCAGATTGGCCATTTCCTCGATCGGGTTTATGTTGGGCTTGAGTACGTACCCGCTTGTATCGGCTTCGGGGTTTCCCGGGTCGTAGACCTTCTTGAAATTGGTCCCGTCGGAAACGATATCGTTTACCTCCACCTTGTCGGCATCCCTGCCCATGGCCGAGTCCAGCACGCCTTTAAAGCCGTCTGCCGGCTTGGCTTCGAAGATGACCGACTTGCGCTGGTACGGCAAGCCGTCGGCTGTCTTGGTGGTGTTGACGTTTGCCAGGTTGGAAGCCGTCACGTCGATCCAGGTGCGGTCCGACGAAAGGCCCGAGGCGCTTATCTGCATTGCCGATTCTAGATTCATGATCAGACTCCACTGGTTATGGCTGTTTTCAGCATGCTGAATTTTTTGTTGAGCATGGCGATCATGTATTGATACTCCAGGCTGTTTTTCGCCAGACCCACCATTTGGGACTCCAGGTCCACGGGGCCGCCTTCCTCCACTTTGGGGTTTTTCATCGCCTCGGTCGGGTCGCTCGGATCCAGATCGCGGCTGTTGGTGCGCACCATGTGCAACACGTTTTCCTCAAGGGATTGCCGAAGCGCATCGTCAAAGGAAAGACTCTTCGTCTTGTAGCCCGGGGTATCGATGTTTGCCAGATTGCTCGAGATCAGTTTCTGGTTGGTCGAGCTCAGGCTCAACCGGTCCTGGACCATCTGCATGGTCCTATCGAAAACAATGGCGCTGTCCATAACGAACTCCTTTGCTGTTTGCCCTTATCCCAGAGCAAATCCCGTACCATTGTGGCAGTTGTTAGTTGTTAGTTGCTGGTTGCTGGTTGTTAGTTGGTGGATTGCTGGAGGTTGGTTAGTGCCCACCGGAAACCCTGAAATGCGGCGGTTGATTCGAACCCAAGTCCCCCTTTGAAAAAGGGGGATTTAGGGGGATTTTACCAATAAATCAGCTGCATACTCCTTTGAAATCCCCCTGCCCCCCTTTGCAAAAGGGGGGGATCCCTTCCGGTCCGCGCCTTGGGCGAGTTTCCGGAGGGACACTTGCTCGTAGGAGCGGCTTTCCGCCGCGACAGTGATTCCGGGAATTGCGGGCTGTCGGGCGGTCGGTGACAAGCAACTGACAAATGGCGACCGGTAGCTAATCGATCTCATCGTCAATGCTTTGACGATATTCGGCGAGTTTGTTGCGGAGCGTTCGTACGCTTATCCCGAGGAGTTCGGCAGCCCGGGTCCGGTTGCCCTCGACGCTGTGGAGGGCTTTTTCGATCATGAGTTTTTCCATTTCGCAAAGGGGCATGAGCGACAGGCCCGAAGGCCGGGACGACTCGGGTTCCAACCCGGGGTCGAACAGAATGCACTCGGGCCCCACCGCTTGCGAATCCGAGATAAGGACCGCCCGCTGGACAACGTTTTGAAGTTCGCGCACGTTGCCCGGCCACGGGTATTCCGCGAGCTTTTTGACCGATTCGGGGGCAAAAAAGAGGGCCTTTGCGCCGTTTTCGGCGGAGTAACGGGCAAGAAAGTTTTCGGCCAGAGGCGCAATGTCGCCCGGACGTTCCCTAAGAGGCGGTATTCTTAACGGGATCACGTTCAGACGGTAATAGAGGTCCTTGCGGAACTTTTCTTCCCTGACCCGTTCCTCGATCTTGACGTTGGTGGTGGCAATGACCCGCACATCGACCGGGACGGGGGATTTTCCTCCCAGACGATCCACCTCGCTTTCCTGGAGAACTCTCAAGAGCTTGGCCTGCAGGTGGAAGGGGATCTCGGTTATCTCATCGAGCAGAAGCGTTCCGGAGTGCGCCAGTTCGAATTTGCCCTCCCGGTTCCTGATGGCCCCGGTGAAGGCGCCCTTTTCGTAGCCGAAAAGCTCGCTCTCCAGTAAGGTATCCGGAAGGGCTGCGCAGTTGAGTGCCACGAAGGGGTTGTCTTTCCTTCCGCTTTGGCGGTGAATGTAGCGGGCAAACAATTCCTTGCCGGTCCCGCTTTCCCCCTGGATGAAAACGGCGGCCTTGCTCGGGGCGATTTTTCTGGCAAGGGCCTTGAGCGAGCACAGGAGCGGGTCCCGAGAAATTATCGGATCATCCTCAGTCACAGGCTGCGCGGCGGGTTGACGTTTTCCTGCTTCAATCAACTCGATCGCCTTGGTGAGACGCTCGGGCAACACCGGCTTGGTCCAAAAATCCCAGGCCCCGTTTTTGACGCTCTCGACCGCATCGTCGAGCCTTGGTTTTTTGGTGAGCACGATTACCGGCACGGGGGGCTCGACCGCTCGGGCCGCTTCCAGAAAGTCCATCCCCTGTGTGACGTTGCCGTTCAGATGAAAAAGCGCGAGCCCGAAAGACTCCTTTTTCAATAACCCCCTGGCCGATCTGGCCGAGTCGGTCGTCAGGCAGAAATGGCCCTGCTCCCGCAAAAGAGAAGAAACCGTTCGCGCATCTTCCGAGTCCGTTTCAATGAGGAGTACATTCATCTAAAATGTCCAAAATGAGTCAGCTGCCGTTTAGGGCTGTTTGCCGCCTATCCCCGCCGCGATTTGCATCGTATTGAGTTCCTGCTGGGCTATAGCGCTCCAGAAGGTGTCGTTGGAGGCCTTTATCCGGTCCAGGCTCTTGACGGCCAAATCCGTATTGCCGGCCGCGACGTAGAGCTTGGAAAGCTTGTAGAGGAACTCGCTTTTCTGCTCCCCGGTCGAGATTTGGACGGCGGTTTCCAGGTTTTGCGCCGCCTGTGCGTATTGCTTCTGCTCCTTGAAGCAGTCGGAAAGCATTACCAGCATCGAGCGCCTGCCAGCGTTGTCAAGAGTCGCTTTAAGCAATGCAGTCTTTATCATGGGGATGGCCTCCCCATATTGTTTCAACTGATAGAGTGAGTCGCCGAAGGCTGCATACGAATCCGGGTCCCGTATATCCAACCGGCCCCCTGCCTTGAGCGCTTTTCCAAAACTGCTTACCGCCTCGCCGTATTGCTCCTTGCGGTAGTAGATCTGCCCGAGAATCTCATCTTTCCTACTCTCCAGCGCCCCGCTTTGCGCCGCCTGACAGTACCCCAGCGCCCTCTTGTAATCCTTTAGACGAAGCGCATAGACGGAGCATTTGAGCAGAATGCCGTCGAGGTTTACGCCCTGCTCCTGCGCAATGAGCTTGTCAAAGGTATCGAGCGCATTCGAATACAACTTTTGCCCGGCATAGCTCAGCGCGATCTCCTCCATGGTCTCGGGGGCGTTGATCGCTTTGAAAACCGGTTGATATCTACCGACCAGCTGCACTATCTCTTTGAAATTCTTTTGGGCGTAATACTGCCGCACAAGATCGCAGAGCACCCTTTGCCTGAGAGCCGCAATTCCCGGCGGGATATCGTTGCCCTTGAGCGGAAAGGCCTCGTCCATGAGCGCGAGACCGTGGGAAAGATCGCCCTTTTTCACTTCCATTTCCGCAAGCTTTGCCAACACTATGCTCCGAAGGCTGGGGGAAAGGTCCATGCCTCGAAGCGCCTCATACATCTTGATGGCCTTCTTCGGGGCGGATTTTTCCGCCAGTTCCGCCCGGCGAATCAGGCAGATCATATCGCCTTCGGAATTCGTGTAATATTTATGGACAAAGCCGTACATCTTCTTTGCCGCGTCCACCTGCCCCTCTTTGAGGAAAATTTCGGCTATTTTGGCTAAAAGGACGTCCTGGTCGGGATCGCTTTCCTGGAGGTTTACATATCGCAGAAGCATCTGCTGTGCGTTATCGAGATCTCCCAGCGTGAAATCGGCCTCCCCGAGAAGCCGCAGGACGCGCGGATTCGTGACATAGAAATCAGGTTGCTCGGTCAGACAGTCCTGGAGCAAACCGAGCGCATACTTGGCCGCTCCCATCGTCAGGTATGTTTTTCCCAGGGCGTAATCGGCCGCCGCCTTGTCCTTGTTTCCCTTCGCCCGCAACGACGCCATCTGGTACGCCGCCATTGCTTCCATGTAGGCTTCCTTTTTGAGATAGAGGTCTCCCAGACCTATCCAACACCGGCATGCGACGGGATCGTCGGGCCACTGCGAAGTGACCGCTTTGTAGAATTTTTCCGCGTCTATATAACGGCCCATGAGAAAATATGCCAGCCCCGACCGGTAAAGGGCCAGGGGCGCCTGCGAAGACTCCGGGCCTGCCCGAAGTGCCCGGCGGTAGGCTGCGATTACATCGGTGGCGCAGAATATAAGGTGGCGGGAACAGCTTTCGAACTTCTTGTTTGCGTGCGCATAGAGGGCAAGCCCGGCTTTGTCCGGTTCCACGAACGCAGTGGCCCCGGAGGTGGTTTGCTGCGCTTTCGAAGCTCCGCCCGCTCCCATCGCCTGGAGCGCCTTCTCCAGATCGTCGCGCATCTGTGCCGAAACCTCCGATCCAAACAGGTCTGCGGTATGTATCTTTCCCACAGCGACCTGGGGCGCCATCTCCCCCGGCTTGCCGATGAAATCCACGCTCTTTGGCGCAGCCGAAGGCGACGATGCCGATGCCGGCTTCTTTACGGCGGGAGGAGTCAAAATTATCGTCAGAATGTAGCGCCCATATCTGCCGTTTCGAATGCCGAAATTGACCGAGGTGTTCTTCCAGCGAAACAGCACCTCGAAAAAGTCGCTTGCCCGCCTGTACTGAATCTCCTTTACCGCAGTGGTCGTAAACAACTTGTCCCGGATTCCCGGGGCCATTTTGGAAAAGAAAACCGAAATCCCGGCATCCGAAGCCGGTCCGATTCGCGTTGGTTTCGGGCCTTCCACGTCAAAAAATAGACACGTGCGATTGCCCCGGATCCGCAGCCATTGGCTGATGATTCTCGTCTCCGACCCACCCCGCACCGCAGCCCCGCAAAAGGGCGCGGTAAAGCTTACGAGAAGGAGAGCTGTAAGCACGATGCGGGACAGGGCCTTGAGTGTGTTCATGCCGGGAAATCCACCGTTTTGGAGCTGTGTCGAAATGGGTTCGTAAAGGGCCGGGAGCCTCCTCCACGGCGAAATCTTGCCTCCTGTGCGCTATTTGCGCACCCGTAGTGGAGCAAGGGATGTGCCAAGGGACGGCGATGCCTGCCTTGGCGCTCGTGCCCGGTTCTCTCTTGATTCCAATTTCTCCAAACATGTATAATCAAACGAGTTTAGAGAAAGGGAGCGCACATGGAAAACGGGGAACGCGAAACGCTTCTACGA
This sequence comes from Syntrophobacteraceae bacterium, assembly GCA_049964955.1. GTDB lineage: Bacteria > Desulfobacterota > Syntrophobacteria > Syntrophobacterales > Syntrophobacteraceae > SbD1. Next base: position 86,160 of record JBMFWU010000002.1, read on the forward strand.
AAATACGCTGCCGGTGAGATAACCTGGTCAACGTTGCGCGAGCGCGGATTTGAAAATTACCTCCGTGTTCTCGGCGGACTTGGTGAACTCGGTCTTCGGCCACCCGTTGCGCCAATGGAAGGGCCTAATCGCGCCGCGCGCGAACGTGGCCGCGCCGCGATCCGCGAAGCGCTCAGGGCAACCCGATGACACGTCGGCTCGGTCTCATTGTTATTAAAAAAGCGTCGCTTCGTGCGCGGTTTGCCGGAAAATGTGATGGCGCTGTCAACCGGCGACTTGCTCTATGAACTGGAAGCGGCGGGACGCATTCAATCGGCTGACCACATTCTCGATGTCGCCGCCGCGATGGCCCGCAATGTTGAAGCGCAGCGAGAGCCGCAAGGTGACGACGAGGCCGGAACCCTGCTTCGCGAACACCTTCACCAGGGTGGGAGTCAGCCCTCCGGATTGGAGTGAGTATCTCTGCAACAAGGAATCCCGCCCCTGAGAAGCTTTTTCGGGGCGTAACTCGTCTGCAATCATTCCATTGACACTGCTCCATTAATGTTCCATTCTAAACCTTCCGAATAATCACACAAAAATATCGGTCCGGAAGCTTTCGGCCTAACCACTGAGAAGCAGAGCAGAGACCTTGAGCCTTACCGACTACCAGGCCAAATATATCGCCTACGAACTGACTCGGCGTTTTCCGCCCGATAGCGTTGAGAAGCTCACTGCGGCGCTCGTTGACGCACAGGTCGATCTAAATCCCCATCAGATCGATGCGGCCCTCTTCGCATTCAAGTCCCCACTTTCAAAGGGCGCGCTGCTGGCCGACGAAGTGGGCCTGGGCAAGACCATCGAAGCGGGCCTGGTGCTCTCGCAAAAGTGGGCCGAGCGCAAGCGGCGGATATTGATTATCACACCGTCCAACTTGCGCAAACAATGGTACCAGGAGTTGACCGATAAATTTTTCCTGCCCTGCCGCCTCCTGGAGTCCAAGTCCTACAACAGCGCCATAAAGCAGGGCCGATTCCGTCCCTTCGAGGCTCAGGAGATCGTTATCTGCTCCTACCATTTCGCCAGGAACAAGGCGAGTGACGTCCTCGCCGTCGCCTGGGATCTGGTGGTTATCGACGAAGCCCACCGTCTGCGCAATGTATACAAGCCGTCCAACATCATAGCCAATACCCTGAGGACGGCGCTTGCCGGTAAGGATAAACTACTGCTTACAGCCACACCGCTCCAGAATTCCCTGCTGGAATTGTTCGGTCTGGTAAGCTTCATCGACGAGCACACATTCGGCGACCTCAAGAGCTTTCGCGAGCAGTTCGCCTATCCCAATCAAGAGCAAGTGTTCGGCACTCTGAAGGCACGGCTCAGGCCTGTTTGTCACAGAACCCTGCGCCGACAGGTGCTGCCTTATATCAAGTTCACTCGGCGGCTTCCGCTGGTGCAGGAGTTTACGCCCGAGGAAAGCGAAGACCGCCTCTACCACCTGGTCTCCGAATATCTTCAACGGGATAACCTGCAAGCCCTGCCCGCCGGGCAGCGCTCGCTGATGACGCTAGTGCTGCGGAAACTTCTGGCCTCGTCAACCTTTGCCATAGCAGGCGCGCTTACCTCGATTTCCAACCGGCTCAAAACCAGGCTGCGCGATGAGGAAACGGTTGAATCTCTTGAAGACGAACTGGATGAGGATTACGAAGCCCTGAACGAAACGGCCGAGGAATGGGGCGAAGAAGAACCCCAAACAACGCTCTCTCAGGCCGACCGCGTTGCCATCGAACAGGAAATCGCCGACTTGGACGCCTTCGCCGCGCTCGCAATCTCCATCGAGCACAACGCCAAGGGAAGGGCTTTGCTCCAGGCGCTGGGTATCGCCTTTGCCAAGGCCGTCAAAATCGGTGCGGCGCAAAAAGCTGTTATCTTCACGGAATCCAGACGCACGCAGAACTATCTGCTGCGTCTGCTCGCCGACAGTCCTTTCGCGGAAGGCGTTGTCCTGTTCAACGGCTCCAACACGGACGACCGTTCGAAACAGATCTATGCGGATTGGGTGGAGCGGCACCGGGGCACGGATCGCGTCACCGGCTCGCGGAGCGCCGATATGCGTTCAGCCATTGTCGATTATTTTCGCGAACAGGGCCGTATCATGATTGCCACCGAAGCAGGGGCCGAGGGCATCAACCTTCAGTTCAGCTCCCTCGTGGTGAACTACGACCTCCCATGGAATCCCCAACGCATCGAGCAGCGCATCGGGCGCTGCCACCGCTACGGCCAGCAGCACGACGTGGTGGTTGTCAACTTTCTCAACCGCAACAATGCCGCCGATCAGCGCGTCTTTCAGCTTCTGTCCGAGAAGTTCAAGCTCTTCGAGGGGGTGTTCGGCGCAAGCGACGAGGTTCTCGGCGCAATCGAATCCGGGGTGGATTTCGAAAAACGCATCGCCGCCATCTACCAGAGCTGCCGCAAGCCTGATGAAATCCAGCGAGCATTCGACAAGCTTCAGCTCGATTTGAGTCTTGAAATAAATGAGGCAATGACCCGTACCAGCCGGCAGCTGCTGGAAAATTTCGACGACGAGGTGAGGGAAAAACTTAAAATACGCGACGAGGTCTCCAAGGCCTATCTCAACCGCTTCGAGCGTCTGCTCCTGCAGCTCACTCGACATGAGTTGAACGACCATGCCGAATTTTTGACGGACGCCACGTTCCGGCTCACTTCTCACCCCTTCCCGGGGCATGAAAAACTGATCCCGCTTGGACTGTACGAACTCCCGCGCCGCAGCGGCGAAGCGCATCTTTATCGACTGAATCACCCCCTGGCCGAGGCGTTGCTTGCACGGGCCAAGAACCGGGAACTGCCACCTGTCGAAATTCATTTCGACTACGGCAGACACGACGGGAAGGTGTCTATTCTGGAATCCCTTACCGGTCAATTCGGTTGCATGACGGCCTCGATTTTCACCATAGAATCGCTCGACCGGGCCGAAGACCATCTCATCGTTGCAGCCGTAACCGATGACGGCAGCGTGTTGGAGGAGGAGACCGCCTCCCGGCTCCTGAGCCTTCCCGGCCAGGTCATGGCAGCCGTATCCGATCCCCTTCCTTTCGAAACACTGGATGCGATTGCCCGGCAGCGCCAAGGCACCATCCAGAAACGCATCTCCGAACGAAATGTCCGTTTTTTCGAGGCCGAAGCCGAAAAGCTCGATGGCTGGGCTGACGATTTGAAAGTTGGCCTGGAGCGAGAGATAAAGGAGCTGGACCGCCAGATCAAAGAAGCCCGTCGCGCCGCACTCGTTGGGCTTACGCTGGAAGAAAAGCTCGCAGGACAAAAACAGATCAAGACTCTGGAAGCTCTGCGAAACCAGAAGCGTCGGTCTCTATTCGACGCACAGGATGAAGTGGATCGGCAGCGCGAGGAGCTTATTGCGCGGATCGAAGGTAAGCTGATGCAGAAAACATCGATGCGTCAGCTATTTCAGATTCGATGGAAGCTGTGCTAGCCCTATATTTTGCAACTTCAGCCACGCTCCTATTGTATGCTATGTTTACACAGCAAATTTGTCCGGGCTTAAGCGGGGGGATGGCATGCCGAGCGGTAAGGTTCTTAGACAACTGATAAAAGCGGGATCAAGCGGCGACGTTGATGCCTTCAAGCAGGTCTCAGAGACCGTAATAAGGGAAGAACGGCAAAAACAACACCACCTGCTGGCAAACGATCTCGAAAAGATTCTCTATGGTCATGTCGGGTGGCAAGGCGCTGTCTCGCATCGCTTGTCGGAGCATGTTCCCGTTGATTCCGAGCGGGGTCTAAAACTGCTCTACATTAAGGAACCGGGAAGAAACATGGATGATGTCGTTCTTTCCCCGGAAAACCGCAATACATTGGAAGAAATCCTGGAACAGCACCATCGGGAGGATGTGCTCAAGAGCTACGGACTGCGCCCGGTGGACAAGATTCTTTTTTGCGGTCCGCCGGGATGCGGTAAAACATTGACCGCCGAAGTGATTGCTCTGGAGCTCGGGCGGCCACTGGCAATGATTCGCATAGATAGCGTCGTATCTTCCTATTTGGGAGAAACTGCCGCCAATCTGAGAAAGGTTTTTGATTTTATTGATTCCGCTCCCATGGTAGCTCTCTTTGATGAATTCGACGCCTTGGGGAAAGAGCGGGAGGACAGGTCCGAACACGGCGAACTGAAGCGGGTGGTGAACGCTGTTCTTCAAATGCTCGACGCCTACCAGGGGAAAGCCCTTATCATCGCCGCCACCAATCATGAGCAAATGCTGGATTCGGCCATCTGGAGGCGTTTTGAGGAAGTTCTCCTCTTCGATCTTCCTAGCAGAGAAGAACTGCTCCAATTGCTTCAGATCAAGCTCCGTGGAGTGCGCCGGGAATTTGAAACGGCAGATGACCGAGTCTTGTCGCTATTTTCCGGCATGACCCACGCCGAAGTGGAACGCGTGTTGCGCCGGTCGATCAAGGAGATGATCCTCAAAGGGCAGGAGTTTTTGCAGGTCCGCTTCATAAACAAGGCCATACAAAGGGAACAGGCTCAGTCGAAAAAGATTTCCGGAAGGAAATAACTCCGCATGGAAGCTTACCAGCACCTGAGGATCGAGCGAGAGCAGCCGGTAAACCTGAAAAGGTCCGGTTCATCCCCACGAGTGAAGATACCCGATGATGTGCGTGGTCATGGCGGGCGTCTCTACGAATCATTCTCCGCTGCAAAAGAGGCAGCACAACAGGATATCGGTGGTTTCGATGAGCGGTGTCTTTTTAAATTTCAGATAGAGACACTGAGTCCCGACGCACTCGAAAATATTCCGGGAGTCGAACTTGTCAGTCAGGAAGAGGGTGGATATGCACTCGCCTTCGCTAATGATAAGGCGCTGGAAGAATTCGAGTCGCGTCTTTCCATGCTGATGAGCGGGGAAGCCCCCACACGAAAAGATATATTTTATGCTTTGCACAATTTCGACCATTGGATGTCGGAAGACCGCACTGGATGGGCGGAACTTCAGCGGACTGAGCCGGGGCGCTTTTTTCGATCCGCTGGGGATTTGACGTAAATCGGACAGCCAATCGAGGTGAAATATGCCGGTTCCCGAAAGCTATCGCGGACGTGAACAGTCCTTCGTTAAGCACCATCTGCTTAAAACCTACATGGAGCGCCTCTTCATGATTATCGGGCTTCATCAGAAGGTGGTCCGGTACGTAGACTGCTTTTCCGGGCCCTGGCAGCAAGGAGCCGCCGACCTTCAAGACACCTCGATCGGTATTAGCCTGAGTATTATAAGTAAATGCCAGGATGGCCTTAAAGCATTGGGGAAAAACGTAAAGTTTCACGCCCTTTTTATCGAGAAGAAGAAATCCCCATTCCAAGAATTAAGGTCTTTTTTGAGAGATTTCCAAAACCAGGCTATATCGACCGAGGCATTGAACGGCGATTTTTTCGACCTGCGGGATTCAATCTTAGATTGGTGCGGCCCTGATGATTTCACCTTCTTCTTCATCGATCCCAAAGGATGGAAGAGAGTAGTAGAAATCCCAACGCTGACACCACTCCTGAGGCGCCCTAACTCGGAGTTCTTAATCAATTTCATGTATGATTTTCTGCTTCGTACCCACACCCAGGCTTCTTTTCGGGAGGAAATGCAGGCTATTTTCGGTGAGATGCCCGATACCAGCGGCCTTTCACCGGAAGAGAGAGAAAAATACCTACTGGACCTTTACCGGCGTCAGCTTAAAGAAATCTCTCCTGTCAGAGGCGGAAAGCCCCGTACATTTGTTGTGCCGGTACTTTATCCAATGATAGACCGATCCATATATCATTTGGTATACCTGACGCGCCATGCAAAAGGGATGACCGTCTTCGCTGAGGAGTCCGAAAAGCTTGACTTTCTGCAACGCCGCACTAGGGCCGATGTGAAGCAGGCGGAGCGCGTATCGCGTGAAGGCCAGCTTGAAATGTTTCGGGCCTCAAGCTTGATTGCCAGGGAACAACGCGCAGACCCGACCGAGGTAAGATCATACTGGCTCCGCAAGTTTGCAACTTCGCCGGCGATGTTCGGCCTCGAAGAACTGGCGGACATGTTGGAGGAGACAGGGTGGTTCGAAAGCGATTTGCAGAGAGCCTTCGGCGAACTGGAAAAAGAAGGACTGGTGAAAAATCTTGACGGAAGCGGAAAGCGCCGTAAGAAGTTCATTCACTTTACCGAAAATAATAACAGGGGCGAACGCCTCATTAGGGTAATAAAATGAGCACTAAGACATCGATAGAATGGACGGAGTTAACCTGGAACCCGACTGTCGGTTGCAGCAAGATTTCTCCCGGCTGCGCCAACTGTTATGCCGAAGTTATGGCCAGACGTCTCCAAGCTATGCGTGTTAAAGGATATGAGAACGGTTTTCGCCTGACGCTTCTTCCTGAGCGGCTCCATGAACCCATCAGACGCCAACGCCCCACGGTGTACTTTGTTAATTCAATGAGCGACTTGTTCCACGAAGAGATTCCAGACGATTACCTCGTTCGTGTGCTGGAAGTAATCCGGCAGGCATCTCAACATACTTTTCAGATCTTGACTAAAAGAGCAGAGAGGATGGCGGAATTTTTTCGTAGAAGACAAGTCCCCCGAAATGCATGGCTGGGAGTGACGGTCGAGAATCGCGATCACGGACTACCTCGCATCGATGCTCTGCGGCGAATACCTGCCTATGTCCGTTTTATCTCCGTGGAACCGCTGCTTGAAGACCTCACTAAAATCGATTTGACCGGTATGCACTGGGTCATTGTAGGGGGGGAATCCGGCCCGAAGGCCAGGCAGATGAGTCCCGAGTGGGTGCTGAATATCAAGCGGATGTGTGATGCTCAGGGGGTCGCTTTCTTTTTTAAACAATGGGGAACTTGGAGCGCAGATGGGGAAAAGCGAAACAAGAAAAGCAACGGGCGATTTCTTGAGGGCCGCACTTGGGATGCCACGCCTCGTTTACTGAGCCGACAGCAGGTATTTGCATGAACGGTAAACAGAAACTCGAACTCACCTGGATAGGCAAAGAGAACCGGCCGAAGCTGGAACCGCGGATTCTCCTGGAAGACTCGGAATTGTCCTACCACGCGAAACACAGGGTGACGGATAAGGATATTTTCGACAACCGGCTCATATATGGCGATAACTTGCTGGCACTGAAGGCGTTGGAGGCGGAGTTTACCGGTAAGGTGAAGTGCGTGTTTATCGACCCTCCGTACAACACAGGGAGTGCCTTTACCCACTACGACGACGGGGTGGAGCACTCGATCTGGTTGTCGCTCATGCGCGACCGACTTGAGATCATTCACCGACTTCTATCTCCGGATGGAGTTTTCTTCTGCTCGTTGGATACTAATGAGTTGTTCTACGCTGGCGCAATGCTTGACGAGATTTTCGGACGACAGAATAGAATCGAGGTGTTCGTTTGGAAGAAGAGCTACGGCGGAGGCGCGAAGTCGAATTACGTCGTGAATCAGAGCGAGTTCGTCCTCTGTTACGCGAAGGACTTAGCCGTCGTACCAAGCTTCACGCTGCCGCCGGATGGCAAAGCCTTAAAGTACTATAAGTATAAGGACGAGCATTTTTCTACTCGCGGCCCATACCGCCTTCAACCATTGGCGACAACGAGTAACGATGAACGGCCGAATTTGCGATACGCGATCATATACAACGGGCGCGATATTTGGCCTGAGAAACAATGGCAGTGGTCGGAGCAACGAGTGAAGGCTGCGATTGCGGTCAACGGTATCGTGTTCACGGAGCGCGCCGGTAGGATAACGGTATCCTATAAACAGTACTTGCGCGATGAGACAGGATCGGAGCGTGCGACTAAGCCAGTGTCTATTATCGATGGCTTCTATACGCAACATGGTACGTATGAAAGCGTGGCGTTGTTTGGACAAAACAGGAAGTTCCAGTTTCCCAAGCCCGAGGCCCTGATGCAATACCTGATAGGCATGGCCACACAGCCGAAAGATTGGGTATTGGATTCTTTCGCAGGCTCCGGCACGACCGGCGCCGTAGCGCACAAAATGGGCCGCCGCTGGATCATGGTGGAACTGGGCGATCACTGCCATACCCACATTATTCCGCGCCTGAAGAAGGTTATCGACGGAGAGGATCCCGGCGGCATTACCGCCACTGCCGACTGGAAAGGCGGCGGCGGCTTCCGATATTACCGTCTGGCGCCGTCGCTTCTGGAAAAAGACAAGTGGGATAACTGGGTCATCAATAAGAACTACAACGCCCCCATGCTGGCGGAAGCCCTGTGCAAGCTGGAGGGCTTTACCTATTCGCCCAGCGATTCGGTCTATTGGCAGCACGGATACTCCACCGAGCGCGATTTCATTTACATAACCACCGCCAACCTGACCTATGAGCAGCTCCAACAACTCTCGGACGAGGTGGGTACGGATCGCACGCTTCTGGTGCTCTGCACCGCCTTCCGAGGCCATGGCGAGTATCCCAACCTGACGGTGAAAAAGATTCCAACACAGGTGCTTTCACGCTGTGAGTGGGGGCACGACGACTATAGTCTGAAGGTGGAAAACTTGCCCAAGGCCCCGCGCAAAACGGGACAATTGTCCCTGTTCGGCCAGGAGGTGGAATCATGAATCGTCATGTGAACGCCATTGCCGGCCGCCTCTCTTTGCGACCGCCCCAACGCCGGTCTCTGGAAATCCTCGAACGAATCACGGAAATTGCCCCTCCCGGTAAAAATTCCGACACGGCCGCCGTGTTGGAAATTATTCGCAGCGAGTTTCCGTCGGTTGCGGATTTTGAGCGTGATTTTCCGTCTCTTTGTTTTGCTCTCGCTACAGGAGTGGGCAAAACGCGGCTGATGGGCGCATTCATAAGCTACCTGCACCTGGCGCACGGTATCGACAATTTCTTTGTGCTCGCTCCTAACCTGACCATCTACAATAAACTGATCGCCGACTTTACACCCAACACCCCCAAGTACGTGTTCAAGGGAATAGCGGAGTTCGCGGCTGATGCGCCCACGGTTATCACGGGAGACACTTATGAAAGCGGCATCGGCGTGCGCGAGGACCGGCGGGTTCAACTCCGGCTTCCATGGATGATCCAGAATGAGGGAGTCCACATCAATATATTCAATATCTCGAAAATCAACTCAGAAGTTCGCGGCGGGAAGTCGCCCCGTATAAAGCGTCTTTCCGAATATATCGGAGAGAGCTATTTCGACTATCTGGCGGGCCTGCCCGATTTGGTCCTGCTGATGGATGAGTCGCACCGTTACCGTGCCAGTGCCGGGGTGCGGGCGATCAATGAGCTGAAACCAATCATGGGGCTGGAACTTACGGCCACACCATTCGTGGAAACCGGCACCGGCGCGGTGCCCTTTAAGAACGTGATTTATGATTACCCTCTCGGGAGGGCCATGTCCGATGGTTTTGTAAAGGAACCCGCCGTCGTGACGCGAAAAGACTTCAATCCGGCAGGCATGTCACACGAAGAGATTGAGCGGTTGAAGCTGGAGGATGGAATCCGCCTCCATGAGAGCATAAAAGTAGAACTCGAGACCTACGCAAGAGAAAGCAATAACCCGATAGTGAAGCCGTTTCTGCTGGTGATTGCCCGCGACACGACCCATGCAGGGCTGCTGTTGGAGTTGATCCGTTCGGATGGTTTTTTCGACGGACGCTATGGGGATAAGGTCATTCAGGTGGATTCCAGCAGGACGGGCAAGGACGAGGAGGAGATGATCGAGCGCCTCCTCAAAATAGAAGATGCTTCTGAACCCACAGAGATCGTCATCCACGTAAACATGCTCAAAGAGGGCTGGGACGTAACCAATCTCTACACGATAGTGCCTCTCCGGGCTGCGAACGCTCGTATTCTAATCGAGCAGTCCATCGGCCGCGGACTTCGCCTGCCCTACGGCAAGCGCACCGGGGTCATGGCGGTGGATCGGCTGAACATCGTCGCACACGACAAGTTCCAGGAGATTATCGATGAGGCAAACCGGGCGGATTCGGCCATTCGGCTGCAGGCGGTAGTTATCGACTCGGCGGACCTGGCCCGGAAGACGGTCACGGTGGTGTCTCAGTCGCAATTGGCGACAAAACTCGGAATCAAACCACAGCAGGTAACAAGCAGTACCCTTGTGGCCGGGCAGGAGTGCGCGCCTGTTTTCTCCACACCCGCGGAACAAAAGGTGGCGCAGATCGCCTGGGAATACATCCGCAAGCTGGAGAGCGAGCCAAAGGCGTTGCCGACCATTAATTATCTGCAAAAACCCGAAATCCAGGCCGCTATCGTCCAAGCCGTCGAGGAGCAGCAACAGCCTTTCCAGTTGGAGATGGAAGGCATTCTGAAAAAGCCGGAAATCGCTACAGTTGTGGCTAAGACCGTTGATTTGGTCACTCGAGAGACCATCGATATCCCACGCATCCTGGTAGTGCCGAAAGGCGAAGTTAAATCCGGTTTCAAACCTTTCACAATGGAGCTGACCACGCTCAATTACCAGGCAGTCTCCGAAGACTTGTGGATTAAACATCTGCGGACCGACCAACTCGATGTGCTGGCCCCCGGTCGGTATGATTTCCAGGAAACAAGACTCGAGGATTATGTAGTGAGCGGCCTGGTCGATTTCGACGATATCTCCTACGATGACCATGCCGATCTGCTCTATGATCTTGCTTCGCAGACGGTGCGACATTTCCGGAACTACCTTTCCGATGAAGACACGCGGAGGGTGCTGCGCTGTTATCAACGTGACATTGCCCGGTTTATACACACACAGATGCAGGCGCACTACTGGGAAGAGGCGGTCGGTTATGAGATAAAAGTCAGCAAAGGCTTCACCGAACTGAAGCCGAGCGCCTATACGTGCTCCGCTTCGGAACCGCCTCTAAATTACCGTGTCTCGCCTTCCGACAAGAGCAACATGGCGAAATATCTCTTCGGAGGGTTCGGGCGCTGTCTCTATTCGGTGCAAAAATTCGACTCCGATGCCGAACGTAAGCTCGCAGTGATCCTGGAGCGGGATTCAATCAAGTGGTTTAAGCCTGCAAAGGGCCAGTTCCAGATTTTCTATCGAGACGGAGCGGATCATCCGGAATACCAGCCCGACTTCGTAGCCGAGACCGCCGGGGCGATCTTCATGCTTGAACCCAAGGCAAGCAACCAGATGAACGATTCGACGGTACTGGCAAAGAAGGAGGCCGCCGTGCGGTGGTGCGCCAATGCCTCAACCCACGCGCGGGGTTATGGCGGCAAAACCTGGCGTTATCTGCTCATCCCCCATGACGAAATTGCGGAGAACATTACATTGGAGGCTTTGGCCAAGCGATTTGGGAATTGAAAATTGGGTCTCCCTGGAATGGCCGGCGGAACTTTCACCAACTTCGTCGGAATTTTTAACTTTTCGTCTGAATAGGCCTGGATTCGGGGTCTGGTTCAATACTTAAAACGAGGCGCTTCCCCAACACGGCGACCGCCCGGTCGAGCCTTTTGAGACTGGGGGAATGCTTGGGATTTTCGAGCTGCTGGGCCGACGGCCAGGACGTTTCGAGCGCCCTGGCGAGCTCGGCCAGGGTCTTCCTGCCCGCTCTGACCCTTCGGATCAAAAGGGCCGCCTGTATTTGGGCCGTAGGGTAAATCCAGATCCCCCCCTCGTGCTCCTGCGCCTCCGGGATCTCCATTCCCTCCTCCATGCGGCCCTCAAGGGTGAGATTGAGCACCTCCTCGGCATTGAAAAGGGCTTCCGCCATGGTTTGACCGTCCGTATGCGCTTCGGCCAAGTCCGGGAACTGTACGAAAACGCCGTGCTCATCCTCTTCGATTACGGCCTGATATGCGATTTTCACTGTCACTCCCGTGTCTTTTTCAATGCTGGCGCAGAGCGATGGACGGCATATTCCTTTCGCGTCTTCGCGGCTTCGCGTGCCAAAACCTTCGAAGCTGCTCCTCAGGGAGCGAACAGCACCGGGTCCTGCCGGTAATAGAGCTTCAGGCTCTCGTAGAGCTCCGGGTGCTTGGTTTGCAATTGCTCCGGCTTTTCGAAAAAACACTCGGTGGCTACGGCGAAAAATTCCGCCGGGTTGGTGGCCCCGTACTGGTCCAGTACGGTGGGAAGGCCTTCTTCCGCGTCACGGCGCAGCTCGAGGAAGTCCCTTCCCAGTATCCTCGCCCAGGCGACGTACATCGAGGGGTTCGGCAACAGAGGGGCGCCGTTGGCCCGGCCGTCTTCGTTGTCCAGTTGATGGGCGAACTCGTGAAGCGTCACGTTGTGGCCGTCGTGAATGTCTGAGGCGTTGGCCCGAACATCGTCCCAGGAAAGAATCAGAGACCCGTGCCTCCAGGATTCCCCCAGGTGCACCTGCCTGGTTTCGGTGTAGAAGCCCGGTGCGAATTCCACCATCCCTTTGGCGATGAACGCGCCCGGATAGACCAGAATCGAGTAGAGTCCGGGGTAGTAATCGGTTTTTCGGTGCAGCAGAAGAATAGAGGCCTGGGCCGCTATCGTGACCTTTATTTCGTCGGAAATCACGAGCCCGCCGCAGCCTTCGAAATTCTTTTCGGCCACAAAAACGAGGATATGTCCCAGAAGTTCCTTTTGGTCCGCCTCCGGGAGCCGGCGATAGAGGGGCACGTTTTTTTCCACAATACGAAGCCACTCAGGCGGGAATGGCCTGTTCCGAATCTTTTCGCGCCGCCTCCTCTTAAAGCCGAACATCCTCTCCTCCTCCCTTCTTCCCCGCGGGCTTCGCCTATAAAGTAATGCAGGCGGGGAAAAACTCAAATTTTTTTCTTGACAAGCGAGGAGGGGAGATATATAGGGGTTTTTAAAATGAATGATGGTTCATTCATTTAAAATCGCCTCTCGCACAAAGGCTTTTTCATGCGCCTCAAAGCTCCCGATAAACGCGAACGCATTCTGGATTCGGCCGTCCGGGTATTTGCCCGGGAAGGGTTTTTCAAGGCCAGGGTCTCCCAGATCGCCGAGGATGCCGGGCTGGCGCCGGGCACGGTATACCTCTACTTCAAAAACAAGGAAGACGTTCTGATCTCCATTTTCGAAACCAGGATGGAGGATATCGTCTCGAGATTCCGCGCGGCGGTGCTGGAAAAAGACGACGCGCGCTCGCAGCTGGGAAGTCTTGTGGGCATGCACCTGTCGAACTTCCAGGAAAACCCGGACCTTGCGGCCTGTTTCCAGGTCGAGCTGCGTCAGAGCAGCCGCTTCATGCGGCAGGTGAAGGGCGGGCTGCAGCAATACCTCAACCTGATCCGGGAAATCGTGGCAAAGGGGCGCAGGGAGGGCAGTTTTCGAAGCGGGATTTCCGCGGGGCTTGTCACCCACTTCATTTTCGGAACACTCGACGAGGTGGTGTCGACGTGGGTGATGTCGGGCATGAAATACAATCTGGTTTCGTTTGCCGACCAGTTGGTCGATCTTTTTGTAAATGGCATTGGGCCGGGAACCGATGCCGGCGCCGGGGCGGGTCTCGGGGCCGGTGACAGAGTGAAATAGAAGGAGATAGGGATGAGTCTGCTCGTTGATGAAAAAGATGCGAAGTTTGTCCTGTATGAACAACTGGGAATTGACGAGAAACTGTGCAAGCTGCCGATGTATTCCGAGTTTTCGCGGGAAACCTTCGATATGGTCTACAGCGAGGCCGCCAAGCTGGCCGAGAAGGCTTTCTATCCCACAAACAAGGTGGGAGACGAGAAGGGGTGCCGGTTTGAAAACGGACAGGTGAAAGTCCCCGAAGAGTTCCACGAGCCCTACCGGTTGTACCGGGAGGGGGGATGGCTCGCGATGTCCGACTCCCCGGAGGTCGGAGGCCAGGGGCTGCCGGTGGCCTTGACCAACGCCTGCATCGAGATGATTGGCGCGGCCAACTGGGCGCTTCTCATGTATCCGGGGCTTACCCACGGGTCTGCGCGACTTCTGCAGGAGTACGGGACGCCCGAACTTCAGGAAATCTATATGGAGAAGATGTTCGCCGGCGAATGGTCGGGGACCATGTGCCTGACCGAACCGGGTGCGGGAAGCGATGTGGGGAACCTCAGAACCAAAGCGTCGCGCAAGTCTGACGGCACCTACGCGATCAGCGGCCAGAAGATGTTCATCTCCTCCGGGATGCACGATCTTACCGGAAACATCATTCACATGGTGCTTGCCCGGATCGAGGGGGCGCCCGCGGGCACCCGCGGGATCTCCATTTTCCTCGTCCCGAGGCTTCTTGTGAACGAAAAGGGGGAACTGGTCGATAACGATGTGGCCTGCGCGGGCATCGAACACAAGATGGGCATTCACGGCTCGGCCACCTGCGTTCTGAACTTCGGGGAAAACAGCCGATGCACCGGGTATCTGATGGGCCAGGAAAACCAGGGCATGCGCATCATGTTCGACATGATGAATGAGGCCCGGCTCTTTGTCGGCATGCAGGGGCTCTGCCATGCGAGCGCCTCCTATCTGCACGCGCTGCGCTACGCAAAGGAGCGGGTCCAGGGTTCCTCGATCGAAAGAATGAAAGACGGGGATGCGCCCCGGGTGCCGATCATCCAGCATCCGGACGTACGGCGCATGCTGATGTTCATGAAGAGCAGCACCGAGGGCTTGCGGGCCCTTCTCTACACCACCGCCTACTGCGCCGATCGGGTACGCTCGTCGGAAAACGAGGAGGAGAAGCAGCTTTTCCAGGGATATGTGGATCTTTTGATTCCGATCTGCAAATCGGTGGGAAGCGACCTCGGGTTCAAGGTGTGCGAGACGGCGATCCAGGTCTACGGCGGATACGGATACATCCAGGAATACCCTGTCGAGCAGCAGATGCGCGACTGCAAGATCGCCTCGCTCTACGAGGGGACAAACGGGATTCAGGCGCTCGATCTCGTGGGGCGAAAGCTTGCGATAAAGCAGGGGCTGCTCTTGAAAAACGCGATCAAGGCGGCCGGCAAGATCCTGGCCGGGGTGCGCGAGGAATTCAGCCTGCGCGACCTCGTCAAGATTTACGACGAATCGCAGGAAAGCCTCGTGCAACTCACGAAATTTTTTGCCCTGAAGAGCATTACCGAGGATTTCAACGTTCCGGTCCTTTACGCAAAACCTTACCTGGACCTTTTCGGGGATGTGGTGATCGGCTTTTTGCTCCTCTGGCAGGCAGGCATTGCCGCAAAGCGCCTCGAAGAGATCTACCGCGAACAGGGCGCAAAGGACGAAGCCTCGCAGGGCAAGGTCGTGCGTGAGAACCGCACCGCCGCATTCTACTTCGGAAAAATCGCCTCTGCCCGGTTCTTTATCAACCAGGTCCTCACCCAGGCGGGTGGGAAGGCAAGGGGGATAATGAACGACGATAAATCAGCCCTCGAATTACCCGAGATGGGATTCGCAGCAGACTAGCGGCGTGTCGCCGCAGACAGGTCGCCAGGCCGGGAGCGCCGCTGCCTTTGGCGGCGGCGGGGCCATGACGATTGCAGAATTGGCCGTGTGGATGGGCCAGGCAACCCTGGCTGCGGCGCCAGCCGCCCCCTTTATTTACAAGGAGAGTGGATCGATGAAACCAAGAGATGTAGTGGTGGTGGACGGAGTGAGGACTGCATTCGGACGTGCCGGCGAGAAGGGCTGTTTCTGGCTCACCCGCGCAGACGATATGGCGGTGAGGGTCATACGGGAGTTGATGCGCCGCAATCCCAAGGTCAGCCCCGAGATGGTGGAAGAAAACGTCTGGGGAGCAACGACGCAGATAGGCGACCAGGGAATGACGCTTGGGCGTACGAGTGCGCTGCTTGCCGGGTTGCCGGAGAGCTGCTCGGGATTTTCCGTCGACAGGATGTGTGCCGGGGGGCTTACGGCGGTAACGACAGCGGCCTCCGAAATCGCCATGGGCGCCTGCGACGTTGCGATTGCGGGAGGCGTCGAGCACATGGGCCGCCATCCCATGGGTTCGCATGCGGACCCCAACCCGCGGTTCATGACCGAAAGACTCGTATCCGAAGATGCGCTGGTTATGGGCAAAACCGCCGAAAACCTGCATGATCTCTTTCCCGAGATCACCAAGGAGATGGCCGACGAATATTCCGTCCGCGCACAGGTAAAGACCGCCAAAGCCTATGCGGAGGGGAAGATTCAAAAGATGATCGTTCCCATGACGGTCTACACCAAAGAGGGGTGGATCGTTGCCGACCGCGACCAGCAGCCTCGGCCCGAAACGAGCATGGAGGGGCTCGCGACCCTCAAGACGCCTTTTCGCGTACAGGGCAAGGTGACGCCGGGCAACTCCTCCGGACTGAATGACGGCGCTTCGGCGGTCCTTCTCATGAGCGCCGAGAAGGCGGCCGAACTCGGAGTGCAGGGCGGCTTGAAACTCAAAGGTTACGCCTACGCGGGCGTAAGGCCCGAGATCATGGGCTATGGCCCGATCCCCGCCACCAAAAAGGCCCTCAAAAATACCGGCCTCAGCATGGATGATATCGGGCTTATAGAACTCAACGAGGCTTTTGCTGTTCAGGCCATCATCTTCATGAAGGAATTCGGGTTGAAGTTTCCCGATGATGAGCGACTGAACCCGCTTGGCGGAGCGATCGCCTTCGGCCATCCTCTGGCGGCCTCCGGCCCGCGGCTTGTCATTCATCTTCTCAACCAGTTCGCCGAACGTCCCGAACTGCGCTACGGCATGACCACCATGTGCGTAGGCCTGGGGCAGGGGGCAACGGCGATTTGGGAAAGAGCGTGAATCCTTAACTGATCACTGATCACTGATCACTGACTGGAGTTTAACGAAATGGCCGAACCGATTACCATTTTTCATACGCAGTTCTACGAGTCGCCGGTGGGAAAGATAGCGATCCTTACGATGGATAACGGCGAGGATTATAAAAAACCGAATGTTTTCAGCGAAGGGGCGCTGGTTTCTCTGGGGCGCGCCGTGGATCGTGTGAAAGCCGAGCCGGGGGTGAAGGGGCTGCTTTTGACCGGCAAGCCCTATGTGTTTGCGGCGGGGGCCGATTTGAGCCAGGTCCCCTATATCGCCACCTTCGACCAGGGCTATGCCAGCGGAAAGGGTGGCCACACCGCAATGAAGCGGCTCATGGAATTCGAGTTCCCCACCCTGGCCGCAATCAACGGGGCGGCGCTGGGAGGGGGGCTCGAGGTAGCGCTTTATTGCAAGTACCGAACGGTATCGCGAAGCGTTGGCATGATCGGGTTTCCCGAGTGTTTCCTGGGCCTGGTTCCGGGCTGGGGAGGCTGCACGCTCACTCCCAAACTGATAGGGCCGGAGAAGGCGCTACAGCTCATCATCTACAACTCCTTGAAGCAAAACAAGATGATCGGCGGAAAAGAAGCCTTCGAGATGGGACTTGCCGATAAACTCTTCGAGGGAGCCGAGTTTTTGGACGAATCGATGAATTTCCTGCTGCGCATCGTGGCGGGTACCGAGAAGGTGGAACGGGCGCCGGTTTCCTTCGACGGGGTCGAGGGGCTGACAGCCAAGGCGCGGGCCTATATCGATTCGCGGGTGCACGGGGCGGCCCCGGCGCCCTATCGCGCGCTGGAGTTGATCCAGGGGGCCGGTTCCCGGGACCTGGAGCAAGGGTTCGAAGAAGAAAACAAGGCGCTGGGCGATCTTTTGAAGACCCGCCAGTGCAAGGCCTCGATGTATTCGTTCGACCTTGTGAACCGGCATGCTAAAAAGCCGCGAGGCGTTCCGGCGGAAAAACCGATGAAGATCTCCAAGGTGGGTGTGCTCGGGGCGGGTCTCATGGCTTCGCAGTTGGCCCATCTTTTCATTCACCGCCTGGGGCTTCCCGTTGTCATGAAAGACGTGAAGCAGGAATTCATAGACAAGGGCGTTGCCTACGTTCGGGGCCAGTTTGCCAAAAGCGCCGAGAAGGGCAAAATTTCTGCGGCCCGCGCGAATTACCTGGGTGGGCTCGTTCGCGGCACGCTCGACATGAATGACTTTGCCGACTGCGATTTCGTTATAGAGGCCGTCTTCGAAGAAATGTCGGTCAAAAAGAAGGTGTTTGCCGAAGCGGAGGCGGTACTAAAGCCCGAGGCGCTGCTTGCCACCAACACCTCTTCTCTCAGCGTGGGCGAGATGGCCTCGGAGCTCAAAAATCCCGAGCGGGTGGTGGGATTTCACTTTTTCAATCCCGTCGCACTTATGCCCTTGATTGAAATAATAAAAGGTGAGAAAACGGGAGAACTTGCTCTTGCGACCGCATTCGACCTGGCAAAGAAGCTCCGGAAAACGGGCATTCTGGTCAAGGACTCGCCCGGTTTTCTTGTCAATCGCGTACTCATTCGAAATCTTTGCGACTGTATCTCCCTGGTGGACCAGGGGGCGAGCTTCCAGGAAGTTGACGATGCCATGCTGGGGCTGGGGCTGCCGATGGCCCCTTTTGAACTGCTCGAAATGACGGGGCTGCCGATCGCGCTGCACGTAAACGAGACATTGACCGATGCGTTCGGCGCGCGGTTCCCGCTCAGTCAGAACCTCAAGCGGCTGGTGGAAGCCGGGCAGAAAAGAATTTACGCACAGGGCGAAGGCAGGCGGGTCGACCCCGAGGTGGAAAAGCTCTGGGTGAGGGAGGGCAATAAAACCTTCCGGCCCGAGGAGATTCGCGAGATTGCGCTCACCTCACTGGCGAAGGAAACCGATCTGATACTGGGAGAAAAGCTCGTGGCGGGTACCAAGGAGATCGATCTGGCGATGATCATGGGCGCCGGGTGGCCCTTTTTCACCGGAGGGTTGACGATGTATCTCGATCTTTCGGGCATTTCGGCAAAGACGCTCCAGAAAGTGTTTTTCAGCCTGTAACCGGGTTCTCACCCTAAGGAGGAACAGCCATGTCTACGAAGCTGATCGAACCGACTCCGTCAGCTTACGAGTATCCCCTGCTGATCAAGCACCTGTTGCACACCCCGCTCAGATGCTCGCCTCATAACGAAATCGTCTATAAGGACGTCAAACGCTATGATTATTTGACGTTCAACAGTCGATTGTGCCGGCTGGCAAACGTTTTGAAGGACCTGGGGGTACGCGAAGGCGACACCGTAGGCGTCATGGATTGGGACAGCCACAGGTATCTCGAGTGCTTTTTCGCCGTCCCGATGATGGGGGCGGTCCTGCACACGGTAAACGTGCGGCTTTCCCCCGAGCAGGTCCTCTACACCGTAAACCATGCGGAAGACGACGTGCTCCTGGTGAACGCCGAATTTATGCCCCTGGTGGAAAAACTTCGCGGCGCGATGAAAACGGTCAAAGCCGTCATCGTTTTGTCCGATGTTTCGCCTGCGCCCCAGGCGGCCATCGAGACGGCCGGCGACTACGAGGCGCTCCTGGAAAAGAGCTCCAAAGAGTTCGATTTTCCGGATTTTGACGAAAACTCGATGGCTACCACCTTTTACACTACCGGTACAACGGGCGACCCCAAGGGGGTCTGCTTCAGCCACCGGCAGCTCGTTCTTCACACCCTTTCGGTTTCGGCTTCCATGGGCATGAGCTGCCAGCGCGCCCTGGGGTCCAACGACGTCTACATGCCCATAACGCCCATGTTCCACGTCCATGCCTGGGGTATCCCCTACCTGGCCACCATGATGGGCATAAAACAGGTCTATCCGGGACGCTACATGCCGGAGGCGCTTTTGGGGCTCATCGCCAAAGAAGGGGTGACCCTTACCCACTGCGTTCCCACCATTTTGCACATGCTGCTCGGAAGCCCCGCCTGCGCCACCACCGACCTGTCGCACTTGTCGATGATCATAGGCGGCTCGGCCCTGCCCAAGGGGCTTTGCATGGCGGCCAGAAAAAAGGGCATCCACATCTATTCGGGCTACGGGATGTCGGAGACCTGCCCGGTCCTGACCCTCGCCCATCTCAAACCGCACATGCTCGAGTGGAGCGAAGACGAGCAGACCGACGTTCGCTGCCGCACCGGGCTCCCAATCCCCCTGGTCGATATTCGCATCGTCGATCTGGAGGGGGGAGACGTACCGCATGACGGCAGGAGTACGGGGGAGATCGTTGTCCGGACCCCGTGGCTTACCCAGGGCTACCTCAAGGAATCCAAGCGCTCGGAGGAGCTTTGGTTCAAAGGGTGGCTGCACACCGGAGATGTGGGCTCCATCGATCTGGACGGCTATCTCAAGGTGTCGGACCGCATCAAGGATGTGATCAAGACGGGAGGAGAGTGGATTTCCTCCCTGCAGATCGAAAATATCCTCACGATCCACCCGGCGGTGAGCGAAGCGTCGGTCATCGGGATGCCCGACGAGGTTTGGGGGGAGAGGCCCTGCGCTCTGGTCACCGTGAAAGAAGAGTATCGCGGAAAGGTTTCCGAGGAGGACATAAAGGCTTCCTTCGCTCCTTTTGTCGAAAAGGGCGCCATTTCGAAGTGGGGCGTGCCCGACAGGGTGCTCATCGTCGAATCGATACCCAAGACCAGCGTGGGCAAGCAAAATAAGCGGGAAATCAGGAAAGTGCATTTGGGGATTGGCTGATTACGAATCGAAGCCGAAAGCAGGAAGCGGACAGTGTTGCTTCCTGCTTTTGGCTTCGGAAACCGGAGGTGTGTGCGTTGAAAAAACACGAAGAGGCGCTTCGGTATACGATTTCGCACTTCAAGGAAATCGCCCGGCAAAATCGATCCGCGGAAAATGCGGACATCCTGCACGACCGGGACCTGTGCGCAATATGCAATCCGGATGCGGCCGGCCCGGATCCCTTCCCGGTCTACCTGGAGGTGGTCGTCGAACAGGTCCTGGTGAGGCGGCCCATCCTGGATGACGCACTGATCGCAGAACTCAACTCGGATAGAGAGATGGCGGGCCTGGAAAAGGACGTTACGGCCTCGCGCCTGCTCGGTGGAGACCCGGACGCCATGGAGTCCTGGGTCGGGTGGGTGCGCGATGCGCTGGCTACCGGCCTCGGGCTTCTTTCGATCCACAGCGCTCAAAGCCTTGATTTCGACCTCGACGAACAGGAAGAGGCCGGCTACGCCCCGCTGATCGAATCAAAGATACGGCACATAATCAAAGCGCAGAAAAAAGGCTGCTGACAATTGTACTTCATCAATAGGAGCGATTATCGCTGATTGATCCATATATTCCCTGATTCGTGCCCTTGGTGTTGCATTTTTGAGCACAAAAATGTGTCCCAAAATGGAGACACTCTGTTTCGCTCAAATTCAACTCACGGATTCAGGTTTCTCTAATACGCAGTCCAAACGGCGTTGGTGAAGGTGGGCATAAGGACTTACCCTATTTCCGATGGGCCTTATCATGGCAAATAAACGCCCACCGGAAGGTCGGGTAAGCCAGTGTGCCTAGTTACGACCTGCCAGCCAAGGTCCGTTCGTAGTTCTCGCGCCCGCCGCGCCCACTCGGTTTTGTCATTTGCTACATAACGAAGTTCTTCTCCGCTGATCTGATTGCCTACATTTGCGAGCATGTACTCCAATATCTTGTTAATCACACCGGTTCTTTTCCGACGTATATTGTTGGCTGTCTTCCAACGAAAAGCGGCTTCCCGGTCTTGGCGTTCATCGGTCAAGATGTAGTCATCCGTCTTCATGGTGGAAACGTCTATCCCTGGAAGCGAAAACTCTTCTTGTTCTGCCATTTCCTTGGCAACCTGACCACTGATTATCTTCCAACCTAATTCCTTGCGGAGTTCGCGGACTCGTCGCGGCCAATCACTGATTCCAGCCACCACCATGATCTCATCGCCATCGATAATCACATATGGATATTTGAGAAGATAAAAGAGGATACGATCCCTGGCAGCTTTGCCCGCTTCGGAGGGCGTGAGTGATGTCCCTAAATCCCTCAGCAGGTGATATGCCGGCACCAGCGAAAGCACCTTCTGTCGTAAATCCTCAAGTTGCAGAGCGCCCTTGAAATTCGTCAGAAGATCAACCAACCGGCTTCGAAGCGTTTCAGGAATACTTCGTTTTGATCGGCGCGCCATTCTCCAGGAAGCCTTTCATCTTTTGTTTTAGGAGTTCAAGTTTACGAGTCTCGCAGGACCACACGACGAGCACCTTCCAGCCCAACGCTGTCAGGGTCGCCAAGGTTTTCTCATCTCGCTCACGATTACCTAGCAGCTTTTTCTGCCAGAACTCGACGTTGGAGGAAGGAGGCTTGGACCGGTTGCAACCGACATGACCGTGCCAAAAACATCCGTGCACAAGAATGATCTTTTTATGCCGGGGGAGCACAATATCCGGCTTACCAGGAAGGGATTTCACATGAAGGCGAAATCTATACCCCATGCCATGCAGAAGCTTTCTCACTACTATCTCAGGCCGGGTGTTGCTTCCCGTAATTCGGGACATGATCCGACTGCGTCGTTCTTTGGTAAAAATGTCCGGCACTCATATGCCTCTTCAGAGAAAATTAAAGCGGCCACGCAATCCGCAATTCGTGCCGCCAACAGAGGTGGAACAGCATTCCCGATCTGCTTGGCAATTTCAATCTTTGAGCCGGTAAATTTGAATGAATCAGGGAACGATTGAAGTCGAGCAGCTTCTCTATGGGTAATTGGGCGGTGTTGTACCGGATGAAGGTAACGCCCTTTTTCCGGCTTAAAAAATTCCGTCCGGATCGTCACGGACGGCCTGTCCCACCAAAGACGTCCAAAAAGATCGGTCCCACCCGAGGTCTTCTTGATCCAACACGGAGGGGTCAGATGCAATGCCCGCCGCTGCAGATCAAATCGATTCATCCCTTCTTCGGGAATCGCCTGATACCGTTTCAAGCTCGTCGGCGTGGGGGTGCGACCAAAATGAAGATCATAAGGCGGCGGTTCATTTCGTATTTCCGTCCCGATGGGGGGCGGTAAATCGCTAATGGCGTCTCTCACCGTCCGATAAGGCTTTGGGTCGGAAATGCACGGAATATCCGGTTGGGAAAAGATTTTACGAGTGCAGTTATTCGGTTGGAAATTCGTCCGCTTGGGAGGAAACACCGTCCTTGGGTCGGCAAAGTTGCAGCCGACAATAAAGGCACGCCATCGAACTTGCGGTACTCCATAATCAGCCGCGCAGAGTATGCCCCAAGCAAGTTTGAATCCTAAAGCCTGAGCCGCCTCCACAATTTCAGCATGTTCCAAGGAATCGATCAGCTGCGGCACGTTCTCCATCACAAAGATCGAGGCTCCAGAGCGTTGTAAAACATCGATAAATGGCCGCCAGAGCTGTTTGCGGGGGTCCGTATCGCGTCCCTTATTCAAAAGGCTGAACCCCTGACAGGGTGGTCCCCCGATTACGATATCGGCCGCGGGGATTTGGGTATTCGGGTCCTGCAAGAGGTCAACGATGTCACCGGTGACACAATGGTCGCCAAAATTAGCATTGTAGGAACGGGCTGCGTATTCGTTACAGTCATTTGCCCATAACGGTTCGAATGAGTGGCCCATCATTGATGAGAAGCCAAGCGTCATCCCACCCGCTCCTGCAAACAGATCAATGAGCCGGGGACGGAACTTGCTTTCAAAGGTTCGGGCAATACGGGCATGAAACACGGCTTCCTCTTTTCTCGGAAGAGGGAGGTACAGAGAAAACATCGTCTCCGGGCTCCTTAGGGTCCATAATTTAGACAGAACACACGAAACCGTCAACGATTAAGAATACCGCATACTCACACCCGGCGCACATGGAACCGTGTTTGGGAAAAAAGATCTGCGCCCGGATACCTTCGAACACCTTTTGCAAAGCGTGCTCCAAGCAACTGGGTGTGACAGCTAAGCTGGAGAGTCTGGGGATCGAGGTAATATACTGGGGCCGGTCCCTGACGGAGCTGATAAAATCGAGGAAGTTCCTGCCGACCATTTAGGCTTGAACATCTGTCCGCGATTTCGAAGTACCAGCCGGTGAGAGTGCCCCAGAGACAATGGAGACAATGACCGGCCAAGTTAAGGGGATCAGCGCCTAACAGGAGAGCAACGAAAAAGAAGGAGACGCCCCCGTGAGGGGGCATCTTGCGATTTCAGCGCGATCAGGCTTTGATGGCTTCGTAGGTCCTTAAGGGCGGGATATTGGCCAGTTCGTATTTCGAATGGACTATCGGAAAGTATTTTTTCAAGTGCACCTTGAGGTGATTATTGGTCTGAAAACAGGTCTGATACACCAGGAATTTGCCGCCTTTTTTAAGCGCTCGGTGTGTATTGTATAAAATCCTGTGTTTGAGGTCGTGGTCGAGGAAAGAAAACGGAATGCCTGAAATGATGTAATCGGCCTCCGATTCTTTGCAGTTCCTTAGCGTTTCGAGCACGTTTTCGCAGCTGTCCTGCACGAGTACGATCCTGGGGTCGTCGATGTTTCTTTTCAAAAAGGAATTGAAGTTTCGGTTCCTTTCGATGAGGATCAGTCGGGAGTCTCCCCCGAGCCGCCCCAGCAGGTACTTTGTAAACACGCCCGTACCGGGGCCGTATTCCACGATCAGCCTGTCCTGGCTAAAGTCAATCTTGCTGCACACCTTCTTTACACCGACCGAAGAGGTGGGGGTGATCGAAGCGACATTCTTATCTCTTAAAAAATTCATTATGTAAACGAGGGTATCCATTTGCGGCGACTCCTGAGTCCTTAATTGCAGATCAACAAAACAAAAGGGGAGGCTATTCTTTCGACGAACGGCGTGTATTTCAAGGTGCACCGCCCAAAATTGTCTCCTCGACATCGGCTCCGGTGGCCCTTATATCAGTAATCCATCGATTATGAAAGACATTTACGCAGCAGAGGACATTTAATTTCAGGCTGCTCATCGTTTTGCTCCCTTCTCGACCCCCGCCCGGAAGAATGCTATAAGGGGCCGCAACAGGTGAGAAGGACAAACCGACTATGGGACAGGACAATCTTCAACGCCCGCGCTGGAAGATTCTGGACGAGCGTTTGCCGGCGACCGTTGCCGATGTAATAGACATCATTTTGCACAATCGCAACCTGGATGGTGCCGATTTTTCCGGAGATCTCAAGGACCTTGCCGACCACCTGTGCATCCGGGGCATGAGCGAAGGGGCCGCACTGCTGGCAAAGCACATGGAAAATCGCGACAAGATCGTGGTGATTGCCGATTACGACTGTGACGGGATCACCTCTGCCGCGCAAATGGCCCTGTTTTTCCAGGAGATCGGCTATCCCGCATTCGAAGTCGTGATCCCTTCCCGGAAGGAAGGCTATGGAGTTCCGGAGCGAGCCATAGCCGAAAACCCCGACGCGAAGGTGTTTATCGCCCTGGATTGCGGGACTCTCGACCATGAACCGGTCCGGCGCGCCCGTTCGCTGGGGGCCGATTTTATCGTCATCGATCACCATGAACTGCCGGGGACCGGGGCTTGCTGCAGCCATGCGCCGGCAACGGTGCTGATAAATCCCAAGCACCCCGAATGCTGCTCTTCATTTAAAGAGTTCTGCGCCTCGGGTCTGACCTTCCTCTTCCTGGCAGCGCTCAGGCGAGCCATGCAAAGTGTGCCCACCGGCCTTGCTTCTCCGCGTCTTGGAGGAAAATACCTTGCCCTGGCCGCAACCGGAACGGTTGCAGATCTGGTTCCCCTTGTCTCGGCAAACCGGATTTTGGCGCGAAACGGTCTGCGCAATCTCAATGCAAACAGCTCCGCCCCCCTCTCGCAGCTCGCAGCCAAGGCGGGGCTTTCCGGAAAAAAGCTGACCGCCGGCCATATCGGCTTTTACCTGGGACCGCGCATCAATGCGGCCGGCCGAATTTCCGAGGGGCAAATCGCCTTCGAGTTGCTTACAACCGAGGAGCCGGCCAAATTGACCCGGCTGGCGGCTGAGCTCGAAGCATTCAATGGGCAACGGCGGGCGCAGGAGGAAAAAATCGTAAGCGAGATCGCTTCCCGGATGCGGCAAACTCCTCCCACGGGGAGGACCCTGGTGATGGGCAGTGGAGGCTGGCAGCCCGGGGTGGTCGGTATTGCCGCTTCCCGGGTGCAGCAGGACCTCTTTTTTGCTCCCGTGGTAGTGCTTTCCATCGATGAAGCCGCAGGCACCGCGAGAGGCTCGGCTCGGAGCATCCCGGGCTTTGACATGCACAACGCTCTTTCCCGCTGCTCCGACCTGCTCATTCGGTGGGGGGGGCATAAGGCGGCTGCCGGACTTACCATCTCCAACGACCGGATCGAGGAATTCGTCGCGCGCATGGAGGAAATCGCGCGTGACTACCCGGAAAAGATTTTTCTCCCGCGCGGCAAGGTCGATCTGGAACTGCCTTTAGCCCTGGCAACGCCCGAGCTTGTGCGGGCGCTCGAAGAGCTC
Organism: Syntrophobacteraceae bacterium; assembly: GCA_049964955.1. Lineage (GTDB taxonomy): Bacteria > Desulfobacterota > Syntrophobacteria > Syntrophobacterales > Syntrophobacteraceae > SbD1. The sequence goes on from JBMFWU010000002.1 coordinate 112,427, forward strand.
GAGCCGCACGGCATGGGCAACCCTGCCCCGGTCTTCGCCGTGCGGGGCGCACGCATCCGTTCCGCAACCGTTTTCGGAAAAGAGCAAAACCATCTGAGGCTTGAACTGGAAAACGGTTTGGAGGGAATCTGGTGGCGCGGCGCCCGGCGGTTTCCGGCAAAAAGCCTGCCCGCCTCTCCAGGCCCGGGCGCCGCACAGGATATTGTCTTTCGAATAGGCTGGAACGGATTTCGTAAAAAAGTGAGCCTCGAAATCATCGACCTTGGAAGAGAATTAGGAATTAGGAATGGGGGGGCAAATTCCTCATCCCCTCTCTTAATTCATTCGTAATTCCTAATTCCTAATTCCTAATTGATTTTTACGCGGCTTCTCCGCTTTGTAGGTCGAGCAACTCCAGTTGGCGTTTTTTCATCTTTTCGTGGATTTTTTCCTGAATCCTGACAGCTCTTTCTCCCCGAGCCTTTTTCAGGATGCGGGCTGATTTGAGTATGGAGGAGGGATCTTGCGAGTCTGCGAGCTTTTCGGCGCAAAGGCTCGCCTTCTTGAAATCCTGGACCGCACGGTATTCGTCGTAGGAAACGAAGGATTCGAGCAGTACGTAGCCGATTTCCAGCCGCTTTCTCAGATCGCTGTCCGGGTCGTCGGCCAGCGTGCAGAGAATGGCCTGCGCGATCCGGTCCTTGGGGAAGGGCAGTTCCAGATCGGCAGCCAGAGGACTCTTTATCCCGTCGAGCACCTGCAGGTAAGCCGATATAATGTTGGCCGGGGACGCCTTGATCATGGCGTCCGGACCTTCCGGACAAATTTTGGCGGGGTGGTTTCCCCTGAATATACCCATCGTAACCTCCTGAATCGGGTAGCTGCGGGTCGATGGTTTTTATGCATGTAATGGAGTGTCGGCCGGATTGTTGCGCAGCCGCCTGTAATGGTGGCAATAATACACCCGGCGGGGAAAAGTTGAATAAGGCGATGACCCTATTCGGGAGGGGGGAGTACGGTATTTGATGATGTAGGGTAGGGTATCGGGGCAAAAGAAGAGGAGAGCCAGGAAAGGAGGAGGAAGGGAACCTGGCTCTCCCGAGGAGGAAAGAGTTATCTTTCCAACAAAAAGTATAACTTGCCGGTCAAGGGCCTCCAACTCAGAAGTTCGCCATTTCGGAATCATCGAGCGGCAGCAGGTGGCTGGGTTCTACTTCCCGCAAGGCGCCACGGCCAGCGTTTTTTCCATGGGCGGACCGGAAAAATTCGCCTTCGCCCGATGGGCCGGTCGGGGAAGTCGATCCGGTTGCGATCGGTGTTTTGGCCTGCCTTTTGGCCGCTACGCTCGGTTCTGCATGCTCCCGTTGCGCTACAGTTACCGCAACACCCGCAAAGGCGCCAAGCTCGGAGACGAAATTTTTAAGCCGTCGAGCCTGGTCGCTCATTTCTCCGGCTGCCGATGCGGATTCCTCTGCGCTGGCCGCATTCTGCTGGACGACTTTATCCATTTGGCTTACCGCACGGTTTATCTCCTCGACCCCCTGGGCCTGTTCGGCCGAGGCGGCGGAAATCTCCCCGATCAGCTCGCTCATCTTGGAAGCGCTCTCGGCGACCCGCGAAAACTGCGTGCCTGTTTTCGTCACGATCTCCGAACCGTCTTTGACTTTTTTGACAGTGCCCTCGATCAGCCGAGCTGTGTTTTGGGCCGCTTCCGCGGCCCGCATGGCGAGGTTTCGGACTTCATCGGCGACCACGGCAAAGCCTGCGCCCGCCTCCCCTGCCCGCGCCGCCTCAACGGCGGCGTTGAGTGCCAGAAGATTGGTCTGGAAGGCAATTTCGTCGATTGTCTTGATTATCTTGGAGGTTTCCTCGCTGGCCGCGGAGATTTCCGCCATTGACCGGGTCAAATGGCTCATCGAGCCGTTTGCCTCCGCAACGATTGCCGCCGTTTCCGTCATGAGCAGGCTTGCCTGGCGGGAATGCTCCGCGTTTTGCTTGGTCATCGACGCCATTTCTTCAAGCGAAGAAGAGGTCTCCTCGATGGAGGCGGCCTGCTCGGATGCCCCCTCCGAGAGTTGCTGACTCGAAGAGGCAATTTGGTTCGAAGCGGTCGCGGCCTGTTCTGCGCTCCCGCTGAGACCGCTCACCATGTTCTGCAGCAACCGGTTGATGCTCAGGGTGATCGATAGGCACACTCCCGTGCCGATCGCCACGCACAGGGTCATGAGGAGCAGAGACATAAATTTTGTGTGGGCCGCTGCCACAATAAGCGGAGTAATGCCGGTGAAAACGGCAAGTATCAGTACTGTTGCGAAACCTAGCATTATACGCTTTCCAATCGTCAACCTGGCATCCATGGGTGATCCTCGTTGTTATTATGGGATTCCGATCCTGTCTGTAACAAGTCGTTCAGGAAGGTGATCGGAACAATGGCGAATCTTCTTAAGGTTTTTTTGTCGCCTCGAAGAGCATTGGGTCGTTGAAGCGTTCCCGGAGAGTGCAAAAGACGTTGACAAGAGAGCGTCGATCCCATATAGGCTCTATAGGGGGAGTAGCATCCGGAAATCTCGGATGTGGCGTGCTCAATAGAGTGCTTTCCGGGAGGAACCGGGACCCGGGGAGGGGGCTGTTGCGTGTTGACTGCACCTCGAAATGAGTGAAAGGTCCGTGGAAATGTCGCAAAAGATCCTGCTCGTTGACGACGACCAGATTCTTCGCAGCATGCTGGAATCTATTCTGCATGCCGACGGGTATGCCGTTGACGGGGCGCACGACTTGGATACGGCCTTTAAGCTCATGGCCGAAAACGAATACGAGATCATGCTGCTCGACAAGAATATGCCCGGGCTGAACGGGAATTCCGAAGGGGGCATGGATTTGTTGAAACACGTACGATCTCTTTCGCTGTCCACCGAAGTGATCATGATGACCGGGGACCCGACCGTCGAGACTGCCATCGAGGCAATGAAGCTGGGCGCCTTCGATTACATAACCAAACCGTTTCCACTAAAAGACCTCCGACTGAAGATAAGGAGGCTTTCACAGTACAGAAAATTCGTCAATCCCGAATACACCCTCGGGTTCTACCGGAGACTGCAGACAAAAATGCTCGGAGTGCTCGATTTTGCGTCCAAAGTCTCTGATCACGGGCTCGATAAGGCCCTTTTGGCTTTAAACGACGAAATTGACAAACTGTTCGAGTTTTTTAAAGAAAGCGAAAAGATAATTCTTGCGGAGCGTGAGGCCCTCTCCCGTATTGCCTCGCTTGCCGAACACCTGAAGGTATGCCTCGACAAAGAAGATGAAATATACGACCTCGCCGAGGAAATTACCCGCCTTTCCAACCGGCGCGTCTGAGAATTGGCGCCCGGCATGGTTTCTACTCCAACCAGAACTCCCCCAGATCCAGTTCAATTTCCGTAAAGGGCTCTATGGGGGTTTTCCGCCTTTCGCCGTAGACGCCCAGCGTTGACCATCGACCGTGTTCGAGCCGGTAGGCTTCAAGACTCTTGATTCCGGGGTTGATCAGCCAGGCGTGCGGTAACCCGTAGTGGGCGTAAATCGGCATCTTCTCGCTTCGGTCGTAGAGTTCGCCTTTAGGGGAGGAAAGAATTTCGCACACCCAGTCGGGAACGGCCGAAATCGGGTTTGCTTCTTCCTCCCGGGGAAATCGTCCGGATTTCCAGCCGGCCACGTCAGGAACCATGATGTGTTTGCCGAGAATTATTTCGGGCTCGACAATAAATATCCATCCTCCGGGGCCCCCGCGGCCTCCATGGTAGGCCGGCCCCACCTGTTCGATCACAATCGTAGTGACATAACCATGTTTCCTTCCCGGGCGGGGTGTAACGACCAGTTTCCCGTTTACGATTTCTCCGAGCGTATTTTCCGGGATAGAGTAGAGGTCCTCGTAGATTGCGTTTTTTTTGGCAGGTTCCGACATGCGGAATTCCTTTCCGAAAAGAAACTCTTTCGGATCCTGCGGCGCCCCGCCGCAGTATCATGGTCTTCGATCATTATATAATCACGGAACGAGTACCGACAGGCCCCGTCCTGAGAACCTCACGGGCAGGGGCTGTTTATCCTCGCTCGAAGATCTTCGGCCCGGACGCTTACGGCCCGGACGACGGTTTTGGAAAAATCCTGCCACAGTGCACGGTTTTTCCCGATGCGCATGGCGATTTCCGAGAAAAACTCTCCCGGTTCATCACCCGGGTGATTGGCCTCGGAAACCTGCACCTCATAGTCTTCGACCCTATCCCGTTCGTTATACATACGAAGCGCAGCCATATCGAGGTTTTCATCCAGGAGGATGACCGATCCCCCGTGTTGGTACTGGCGATCTACGGTATCGACCACCCAGCCGCCGCTATTGTATACATGCACCCAGCCCGGGTAGCCTTCAAAATTCATGTCCTGTTCGAAAGGCTTGTGGGTGTGTCCGAAGACAAAGCTCACATCCCGGGAGATTTCCTCTACGGCAAGCTCGTTTCGGATTTGTGTGCCGAGCGGACCTTCCAGGAAGCGCCACAAGCCCTTTTGCGATTCGTCGCTCAGGCTTACTCCCGGTTTGGTTCGCTCAAGGGAGCGGATTTGCTCGACGAGCTTTCCCAGTGCGGCGTCGATCAGCCCGGCCTCGAGACTGTCGGGGACCAGTGGAAGCCCGAATTTTTTTGCCAGCCCCGCAGCCAGATTGTCCAGGAGCATCTTTACCTGCCTATCGTCCTGGAGCTTTTCATAGATGGAGCCGACTCCTTTTCCCACAGCGCCCGATCGGCCCAGGGTGGACCAGAAAAAATCGATCCAGGCAAAGTTCTCCTCCTCCCATCCCCAGATGTCTTCGGGCAGGCCGGGACCTTTCGGAAAAAGGATCATTCTGAGCCGGCTCATCAAAAGATACATGTCTTCTGTGAAATGGCCGTGGTGAAAAAGAACGATTTTTTTGCCGTCCTCTCTTTTGAGGCCCAGGTTGGGATAGGCTGTCTCGATGATTCTCCCCGATGCCTTGAGGTCCTGACGCCTCTGAAGAAACGACGTAAGAAAGAAGGAGCGCAGAAGCTTTTCGGGAAAGCCAAACAGGTTGGTGACGTGCCATGGAGGTGGTATTTTTGTGCTGCCCCAGGCGGCTATGGGGTTTTGCGACAAAAAATCGGCATATTGAGTCTCTCGCGCCGTCTCCCAGAGGTGATGATCATGATTGCCCGGAATGTAGAGGATTCTATCGAAGAGTCCTTTTTTGCCCTGCGGCAGAATCAGATCGATAAAGCGTTCGAAGCACATGACGGCATCATTATCCTCGGCGAGCGCAAATTCGAGAATATCGCCGTTGAGGATGAGAGTGGGTCTCGTGTCGGGGTCGGCGTTCCTCTCGATCAATTCCCGAAGGCACTCGACCAGTTTCAGCAGGACCGGGCTCGGGGCTGAAGGGTCGGTATCGCTGCTGGCCGTCTTGAGATTGGTGAGCAGACTGTTGGCCGCGCCAAGATGCATATCCGAAAGGCAAACGTAGCGAATGTCCGACATTGGTGCGCTCCTTGTACGGGAAACAAAAAAAGGGGGCGGGATGAAGAAAAGACCTTTGGATTCCACACAGGATAGACTATTGAGATATTAGCGGCAAACAGTTTTGGAAGAGTTTTCCCGATAAAATCTTTACAAGAAGGAGTGTGCGATGAACATTGACCGTATGATGTTTCGTATTGTCGGAATTTTTATCCTGGCGAGTCTTTTGCTCGCAGTCTTCTGGTCGTACAAGTGGCTGTGGTTCACCGCATTTGTCGGCGCCAACCTCGTGCAGGCCTCCTTTACCGGCTTTTGCCCGATGGCCAAAATCATCAAGGCGTTTGGCATAAAGGCCGGCCAAGCCTTCGAGTAGCGGATGGACACTCTTCAGTGGACCCCCGCCGGCGGCGCCTTGCGAAAGCTCAGTTTTTTCAGCGCCAGGGCCGCCGGCACACACACAAGGCTGCAGAAGGCCAGGAGCCTGAATGCGTCCATGTAGGCCAGAAGCGTTGCCTGCTGCACCGCCAGGCCGTAGAGGGACAAAAGGGCCTTATGGGCCGAATGGTTGGAGGCGCCATTTAGGGCGAAGAGCGATTTCAGTTTTAGAAAGTAGTGCTGAAAAGCCGGATTATACGGGGTAAAATGAGCCGCGATGTAGGTCTGGTGCGCCTGGGCGCCACGCGCCAGAATCGTTGTGACAATCGAAATCCCGAAACTGCCCCCGATGTTTCTCATCAGGTTGAAAATTCCCGTCGCATTGCCCATCTGCTCGTTTGGAAGATCCGCCATCGTGAGGGTGGCAAGAGGAACGAAGATAAGCCCCATCCCCAGCCCCATGACGATGTTGGGCCAGGCTACATTGAGAATGGAAATCTGCAGGTTGAGCTTGCTCAGCAGGAAAGAGGAATAGGCGACCAGGATAAAGCCGCATGTGATGAGCTTTCGGCTGTCGAGCACCCCGATCACTCTTCCCACGAAAAAAACGGAGATGATGGCGCCGATGCCGCGGGGGGAAAGCGCTACACCGCTCCAGAAGGCCGTGTACCCCATGAGGTCCTGCATGAAAAGCGGCTGGAGGGTGATGGTGCTGTAGAGCACGACACCCAGAAGGGTCACCAGGGCCGTCCCTACGGCGAAGTTGCGGTCTTTCAACGCCCGCAGATTTACGATGGGCTCCTTTTCCAAAAGCTCCCAGATGATAAAGCACACCATCGCAACGACACAAATCAGGGTTGCCCAGCGAATCCAGGGAGCTGCAAACCAGTCGTCGCGCTGCCCCTTATCCAGTATGATCTGAAGGGTGGCCAGCCCGATCGCCATGAAGGAAAATCCGATATAATCGATCCGCGCGGCGGCCTTCCTGGCGGCAATGAGATACGACGGGTCTTCGATGAACATCTGGCATAGATAAAAAGCAAAGATGCCGACCGGCAGGTTGATATAAAAGATCCATCGCCAGGTGTAATGGTCGGTGATCCAACCCCCGAGCGTGGGGCCGATGATAGGGGCAACCACGACGCCCAGAGAAAAGGCCGCCATGGCCACCCCGCGCTTTGCCGGTGGAAAGCTCTCCAGAAGGATCGACTGCGAAATGGGCTGAAGGGCGCCTCCCGCCGCCCCTTGGAGAACCCGGGCGACAATGAGGGCGCCAAGCGTAGGGGCCGCCCCGCACATGGCGGAGGCTGCCGAAAAAAGGGCGATGCAGGTGAGCAGAAATCGCTTGCGCCCGAACCGGATTCCCAACCACCCGGTGGCAGGCAGCACGATGGCGTTGGAGACCAGGTAGCTGGTAAGCACCCAGGTGGCCTCATCGGTTGTGGCGGAAAGATTTCCGGCGATGTGAGGCAGCGCCACATTGGCTATGGAAGTGTCCAGCACTTCCATAAAGGTGGCCAGCATTACGGAAAGAGCGATCAGCCAGGGGTTGAAACTGGGAGACCATTGCCTTTCAGCGAAAGGGGGATTGTTTGCGGCGGTCACGCCGTTGCAGCTCCTTCAGACATGCCGCCCTTCTCAATACCGGGAAAAGCGCTTCCAAGAAAAAAAATTCCAGCGGCCTTTGCTACAGGAATCCATGCATCACACGGGTACGGGGTCCGCGACCCAGGGCCAGTCGCCTTCTTCTCTCTGCCTCCCCACCATGTCCACAATCATTTCCGCAGCCGAGACGAAGTCGGTCGTTCCCGTATCGAGCGACAGGTGGTAATTGCGGGCATCCAACCGGTCGAGGCCGGTGCAGAATCGAATGTAGCGGCCCCGCTCCTGGTCGCTCCGGTCGATCATGTCGGCGGCTTCCTTCTCGTCTGTGAGCTTGTACATGCTCATGACCCGCCGGATGCGAAAGCTTAACGGGGCGTGGACGAAGACATTGAACAATTTCGCCTGCCCGCGCAAGAGATAAAATGCGCCGCGGCCGACGACCACGCACGGCCCCTTGGCCGCCAACTCGTGCAGGAGGCGTTTTTCGGTCTCGATCAGCCGCTCATCGGAAATCCAGCGCGGCGGCGGGATATAGATGCCCTCGGGAGCGCCCAGGGCAAAAACGGCTATGAGCTTGTCCCAGAAGGTCTGCAGCCGCTCGTCCCTGTCCTGCAGTTCCTCCTGGTGGCACCCGAGTTCCCTTGCCGCCTCCTGCAGGATCTGGTGGTCCATATAGGCGTAGCCAAGCCGCCTGGCGACCTGCATGGCAATGTAGGCGCCACCGCTGCCCAGTTCCCGGGTGATCGTTATGGCCATCGGACGAGACATCTTCGTTGCCCCTCAATCGATTGGTGAGCAGGTCTGAACGGGAGGCGCAAAACCATCTCCCCTTTTAGTAAACGTAGATTCTCTATACCATTTTTGCAAAATGTCAAACAAAGATCGAGCCGGAGCAGGCGAGGTTCGCAGCACCGAGGCAGGACTCATTTTTCTTTCTGTGCCGTCTTTTCCGCTTCTTCGATCAACTCCAGAAGAGAGGCGACCTTTTCCTTGGGCTTTTTCCTCTCGAACTCTTCCCACTGCTGCGGTGAGAGGTGTTCTTTCAAATGCGTTTCGATGGGAAAGTAGACCTGCCAGCAGGTTATGATACGGGGGCAAGGAAGGCTTCCCCCTTCCTGCAGGCAGAATGTGAAAGGCGCCTGCCCGCCCAGTCGCGGACATCGAATCCAGAGTTCGTCACTTGGTTTCATCGATCACCTGCCATCCCCTTCAACCGGGGAGCAATTCAATTTGCCTGGAATAGCAAAAATCGCGGAAATGGCGTTTATCGAATGTAACGACGGCATCAATCTTGGTATTCGGGTCCTCCAAGGCCAGCATCAGGACCTCGTCTACCAAGCTGAGCGACTGATGGCGTCGGTTCCGAAAAACTTGTCCGAGCCCATGACCGCGGTATAATTCGTCGTGTAGGTACACAGTATTGGCGCGATTCGCATAGGAAGAAAAGCTGTCCAACCATTGGCTTTTTTTGACGAAAGCGGAGTTCAGGGTTTCGTACAGGCAGGGCCAGGGAAGGACAAGGTTGTAAAAATCCAGAAAATCTGCGACGAGCAGCGCGGCCTCGTGATGATTATCTCCGCTTTCATAAAGAGCAAACCAAAAACCGGTGTCGAGCAGGAGATTTTTTGCCATCTACGGCCCTTCCTCGTCTACCTGGGGCTCCTGTGCCCCGTAACCGGCCCATGGCGCGGCCTTTCTCTTTCCGAAAATGAATTTTCCTCGGACTTTGCGGTCCTCGCGCCAGATCACGTAGATACGGTCATGTTTAGCGATCGAGACGCTTCGGGAGAGGTCTTCCCGAAGATCGTCCACAAGGATGTCGGAATGCTCATAATCCAATGCGGCTATGCTGTTGCCGCACTCCCTGGCGTCATGATTATCGAGCCAGGCATAGAGCCCCTCGTAGTCTCCCCGTATTCCAAGATCATAGGAAATCCAGACCATCTTTTTCATGTCCTGACCTCCGTAAGGCGGTCGAGTCGCCGTATCACACCGGGAGTTTAAGCAAACATGCGGTTCATACCAATTTTAGTCCAACCGGATATATCCGGACAACTCCGATGTTTGGATATCGATATCGAAATGTGGACGCCACTGCCGGGGGGGCAGCGGCGTCCCGGTGTTCGCCCTGATGGGCGGCCTTATCTTGGCCCCTTCTTACGGCTTGGGTAGATTTTCGATCGATTTTAGCGCCAGCGCGATCGCCTCATCGCTCAGTTTGTGCTGATGGAGCCTGCCGGAAAGAAATGCGTCGTAAGCGGCAAGATCTACCATTCCGTGGCCGCTGAAATTAAACAGGATGGTTTTTTCCTTTCCTTCCTGCTTGGCGCGCTCGGCCTCCTGTACGACTGCGGCGATAACGTGATTGGTCTCGGGGGCGGGAATGACGCCCTCGGACCTGGCCCATTTTATACCGGCGGTAAAGGTCTCGATCTGGTCGTAGGCCCTTGGCTCGATCATGCCCTCCCGGACAAGGTGGGACACTATCGGCGCCATGCCGTGATAGCGCAGCCCTCCGGCGTGGATCGGCTCGGGGATGAAGCCGTGCCCCAGGGTGTACATGGGCAGAAGAGGGGTGGTCATCGCAGTGTCTCCGAAGTCGTAGGCAAACGGGCCGCGCGTCAGGGTGGGGCAGGAGGCGGGTTCGGCGCCCACCACCAACACGTCTTTGCCGTGGATTTTATCGCGGATGAAGGGTAGCGCGATTCCTGCGAAATTGCTCCCCCCTCCCGCGCACCCCATCACCACGTCGGGGTATTCGCCGATCCGGGCCAGCTGCTTTTGCGCCTCGAGCCCGATGACGGTTTGATGGAGCATGACGTGGTTTAGAACACTGCCCAGTGAGTAGCGGGAGTCCTTGCCCCCGACCGCGTCCTCGATGGCCTCGCTTATGGCTATCCCGAGGCTGCCCGGGGAGTCCGGATTCTCGGCCAGGATTTTTTTCCCGGCCTGGGTTCTGTCGCTCGGGCTCGCAATGCACTCCCCACCCCAGGTGGTCATCATCAGTCGTCGATACGGCTTTTGGTCGTAGCTGATTCGCACCATGAAGATCCGGCACTCGAGGCCAAACATGGCGCAGGCCATGCTGAGAGCGCTGCCCCACTGCCCGGCGCCGGTCTCCGAAGACAGCCTCTTTATGCCGAAGACCTTGTTGTAGTAGGCCTGCGGGATGGCGGTATTGGGCTTGTGGCTTCCTGCCGGGCTTGCCCCTTCGTATTTGTAGTAAATCTTTACGGGCGCATCGAGGAGCTTTTCGAAGTTGAACGCCCGGCAAAGGGGCGTGGGGCGCCAGAGGAGGTATTTTTCAAGCACCGGTTCGGGGATATCGATAAAGCGCTCGGTGGACATCTCCTGTTCGATCAGGTTCATGGGAAAGACAGGAGCGAGGTCTTCGGGCTGCACCGGCTTGCCCGTTCCCGGGTGAAGGGGCGGACACATCGGTGTCGGCAAGTCGGACAGGATATTATACCATTGCTTGGGTATCTCGCTGTCTGGCAGAACGATCTTTCTTGGCTCCATAGTTTTCCTCCTGACCGGTTGTAAGGTTCTAAAAATATGGCTCCCCAAGGGTGGGAATCCATATATACAACGAAATTGTGAATCTAGGAATCGTGGAATTTCAGGGGGGGCCGTTTTGCCGTCCCCTCTGCCGGGAGGGCTAGCGGCGTCGCCACCTGGCGGAAAAAAAGCCGTCGGTGTCATGTTTATGCGGCCAGGAGCGATAGTAGGTGCCCGAAGCCATGTGGCGGCAAAGCGGCGGGAGGAACTCGACGGCCTGTTCGAGGACAAACTCCGGATGTGAGGCGCCAAGGTGTTCGGCCACCCGTTCGTCTTCTTCCCGTAAGACGGTGCAGGTCGCGTAGACCAGGACTCCGCCCGGCTTTACAAAGCGTGCTCCATGCGCGAGAAGTTCCTTCTGCAGAAGTGAGAGACGGTAGGAATCTTTTATGTGCCGGCGCCATTTGATGTCGGGTTTTCTTCGGACCGCCCCCAGTCCCGTGCAGGGAGCATCGAGCAGGACCCGGTCGAAAAGACCTGTGGCCCCGGGATCAAGAGCGAGCACATCTTCGGCGAGGGTGCGAGTTATCGTTATCCCCTGCCTGTGGGCGTTTTTTTGTGCCTCGTCGAGCTTCCAGGCCGAAGTATCGACGCCTGTCACCTCCCCCTCGTTTTGCATCAGGATGGCTATGTGGGCCGACTTTACGCCCAACCCGCAGCACAGATCCAACACCCGCTCGCCGGGCCGGGGGGCGAGAAGCAACGAAACGATCTGCGAGGCTTCGTCCTGGGGCTGCAGAAGGCCCTGCCGGAAAGCCGCCGTCCCGGTCATGTCCCGCCGGGGCGTCTTTACGCGAATGGCGCCTTCCAGAAGATGCGAGGGCGCCGCCTCGATTCCTTCCTCCTTCAGCATAGAGAGGGTCTCTTCGCGGGAAGCCCTGAGGGTGTTTACCCGGAAGACCGCCGGGGCGATCCGGTTTCCGGCCTCAAAGAAAAGCCCCGCCACTTCGAGGCCGATCTCGTCGATCATCTTGCTCGCAAGCCAGGGCGGGTTCGAGGTGAGGACCGCCAAATGGGCGGCAGGCTCTTTTTGCGCATCGGGCCACTTCCAGTTGGTCCAGGCAGGGAAGTCGGCCCCACCTTCGTTTTGTCCGGCGGGTTCGGTGCGGGCGCCGCGCCTTGCGGCTTCGCGCAAAAGACCGTTTATAAACCGTATGACATGCGGGGGCTGGCTGCTCTTGGCGATCTCGACCGCATCGTTTACCGCCGCGTGATCCGGAATGCGGTCCAGGAATAAAATCTGGTAGAGGGCGAGTCGAAGAAGTACCCGCACTTCGGGGGAAATCCTGTCGGGCCGGGTCTTACTCAGCTGGTCGATGTGCCAGTCGAGCCTGCCGCGCCAGCGGACAACCCCGTAGACAATCTCGGTTAAAAGCGCCCGGTCGCGCTCCTCGAGTTTCGAGTGCCGGTCCAGGGTGGTGCGGATCAACCGGTCGGGATGGGGCGCTTTCTGCTCGAGGTGCAGCAGGATGTGGTAGGCAAGTATTCGCGATGTGACCATGAAAACTATCTCGATGGAGTGTTATTCGGCTTGTAAGAACTCAATCAGCCTATTCACCTCTCTGGGCGGCCTGTTTACCGGTCTAACCGTTCTGCGTTGAATTCTGAATCTCCACTTTTTACCTACAGGTATTTCGCCGGATGACACAAATGACGCATATTGCTCTGCGGCTTCCCCTGTTGCGGAGCCCTCAACTTCAGAGCCGTCGTCGGTTTTGGCTTCGAACTTTCGACGCCGTGGTAAAAAACCAACAAGGACACCTGCCATAATCTCGTCTGACTCATCAATAGAGGTCGCCTCCGTCCGCTCTCTGGCCCTATGGACGGCTGGCTCATCGAGTGTGAAATCGAATTTATCCTCTACGAGCCTTATCGTGGCGCTGTTGGAGTCAAGCGTCAAAAAGAATTGTTTGAGAGCCAGGAGCGTTCTCGAATCTAAGGTCTCCAGAGTCTCCTCGAACTCTATCTCATTCGGGGAAGCAGTACGTTCTAAAAGCATCGCCACTTCTTGCACTGCTTTGGTCAGACCGGTATCAAACATTTCCAGTTGCTCTTGAAACTCATCGAGGACGAAACCGAAAGAGCCTTTCACGATTTCTGTGACCATCATGTTGGTCACCTGTCGGTGAGGAACAGGCCCCCTTTCGCCAATGCGTCCGAGTTCGAATGTTGCATATACTTTCGAGACCAAATCCTGAAATTGACCTAATGCATTTCCGACGAATCCAGCTGACACCCCTCTTGAGCCGAAAACAGGCTTGCCACCGAAAAAAAGCGCAACGCTGGCAGTTTTTCTATGTTCCTTTAGAAGGTTTGCGATTTCTGCTTCCAACGATCCTTTTCTTTGGGAGAGTTGATATTCCCCCACCGGGTCGCCAACCTCGATCGCTTCCTTGAGTAGAGCATCAAGCGCCGAGATTTCTGCCTGAAGAGCCTCCAATCTCAATCTATGCGGCATCCCCGCCTCCTTTCAGCAAGAAGGCAGAGACGTCTGCGTCATCCTCATCAATTGGCACCTCAAGCATTCCCTTCCAGAGGAATGTCTCCCGTTGGTGAGAGAACAGCCCGAACCAATATTTTGTCTGGTTTACCAGAAATATGGGATTCGTAGATAGGTCAACGAAATAGGCGTCGCACAAGTACTGCGTTTTGATTTGTATCGGATTGAAAATATCCGGTCTCGAAAGAATAAATTCCCGCCAGGCCGCTGGATCGCGATACCGTTCTGGTCGCGCCGCGAAAGTTATAATGTCAACATCCCCGGGTGGTCGGCCCAAAACGCGCTCGGATTGCTCAACGAAGCTTCCATCCACCCACTGAAATCCGGAAGATATCCCCTCCTTCCTCAATAGGCTTCGATATGAAACCAAACCAGTAAGGATCTTTTTCCGGGTCTCGTTATTCCCGAATCTCTGTGCGACATCGATAAGCGCGACCCTGTACGGAGCCATCGCTCCTCGGCTTGCCGGCGTTGAACCGGGGTGAAAAGGCGGAAGAACTCCAGACTGATTGGGTTCAGGTATCAACGAGCACCTACCTTCTGCTGCAAGAAATAGAGAGAGTCATCCGATTTTTACGCAAAACTATCGGAAAGACAATAAGATTCTCGCATCTACATTGGTGACGAATCATGCCTGATTATAGCATTCAGGTATACTAAGGATGTTTCTCAGCCATGGCGGGGTCTCAGTTTTGTGAATCGTTCCGGCCCTGCGGAAAGAGCGCCTTCAGCACGGCCTCCACCTGGTCGATCGGCACAAGGGTATTCAGGCACGGCCCGAAGGGCCTCTTGTTGAAAATCCCGAAGACCGGCAGGGGAGTCGTATCCTGGATGCCGCTCGTAAGGTCGCGCTCACAGGCGACCGCAATGATCAGTTCGGGGCGGGTATCGAGCACTATCCGGCGCGCAATGGTGCCTCCGGTGGCTACGGCGAGGTGGGCGCCGTATTTTTCGGAAAGCTCGATCAGCTCCTTTATGCAGCAATTACCGCAGCGCTTGCAGTTTTGTACCCGGTAGGTGACTTTCACCTGGCAGTCTCTATTCTGGAGGCAGTGAGGCATGAGGAGCAGGACGGATTTGGGCGGCTTTCCGTTGAGGCACTGGGAAAGAACCAGCTGGTTGTTAACGGCCACAAAAGCATGTTGGACCTGTTCGCGGCGAAACCCGGCAAGCCTGCCGACACCGACGAGGATGGGCAGCAAAAACCGTATGGCGACGCTGCGGAGCTTGCGGGAAAAGGAAATATCGCGGCCGAGGGCGAAAACGGCGGCCAAAAGGAAGAGACCGCCCAAAAGCAGTACCCCGGCCAGGACCGTAAGTACCCCCATTATGAGGGGAAGATGCACCGAGATGCGGCGGAAACCGTAATAGGGAACTATGTACAGGAGGGCGAGCGCTGCTGCGGCAAGAAACCCGAAGAGGGCAACGAGCGCTATGATCAGCCGCTTTTCCGAAGCGGCACCGTTTGGTTTCAAATCGGGAAGCACCCCGTCGCGGAGCGGTTGGGTCGGTTTTTCCACGTGAATCATTCCAGAAATGAACCTTGAAGAATGGGCCTGCCGCGAGTAAATTCGGTCGCGCTCATGCGCCGCATTCCCTCCATCTGAAGCTCTCCCAGGCACAGTGACCCGCCGCAGCCTCCTGCGACGATAAGACCGCGCTCCCCCATCCCGATCACCTCACCGGCGCCCCCGGCGGCGGCAAAGGAGACCGAAGAGGCGCCAAAGCACTTCACCCGTTTGCCTCCCAGAACAAACCAGGCGCCCGGTGCAGGATCGAATGCGCGGACCTTGTTTATAATATCTTTTGCCGCAGAATTCCAATCAATCCGCAGTTCCTCCTTCGTTACGGGGGGAGCGTAGGTGGCCAGCCGTCCGTCCTGGGCATGGGGGGAAATGCGTCCCGCACTCCAGTCGCCAAGCGCTTCCAGGAGAAGTTCGGCACCCTTTTCGGCAAGGTTTTTATACACCGTACCGAACGTATCCCGGGGGCCGATCGGTTCTTCTTTTTGCACGAGCACCGGCCCGGTATCGAGTCCGGCATCGAGAAGCATTATGGAGATGCCTGTGAGGGCTTCCCCGGCCAGTATGGCTCGCTGAATGGGGGCTGCCCCCCGGTAACGGGGCAAAAGCGAACCGTGAATGTTGAGCGCCCCGAGCGGAAAAAGATCGAGGAAAGATTGCGGAAGGATCTGACCAAAGGCCGCCACGACGGCGCACTGTGCCCCGCAGGAGCGAACAGCCTCGAGCGCTTCGACCTCTCGGAGCCGTTCGGGCTGATAGACGGGAAGCCCCGCTTCGACCGCCAACATTTTGACCGGAGAATGACGGATTTTTCGCCCCCTGCCGCTTGCCCGATCGGGTTGCGTTATCACGAGACGGATATCGGCCCTGGACTCGATCAATTTTCGCAGGCAGGGAACGGCGAATTCAGGTGTTCCGAAAAATACTAGTCCAGGCACAGTTCGGATTCCGTCCTCTCCTCCCTTTTCTTTTTCCATCTTCTTTTAAAAATATCCCGGGAGATCGCGCTGATCCGGTCGATAAACAATTTGCCCTCCAGGTGGTCGATCTCGTGCTGCAAAGCGATCGCGAGAAGCCCGTCGGCGGCTATTTCGATAGGCGTGCCCCGGCGGTCCAGCCCCCGCACCACGACTTCCTGGCAGCGGGTTACGCCCGCGAAGTACCCGGGGATGCTGAGACAGCCTTCCTCGGACTTGGTCTTCCCGGTGGCGCTCACTATTTCGGGGTTTATCAGCACGATCAGCCCGGAACTCTCCTCCCCGCGCTCCACGTCGAGGACCACCAGCCTCACGGGCCGCCCCACCTGGTTTGCCGCAAGACCTATTCCCGGCGCTTCGTACATCGTCTCGATCATGTCGTCTATGAGACGCTCGATGGAGGCGTCGATGCTCTCGATGCGCGCGGCCTTCTGGCGTAACACCGGGTCCGGATATATCGATATGGGTAGAAGCGACACTTTTTTGTCTTCCTTGTATTGCAATTCACCTCACACGGCCAAACCGCAGGACTATATTGTAAATTTTTGCGCCGCCTTTTTCAACAAGCGTTCGCGTGCGTGCGGGGGGATTCTATGGACTATGTGTCACGCGAAGACGCGAAGGCGCGAAGAAAAAAGAATTTCGTGGTTTTCGGGGGATTACGGCACAGATCGTGCTTTTTCTGTTCTATCGCAGAGCCGGCTTTCTCCGCCTCCCGGTTCCCGATAAGCGCGCAAGTCATCCAGAAGGCAGAGCCCCTGGCGGCAGGGGAAGGCGAAAAAGGAGCCCCCGGTGCACTACGGCAATTCCCCGGAAAATCTGCAGGTAAGCGTCATAATCCCGGCCAGAAACGAAGCGCGGGGAGTTGCCTCGGTAATCGCAAGGATCCGCAAAGTCCTGAGCGAAACCGGGCGAAGCCACGAAATCATCGTCGTAGACGACGGTTCCTCGGACCAAACCGCCGAGGTAGCCAGTGAAGCCGGAGCGATCGTTGTGTGCCACCCCTACAACATAGGAAACGGTGCAGCGATAAAGACCGGCATCCGCCATGCCAGAGGCGCCTTTCTCGTAATGCTCGACGCCGACGGGCAGCACCCGCCCGAAGATATCCCGGCCCTTCTCGAATTGCTCGAAAAATACCACATGGTCGTCGGCGCACGGGGTGCGGGCTCGAAGAGCAGCCTGCACCGCGACTTTGCCAACAGGATCTATAACCGGTTTGCCTCCTACGTGTGCGGCCGCCGCATCGACGATCTCACCTCCGGCTTTCGTGCCGTGCGGGCCGGGGTTGCCAAAGAATTCGTAGCCCTTCTTCCCAACACCTTCTCTTACCCCACGACCATTACCCTGGCCACCGTACGCTCGGGCTACAGCCTGGCCTACCTGCCCATACAAAGCCCCGCGAGGGTTTCGGGCACCAAGAGCAAAATCCGGCTCCTGCGGGACGGAACGCGTTTTTTCCTCATCATTTTCAAAATCACGACCCTGTTTTCGCCCATGAAGATTTTCCTGCCCATCGGGGCTTTCACCTTCCTTACCGGTCTGGGCTACGGACTCTACAGGATTTTCGTGCTCAACGCACGCTACGGCCCGACCTCCCAGATGCTCATGGTGTTCGCCGTCCTGATTTTTCTCATCGGGCTTGTCTCCGAGCAGATCTCGCAGCTGCGCTTCGACCGCTCCATTCCCTTCGCCGGGGAAAAACAAAGAAGATATACCGGTCCGGACAGACGCATGGGAGAGCGCCGTAGCGGCGCGGAGTCGCCGCAGACGAAGGCGCCGGCCGGCTAAGAAGAAGCAAAGAGCAAAAGAGCGGGGACTGGCGCCCCCTGCACCCCCTGGGTTCGGCCCTCACGCGCCTTGCGCGCGAGGGCCGATCGCTCGGCGTTTGCGGCGACTGGCCGAAGGCCGCCGCCGCAAACGCCAAATGAGCCGCATCGCGGCGAGGGGGTGCAGGGGGCGAAAGCCCCCGCTCTTTTGTTTGGAGTGGGGCAGGCGGTCGAACCGCCCGCCCGGCCCCGTCCTCAATTAGTACATGTCATCCATGCCCATGCCGCCCATACCGCCCATGCCGCCCATACCACCCATTCCTCCGCCGGGGGGCATCATGGGGGGGGCCTTCTTCTTGGGCTTTTCCGCGATGATCGCTTCAGTGGTAAGAAGGAGGGAAGCGACGCTCGAAGCGTTCTGGAGGGCGAACCGCACGACCTTGGTCGGGTCGATCACGCCCGCTTCCACCATGTCGCCGTATTCGTCGGAGTCGGCATTGTAGCCAAAGGACCCCTGGCCGGCCTTGACCCGCTCGACCACGACCGAACCTTCCTGGCCGGCGTTATTGGCTATCTGGCGGATCGGTTCCTCGATCGAACGCTTGATGATGTTGAGCCCGAAGCGCTCCTCGCCTTCGACCTGTACGCCCTCGAGCGCGCCCGCGCAGCGAAGAAGCGCCACGCCGCCGCCCGGGACGATCCCTTCTTCCACGGCGGCCCTGGTCGCATTTAAAGCGTCCTCCACCCGGGCCTTCTTTTCCTTCATCTCCGTTTCGGTCGCCGCGCCGACCTTTATCACCGCGACTCCGCCCACAAGCTTTGCCAACCGCTCCTGGAGCTTTTCACGGTCATAATCCGAGGTCGTCTCCTCGATCTGCGCCCGGATCTGCTTTACCCGAGCCTCGATCGCCTCGCGGGAACCCGCGCCATCGACGATCGTCGTATTGTCCTTGTCGATACTGACGCGCTTTGCGGACCCCAGGTCCCTGAGCGTCACGGTTTCGAGTTTTACGCCCATGTCTTCCGAGATTACCTGCCCGCCCGTAAGGGCTGCGATATCTTCGAGCATCGCCTTGCGCCTGTCGCCGAACCCGGGGGCCTTCACCGCGCTTACCCGAAGCGTTCCGCGGAGCTTATTGACCACCAGGGTCGCCAGCGCTTCCCCGTCTACGTCTTCGGCCACTATCAGAAGAGGGCGCCCCATCTTGGCGATCTGTTCGAGAATGGGCAGCAGATCCTTCATGTTGCTGATCTTCTTCTCGTTTATCAGGATCAGCGTGTCTTCCAGGACCACCTCCATCCGTTCAGGGTCGGTCACAAAGTAGGGCGAGATGTAGCCGCGGTCAAACTGCATGCCCTCAACGACATCCAGGGTCGTTTCCATGCTCTTGGCCTCTTCGACCGTGATCACGCCTTCCTTGCCGACCTTGTTCATCGCCTCGGCGATAATATTGCCGATCCCCGGGTCGTTGTTGGCGCTGATCGTTCCTACCTGGGCGATCTCTTTCTGGTCCTTTATGGGCTTGCTCAGTTTTTTGAGCTCCGCCACAATCGCCTGGACCGACTTTTCGATCCCCCGCTTCAAGGCCATCGGGTTGTGTCCGGCCGCTACCAGCTTGGCGCCCTCATGATAGATCGCCTGGGCCAGCACCGTTGCCGTGGTCGTCCCGTCGCCCGCGATGTCCGAAGTCTTGCTCGCGACTTCCTTTACCATCTGCGCGCCCATGTTTTCGAACTTGTCCTCCAGTTCGATCTCCTTGGCCACGGTTACCCCGTCCTTGGTGATGTTGGGCGAGCCCCACGACTTTTCCAACACGACGTTTCGCCCCTTGGGCCCAAGGGTCACCTTGACCGCGTCGGCCAGGGTATCGACCCCCTTCAACAACTTCTCTCGTGCCTGAACACCATACTTGATCTCTTTTGCCGGCATCGTAATGATCCTCCTTCGCCTTTCAGCAACTTATTCGATAACGCCCAGGATGTCGTCTTCGCGCATGACCAGATACTCTTCGTCCCCAAACTTGATTTCGGTGCCGCCGTACTTGTTGAATAAAACCCTGTCACCCGGTTTCAACTGCAGCGGGACCGTCTTGCCGTTTTTCAGGATGATCCCCGTTCCCACGGCGATCACCTTTCCCTGCTGCGGTTTTTCCTTGGCCGTGTCGGGGATGATGATGCCTCCGGCGGTTCTATCCTGTTCTTCGAGCCGTTGAATGAGAATTCTGTCGTGAAGCGGTCTGTACGCCATGTAGCTGTACTCCTTGATTTTTTTGTTGGATTTGCCCCAGGGGCTTCTCGGGTCATTATAGTAGCACTCTTTCTGGCTGAGTGCTAACCAATATAAAACGGTCTCGGTAAAAATCAAGAAGCGAATGGTCCAATTCGGGGGAGGCGGCGCGGTTTGTCAAAAAAATTCCCGCGCCGGCGAGGATTTTCAATCCGGAAAACTTCCGATTTTTTCGGAGACGTTTTCGTCAAGAGTTTCCAGGAGCGCAACGAGGAGTTTGACGGTATTGATATAATCGGAGATGTCGAGAATCGTATTGTGCGTGTGGATGTAGCGGGACGGCACGGCTATCACCACGGAGGGCACGCCGGAGGCGTGCTGCTGTATGGGGGCGGCATCGGTCCCGGCTTTTCTGCGCACTGCGAGCTGGTAGGGGATTGCGTTTTTTTCCGCCGTCTCGGTCACAAACCGTATGAACTCCCGGTTGAGAATCGCCGTGGAGTCCATGAGCCTGATCTGGGGCCCGCAGCCGATGGCGGCCTGCCGGTCTTGTTTGCTCACCCCGGGCAGATCGTCGGCCGGAGCGCCTTCGACAATAATGGCCAGATCGGGTGAGGTGGAAAAGGCGGTGGCACGCGCCCCGCGGGTCCCCACTTCTTCCTGGACCGTTCCGGCAAAAATGAGCGTATTGGGGTGACCCGTTTGCGCCATTTCGAGTGCCGCATGGACCGCGACGGAGAGTCCGGCCCTGTCGTCGAACGCCTTCGAGAGCAGGAGGTCGGGGTTGTGCATGTGGGTAAAGGAGCTCTCCGGAACTATCGCATCTCCCAGACCGATTCCGAAGGCCCGCACCTGGGCAGCGTCTTTTGCGCCCACGTCGATGAACATGTCTTCTATGTTCATCAACTTATTGAGCTCGGATTCGGCAAGGAAATGGGGGGGCTTGGCGCCGATTACGCCGGGTATTTCGAGTCCATCGGCGGTGCGTACGCGCACGCGTTTGGCCAGAAGCGTATGGGCCCACCAGCCGCCAAGGGTGACAAACCTGAGAAGGCCTTCCTCGGTTATCGCCTGCACCGCCAGGCCGACTTCGTCCATGTGTGCGGCGATAAGGACCCTCGGTCGGTCGGAGGAGCCCTTTTTTTCGTAAAAGATATTTCCTGCCCTGTCGGTTCGGACGGTTTCTCCCAGTTCCTTTCGAAAGATCCTTCGTACTTCGCTCTCCTGGCCTGGCGCCCCATGCGCCTGGCTGAGGTTTTCCAGCAACTCAAATCCCTTTTCCTTCATCGAATCCTTCATATCCCAGACTCCAACGCGTTATTTGTTGTTTTTCCGAATTTCGATCCTTATTATCCCTTCCGTGGCCGTTTTTAAAGGTAATTGCACCGGGGGACCAATAAATAAATTCGTGAGTCATGACAGTTATGGACGATCTCAATATAGCGAGCCGCAGGAAGACTGATCGGGACGGGACGGTGGACTCGGCCCTGAAGGTCCTGGACGAAAGCGGCGGCAAGGGGCGGCTCAGCCGGTTGCTCCCTTTCATGGGACCGGCGTTCATCGCCAGTGTGGCCTATATCGACCCGGGAAATTTCGCCACCAACATCCAGGGGGGCGCCCAGTTCGGCTATCTTCTTCTGTGGGTCATCGCCGCAAGCAACCTGATGGCGATGCTTCTCCAGACCCTTTCGGCCAAACTGGGTATCGCTACGGGGCAAAATCTGGCTGAACTGTGCCGCGATCATTTCCGCCGTCCCGTCGTTCTCACGATGTGGGCGGTGATGGAAATCGTTGCGATTGCGACCGATCTGGCCGAGTTCATCGGGGCGGCGGTGGGGTTCAATCTTCTGCTCGGCATTCCCCTGTGGGCGGCGGGACTTCTTACCGCCCTTGCCACCTTTCTCATCCTGGGGCTCGAGCGCTACGGCTTCCGCCCGCTCGAAGCCGTTATAACCGCTCTGGTGGGGGTCGTATCGGTCAGCTATCTGATCGAGACCGTGCTCGATAAGCCTGCCTGGGGCGTCATACTCTACCACACGGTCGTACCGCAGTTTTCCGGCGCAGAATCCGTGCTGCTCGCCACGGGAATCGTCGGGGCGACGGTCATGCCGCACGCAATCTACCTGCACTCGGCCCTTACGCAGGGGCGTATCGTCGTGGAAGACCCGGGCCGCCGCAAACGGCTGTTCCACTTTGAGATCGTCGACGTGGTGGTCGCCATGGGGGTTGCCAGCCTCATCAACATGGCGATGCTGATCATGGCCGCATCCACCTTTTTTAAACACGGGCTGACCGGGGTCGCGACCCTCCAGACCGCCTACCACACCGTGCAGCCGCTTTTGGGCAGGTCCTCGGGCGTGATTTTCGCCGTCGCTCTCCTGGCCTCCGGGCTCTCTTCTTCCGCCGTGGGGACGATGGCCGGCCAGATCATGATGCAGGGCTTTTTGCGGCGGCGCATAAAGGTCTGGATTCGGCGCCTCGTTACCATCGTGCCCTCCATGGCAGTGATTCTTCTGGGGCTCGACCCGACAAGAACACTCGTGATCAGCCAGGTTGTGCTGAGTTTCGGGCTCCCGTTTGCTATAATTCCCCTGGTACTGTTTACGAGGCGAAAAGATGTGATGGGGGAACTGGTGAACAACCCTGTCGTAACGGCCCTTGCCGCCATGGTGGCGGCCCTCATCCTGGTGTTGAACGTCTATCTGATCTATCAGATCTTCGCGGGAGGGTAAATCCCATGTTCAAACATCTCCTGGTCCCTCTGGACGGTTCCAAGCTTGCCGAGGCGCCGCTTCCCGCAGCACTCTTTCTTGCCCGCAGGCTGCATGCGAAAGTGACCCTCATACACGCGATCGAAGAGGGGGCGCCGCGGGAAATCCATGGAGAACGCCATCTTACCGGAACGCAGGAGGCCGGCGCGTATCTCACCGAGGTGGCCGCACGGATTTTTCCGCCCGAAATTCCGGTGGAAACCCATGTGCATACCAACCAGGTAAAGGATGTGGCGCGAAGCATTGCAGAGCATGCGCAAGAGCTGGGCGCCGATCTGATCGTCATGTGCACCCACGGCCGGGGAGGCCTTCGCGGATTCATGTTCGGAAGAATCGCCCAGCAGGTCACGGGCCTCGCCACGGCGCCCGTGTTGTTGATTCCTCCCGGGAGCGTCGGGAGCGATTTTTCCTGCCTGAAAATGGTTGTCCCCCTGGACGGCGACCCCGAGCACGAAGAGGGGCTGACAATCGCAGCGCGGTTCGCCACTCTCTGCCAGGCGCAACTCCACCTCGTCATGGTCGTTGACACCTATTCCACCCTCTCCGGCGAAAAGGCCGCTGCTGCAAAAATGCTCCCCGGGACAACCTGCGCCCTTTTGGATCTCTACGAACAGGATGCGGAAAAGTACCTGCACGCACGCCTTGCCTCCCTTCAGGCCGAAGGGCTATCGGCAACCGCCGCGGTGCGCCGCGGCGAGCCCGTCACGGCGATCGTCGATTTCGCCCGGCAGGTGAAGGCCGATCTGCTCGTGCTCGGGACCCACGGGAAAACCGGTATGGACGCCTTCTGGTCGGGAAGCACCACGCCCGGCCTCACCAGCCGCGCCGAGATTCCGCTTTTGCTCGTCCCTGTCTGGGACAGGAAAAAGTAGGTCGAAAGTCCAAGGTCCAAGGTCGAAGGTCCAAAGTCCAAGGTCGAAGGTCCAAGGCCGAAGGGCGAAGAGTTCGGCCCTTTACTTTTTCCCTTTATTTTCTTTTATGAGGGTGTCGAGGCCGTATTTTTTCACGCGATAGTTCATCTGGCGGAATGTCAACCCCAACTCGTCGGCCGCTTTCCTCCTGACCCAACTGTTGCGCTCGAGCGCGGCCGACACCTCCCGGATCTCGATCTTATCCAGGCGGGACCATGAGGAAAGGGGCGTGACACGCTCTTGCGCCCCGGAGGCCGGCACTGCTCCGCGCAAAACCGACTCGACCTCCCCGGCCTCGATCTGCTCCCCCCCGGCCATGACCACCAGCCGGATCACGGTATTGCGTATCTCGGCTATATTTCCGGGCCAGTCGTGTTCGCACAGCTTCTCCAGCGCCCGAGGACTCATCTGCGTTTTCCGGCCCTCCTTCCTGCGCTCGCAGGAAAGAAAATGTTCGATCAACCCCGGGATGTCCTCCTTTCTGTCCCGTACGGGAGGAATATGAATCCGCAGGGTGCCGAGCCTGCCGAAAAGGTCCTTTCGGAAAGCGTGTGTGTGGGCGGTAAGAAGGTCGGCGCCCGAAACCGAGACGATCCTTGTGGTCGCGCCTTCGGCCCCGAGGCCTTCGTTCCAAAGTCCGTCGAGAGTGTCGAGAAGCCTCACCTGGTGCGCTGGCGAAAGGTCCCCTACCTCATCGAGGAGCAGGGTGCCCCCGGCGGCCCTCTCGAAGGCCCCCTGCGGCCGGGCCGGCGGAAGGGCGCCGGGAGGCTCCGTCATGCCGGCCTGCAAAAAATCATCGGTGTGGCCGAAGAGTTCCTTTTCCAGCACTTCTTCGGGAAGCGCGCAGTGCACCCGCACGAAAGGAAACCTCCGCCTTTCACTCAGCTCGTGAATCAGTCGCGCAGCCAGACTCTTTCCGGTCCCGGGCTCGCCGCTGATGTGAACCGGCGCATCCGCGTTCGCGGCCCCCCGGATCTGCGTCTCGAGCTTTTTCGCCGCCTCGCTGCGACCAAAGCACACCAGCTCCAGACCCTCTTCGGACACTCTTGCCCGAAGCGCCCGGTTTTCCCGCACAAGCGCCTCTTCCCGCCTTCTTACCCGGGCTTGCAGCCCCAGGAGGCGATCGATGAACGAGGCCAGAAGAGACAATACTTGCACCTCCTCCAGAATCGGCGTCCGGTCGTCGAAAAAACGATCGACCAGAATCGCCCCTGCCACCTCTCCCGCCTGAAGGATCGGGGCGCCAAAGAGGCCTACCTGTTCCTTGCGGATCGTATGAAGGGTCTTACGGTCGAGGAAAAGAGGCTCCGTTGCGTCACCCGGGAGGACAAAAGGCTGCGGGAGGCGAAACAGGATGCCCATATCTTTTTTATACAGGGTGCGGACCCTTTGTTCCAGTCCGTTGCCCGTATCTTCCGCACACCGGCTGAAAAAGAAACGCACCTCGGCGTCGCAGCGCACAACGACGGCCGCCCCGGTATGAGGAACAGCCTGCGAAAGAGCGCCTACGACGCCCTCCAGGCTCTGCTCGCAATGGAGCGCCCGGTCCAGCACCCGGTGCAGTGCCGAAAAAATGTTTAGTTTTACTTCACACACACTGTCCATGCAGGCCGCCTTCTTTTTCCCCGGAATTGGATCTCACTACAGAGCCGGTTGTCGGGCGTCTGGATTTCCAGTTTCGTGCCAAACGGAAAAAAGGAGTGTTTTTGCGGGGGAAGGCGGAAGGAGCGGTAATTTTTTGCGGCAGAAAGAGAACAATTTGGTTCTTCCAGGCTTGCTCGATACATTTTTGTGCGGATCTTCACTGCAAACGATCGCAGGGAGGACACTGTCCGGTTGTCTGCTTGCTAAACGACAGATATTTCTCCTTCGTGGAACTTCGTGCTCTTCGTGGTGAATATTTTGAAACATTTCACCACGAAGAGCACGAAGGACACGAAGGGGGAGGCCGAAGTTCGACTCGGGTCCCCATCCGCCTGCATGTCAATTCCGGGTACTCCCGCCCGTCCCGGATGGGGAAAAGGGATTGCCCCACAAAAACGGACAATTTGGTTCTGCGATTTATGGTCGATACATTTTCGAATCAATATTGTCACCAATATTTAACGCTTGCGGGGAGGTAGTTTCCGCAAAGCCGCGCCGTGAAACACTTCGAGCCCGGTTGGCAAACTATTTGCTCTTTCCCTGTGACTGCATGCGCAGGCACCATGTGATTTCCTACTTACCGGCAGCGGCGACCCGCCGCGCCGAACTCACGGGCAGTTTTTCCAATTCATCAGGGAAGGGAAGTTATGGCGGAACAGGGAGAATTCAAAAAAACATTGGGGCTTACCGGGGTTACGGTCAATGCCATGGCGCTGATCGCTCCGGGGGCGTTTTTATGGTTGACCTTCCAGGTGCAGGCCGCGCAGGTGGACCTGGCCGGGAAAACGACGGCCATGGATATGTGGACGGGTTTATTTTTCGCTCTGGTGCTCTCCTTTCTTACGGCGATTTCCTATTCCAAGCTCGCCGAACTCTATCCGGACGCGGGCACCGGCAGCTCCTATTACTTTACCGAACAGGCGATGCTAAACGAAGACAAACTCTCGCCCTTCGCACGGCTCTCGAAGTTTATCGTCGGATGGACCTCTCATCTGTACTACTGGGTTTACCCGGGCGTAATGGTGGCGATGATGGCTACACTCATCGTCTATATTTGTCAGCAGTTCGGCATCGATCTCTCGGTGGGCTGGCAGATAGCGATTTCGATCGCGTTTTCCTTCTCGGTCGCCTACATAGCCTATCGCGGAATTACGGGATCGACGGTCATTAGTATTGTGATCAACGTGCTCCAGATCGTGACCCTGATCGTTGTGACCGTTCTGGCGCTGGTCTACCGGTTCAAGAATCCCGAGCACGTGACCTTCGTTCACAAATCGCTCACCTCGATCGTTATGCCGCACAGTTTTGCAAACGTGATGTTCCAGGCAACCGTTGCAATCCTGGTGTTGGTGGGCTTCGAGACGGCCACGGCCCTTACCGCTGAGGCCAAATCCCCCAAGCACGTGAGCCGGGGAGTGATCCTTTCGCTGATTATCCAGGGCGTTGTCTGCTATCTTTTCGAATATTTCGGATCCAACGCCTGGCTCAATACCTCCTATGCGGTAAAAGACGCCAAAGGCAACCTGCTCCACGGGATCGCCGCGGCTGCGACTTCGGGCGCACCGATGGGCGATATGGTTCAAGATCTCGGCAATGCGCTTTTGGGCCACATGGGTTTTCTTCTGATGATCCTGGTCGCCATTTCGGTTGCCATCGCCGTTATCGGCACCACGCTGGCCTGCATGAACACCGGGGTTCGCGTGACCTACGCGATGTCGAAGGATAAGGAAGTCCCGAGTTTTCTGGGCTTTTTAAACCCCAAGTACTCCACCCCGCATGGGGGTGTGGTGGCCATGGCGATCGCATCGGCCGCGATCGGCGCCTTCGGGGTCGTCTCGGTCGTGAATTTGACCGCCGTCACGCTGTGGTCCAATGTCGGGACCTTCATTCTCTACGGAATGACCAACCTGATTGCGCTTGTGGCCTTTTTGAGGCATCCGCAAAGAAATGTGTTCACACACATCGTTGTGCCCATCGTGGGCGCTCTGGCCAACATCGCCATGCTGGTCGCGGTCTTCTACCTCGGGATCCTCGGGGGCGGCGACACGAAGACCGCCGCGATGTACGCGATAGTGGCCACTGCGATATGGTTTGTCATCGGTATCATCTACCTGTTCGTGCAGAGTGCGAAGACGAATAGAAAGATCATCGGCGGACCGATTCGAAGCAGCTAGAAGGAAGAGAAGCGAGGAGCGGGAAGCAGGAAGAAAACCGCTTATCAAGACAAAATGCTGTGGTAGCGGGTCGGGGGTTGCCAACCCCCGGCCCTCCTTTTCCATCTTTACCCTCCGGGGGATTCGGTAATGGAAGCCTTGCAGGTGTGCGGTCTTTCCGATAAAGGGATGGTCCGCCAGAATAACGAGGATTATCTCGGGTGGCACGTGCCCGGAGATCCGGGATTGGGTCGGCTTGGAAGCCTGTTTGCGGTCTCCGACGGCGTGGGGGGAAGCGCTGCGGGGGAGGCGGCGAGCGCCGAGGCGGTCAATGTCCTCTTGCAGGAATACTATTTCGGAGATCTTTCGAACAAGATCCCCGATCGGCTCAAAAGCGCCTTTCAAAAGACTTCCCTGCACATCTTCGACCTGTCGATGTCCCATGCTGCGGCGCGAAACATGAAGTGCACTTTGTCTACGCTCGTCCTGAAGCAAAACCGGTTTTTCATAACGCATGTGGGCGACTCGAAAATCATGCTGCTGCGCGACGAGGAAATGATCCAACTGACAAAGGACCACAGCCTGGTCGGAAAACTCATGCGGTTGGGGCTGATCAGCGCCGAGGAGGCGAGGACCCATCCGAACAAGAATGTTCTGCTCAAGGCGGTCGGAGACGGCCCTTTGCTCGTGCCCGATTTTTATTCCGGACTCGTCCGGCCGGGGGACCTTTTCTGCATGATTACCGACGGAATCCTGGAGCATGCGACCCATGAGGAACTCAAATCGTTTCTCCTGGAGCGGGGTTCCTCGAAGGCAGGACTCTCCGAATTGGTGGCCGAACTCAACCGGCGCGGCGGCCATGACAATATGACGATACTGACGGTTACGGTGAACAAAATATAGCCCCGACGGCTTCAACTATTCAGGTGGTGAAAAATGACGAAAATCGAATGCATCCTGCGTCCGGAAAAAATTCTGGACGTTCGCAACGTTCTTGGCGGTCTTGGAATCAACGGGATGACCGTAACCGAGGTGATCGGCTGCGGCCTGCAGAAGGGGCGAACCAGCGAGGAGTGGAACATGGAACTCAATATCAATCTGCTTCCGAAGACCAAAATCGAGATGGTCGTCCTCGACGACAAGGTCGATCTCGTCATCGAGGCAATAGTAAAAATCTCTCGTACCGGAGAGATAGGGGACGGCAAAATCTTTACCTATCCCATCGGAAATGCTGTGCGGATCAGGACGGGGGAAACCGGAGAAAGGGCCATTTAGCGGCCTCTAGCCCCGTAGAAACAGGAGCAGCACCAGGATCGCGACTGCTGCCAAAACAGCCCCTCCGTATATCAGCAGGTTGTTGCGCCCCGTGGGAAGCATGGCCGCAAGCGGCGGATCGGGTTCATCGAGCCACTTGAGGTCCGCCTTCTCAGGCGCCCGAAGATCATTGGCCATCTGCTCGGCCGCCTCGTATCTCTCCTCTTTTCGCCGCCGCAACGCTCGGCAGATCGCCGAGCGTATCCCGGGGTGGAGGTCTTTTATGGACGTTAGCGGCTGCGGGTTTTCGGTCATGTGTTGATACATTATCGTCAAAGGGTTGTCGCCGGTAAAGGGCGGAGAACCGCTCAAGATGTGATAGAGAAGGCATCCGACCGCGTAGATATCGCTTTTGGCGTCGCCGCGTTCGCCCTTGATCTGTTCGGGGGCCATATATTCGGGGGTCCCCATGAGGCCGGAGAAGCCTCGCCAGGTAACGCGCGGCGAGCCTTCCATGAGGGCGATGCCGAAATCGACGATCTTTAAATGCCCGTCGGACGCCAGTACGAGGTTTTCAGGTTTTATGTCCCGATGGTACACCCCCCTCTCATGGCAGGATTGAAGGGCGTCGAGCAGGTTGGCGACCATCTTCGCCACCTGATCGACCGGCAGCCTGCCTTTGTCTGCCAGCACCTTCGCCAGGGACTCGCCTTCGGCGTATCTCAACACGAGATAGGGCGGATCTCCTTCGGAGATCGCAAGCGCCTCGGGAACGTCCGAGTGGTTCAAAAGCTTGCCGATGGCCACCTCTCTTCGGAAACGCTCGTAGACGGCGGGATCCCCCAGTTGCGCTATGTGCGGGATCTTCACGACGACCTTGCGCTTCGTCTCAATATCTTCGGCCAGAAAAGTCGTTCCGAATCCCCCCTTGCCCAGGGAGGACAGGATTTTGTAGCGGTCCTCGAAAATGCTTCCTATTTCCACCATCTTCCTGCAGCCCTTTTATATCAACCGGCCGAACTGGATGACCAGAGCGCCTGCAACAATTATGAGCAATCCCAACCAGGTCGCGCCGGGGACCGATTCCCCGAAGACGAATTTGCCTGCCATGACGCTAACGATTGCGAACACGGCCACATAGACGCCCAAAAGCCTTGAAAAATCCCAGTGCACGGTGTTTACGAGAAGACCGTAGCCGGCAAGCATCAGGCCTCCGGCTATGATGATAACCACGTTTGCTCCCCTGAGGCCCCTTCGCACCACCGCATCTCCTCCCACCTCAAGCAGGGCCGATCCCACGAACACAAGCCATGCGGCCAGGGGAAAATCCAATTTTTCCATTTTTCACCTCTGTTTGAAAAAATCCAAGTAGTAGCGCCCTTTTCCTGTCCCCGGGGCTTTGGAGCAATTTTCATGCCTCTGGCTCGCAAGAGGCCCCCGGGGCTGCTCCCCCAAGTTGGGGCAAGGCGTCTTTCGCCGCCCGGCAAGCGGGTTTGCGCTCTTGTGGTGTCTTTTTGCGAGCGAAATCTACCGCCCGCCTCCTGTACGGTTTTCAGACAAGATCGGGATTTTTAACACGGAAAGGGTGCAAAAATGTACCATTTCTCATTGGTGCGCAATCAAAAACACCGCAATCACCGCCAGAACGATCCCGGTGCATTGGACGAGGTTTATCTTTTCTTTGAAAAAGAGGAGCGCCAGGGCGATGGAAAGGACGGGGTAGAGTGCGGTAAGGGGGGCGATGACGCAGATCTTGCCCCCGCAGCGCACTGCCAGGAGGAAAAAAATCATTCCCGTAAATCCCAAAACGCCGGAAAAAAGAGCCGGCACCACGCCCATGATCGGGACCCCGGTGAGGGGGGGGCGAAATATGATCAGAAAGACAACCCCCGTTATCACGGCGCCCAGAGCTTCGAAGACAAAAGCGGTTCCCGGCTCGATGCAATCGAGGGCGACCTTGGGCAAAACACCCCAGACGCCCCAGGCGAGGAGTGCGAGGGTCGAGTAGAAAAGCCATCCTTTCAACGCTAGTAGAGCTCCGACTTGAAGTAGGAATCATCCGTTTGGGACTGCCCCTGGGCGGAGGGAATTGCCGAGTTGTCCGTCTGGACCTCGTCGCCACCCTGGCCGGACTGGGCCTGCTCCCCGGCGGGGT
Organism: Syntrophobacteraceae bacterium; assembly: GCA_049964955.1. GTDB lineage: Bacteria > Desulfobacterota > Syntrophobacteria > Syntrophobacterales > Syntrophobacteraceae > SbD1. Next base: position 143,330 of record JBMFWU010000002.1, read on the forward strand.
TTTCCATGTTCGATCCCGGAGTGGGGACATTCCCGGCAAAAGCGGCATAGACGCTGCCTCCCGAGCCTTCCGATTCGGGTATGTCCCCCGTCCCGTTTATTTTGGCGAACACGATGCCGTCGGGAATGGTAAATGTTTCGACCGGCTTGTCCGCGAGGTACTGCTTCATGAAATCGGTCCAGATCGGGCAGGCCGCGCGCGCGCCCTGCTCTCCTCTGCCAAGCGAGGAATGGTCGTCATAGCCCACCCAGACGCCGGTGAGCACCGAAGGGGTGTAGCCGATAAACCAGGCGTCGTCGAAATCGTTTGTGGTTCCGGTTTTTCCGGCGCACGGCCTGTCGAGCGCCCTTGCGGGCGTGCCGGTCCCCTGTTTGATCACCCCCTGGAGTATGTCGGTGATCAGGTAGGCCGTTTGGGGCGACATCACCTGTTCCCGTTGCACCTGGTGCTGCTCGATGAGGTTTCCGAACCGGTCGTAGACCCTGTCGATGAGGTAGGGTTTAACTCGTTGCCCCAGGCCCGGGAAGGTCGAGTAGGCCTTGAGCATCTCTTCGAGCGTGACGTCGGAGGCCCCGAGTCCCAGCGCCAGGGAATGCGTGAGGGGCGTCGTTATTCCCATGCGCCTCGCATAGTCGATGGCGTAATTTATCCCGATGGACCGCAAAAGCTTTACGGTGGGAACGTTTCGCGAATAGATGAGGGCGTTTCTAAGCAGTATCGGGCCCCAGAAGCGGCGATCGTAATCGACCGGGGACCAGGCTTTCGTGCCGCTGCCGGTGAAGGTGATCGGCGTGTCCATGAGTGTGGAGGCTTCGGTGTAGCCCTTGTCGAGTGCTGCGGCGTAAATGATGGGTTTAAAGGAGGAGCCCGGCTGCCGCAGCGCCTGGGTGCACCGGTTGAACTGGCTCGCCTTGTAGTTGCGCCCGCCCACCATGCAGATGACCCGGCCTGTTTGAGGCGAGATGCTCATGATCGCCCCCTCCATGCCGGGGTCCTGCTCGACGTTGGCTGTCCAGGTATCGCCCTGCATCCCGTCGAGCCGCAGCCTCAGGACGTCGCCGGGCCGAAAGACTTTCTCCGCCCGGCTGACCGGAAGGTGCACCCACCGCCAGCCCGATTCGGGAACGATCGCCTTTCCCACCCCCAGGTCTGCGGAGATGGTCCTGGTTCTCGCGTCGAAAGCCGTGATGAGGCCCGCGACGACTTTTCCCTTTTCCATTTTGCCGTTTGACTGCTGGAGTACCTTTATGGTGCTCGGCCAGTCGCCGCTCGGGACGTAGACATGGAGTCCGCGGTATTTTCTGTGCCGTTTGTCGATTGCGACAAGCCCTGCGTCCAGGGCCTTTTGGGCAATCTCCTGCGCCCTGTAGCTGAGGGTGGTGACGATCGTGAGGCCTTCCTTGTAGAGCATCTCGCGTCCGAAGCGGGCTTCGGCCTCACGGCGGACTTCCTCGGTGAAGTAGTTCATTTTCGCGGGCGCGAAGCGAACGGGTTTGGTGACGATGTTGATCGGCTCGGCAAGGGCCTTTTTCGCCTCGTCGTAGCTGATAAAGTGCGCATCGACCATTCGTTGCAGAACATAGCGCTGCCTCTCGCGCGCCTTGTTGGGGTGCAGGAGCGGGGAAAACCCGTTGGGTGCTTTGGGCAGGCCGCCCAGCATGGCGGCTTGGGCCAGGTCGAGCTGGCTGGCGTGTTCGTCGAAATAGGTCCTGGCCGCCGCCTCCACCCCGTAGGCGCCCGCGCCCAGGTAGATCTGGTTCAGATAGATATAGAGGATCTGGTTTTTGCTGAGGCTGTTGTTGATCCGGTTGGCCAGGATGACCTCTTTGATTTTGCGCGAAAAGGTCCTCTGGGGGGTGAGCAGAAGCGATTTCACCACCTGCTGGGTGATCGTGCTCCCGCCCTGCACGATATGCCCTGCCGCAATATCTTTTATGGCCGCGCGAACGATTCCGATCGGGTCTACTCCGCCCTGTTCGTAGAAGCGCGCATCCTCTGCGGCGATAAACGCCTTGATGACATAGGGGGGCAGATCGCTAAGCGGGACCAGGTATCGTCGCTGCGAGAAAAATTCTCCGATGAGCTTCCCGTCGGCCGAATAGACGGTTGTGACCAGCGGAGGGTGGTAGTTTTTGAGCGCCTCCACACTTGGCAGGGAGTGGTCGAGTTGCACGTAGAACGCAAAAAGCACGATGCCCCCGATGAGGCCGAGGCAGACGAAAATGGAAAACAGGGCGAATACGAACCAGCGGAGCGTACCCTTCGGCCGGTTGCCCTGCGGAGTTGGCTTTTTCATCTCTTTCCTCACTTTCGCGGCTAATATAGGCTTCCACCGCCGAAACAGGAAAGCTTTTTTTTGCCCCGGGGGCTGAAAATCATTTTGTGCGGCCTTAGACTAGTGTCCATCCGGAAACCCGGGGGATTGCCGGGTGATTCGAACCCAAGTCCCCCTTTGGAAAAGGGGGATTTAGGGGGATTTTGAAGATAAATCGGCTGTATACTCTGCCTGGAAAAACGCGGGGGCTCTCGCCCCCTGCACCCCCACGCCGCTGCGCGGCTCCCGGGGGGGGGCGCGGGGGAAGCCTTCCCCCGCTCTTTTGCCTCTCTCTACAGAGGCGGCTGACCCTGCCCGAAAAGGAGCGAAGATGAAAGCCCTTTGTTTCCACCAGCACGGCGCGCTTGATGTTTTGCACTACGAGGATGTGGCAGATCCCGTTCCCGAAAAAGGCGAGGTCCTCATCGAGGTGAAGGCCTGCGCCCTGAATCACCTCGACTTGTGGGTGATGCGGGGCTGGCCGGGACTTAACCTCGAGATGCCCCACTGGGGCGGCTCGGACATTGCCGGGGTTGTGGCGGGCGTTGGCGAGGACGTCATCGGTTGGAAAACCGGCGACCGCGTCGTGGTCGACCATGGCCTGAACCCGATAGAAGACGAGTTTACGCTTCGCGGCGAACACTCGATGAGCCCGCGCTACATGATCATCGGCGAACATGTCCGGGGAGGATTTGCCCGCTATGTGAGGGTTCCATCCCACAATCTAGTGAAAATGCCCGACACGCTCGACTTTCCCCAGGCCTGCGCCCCGCTTCTCGTAACGCTTACGGCCTGGCGCATGCTGATAAAAAGAGCGAAGCTCCGCGCAGGCGAGACTGTGCTCGTCGTCGGGGCGGGAGGCGGAGTCAACTCGGCCTCGATTCAAATCGCAAAACTTGCCGGGGCGACCGTTTTCGTTGTTGCGGGAAGTGCCGAAAAAGCCCGAAAAGCCCTGGAGCTGGGTGCAGATCATGCAATTGACCGCTCCAGACTCGATTGGGGGAAGGAAATCTACAAGCTTACCGAACGACGGGGCGTAGATCTCGTGGTGGACAACGTCGGCGCCGCCACCCTTTCGACGAGCATGGCAGCAGCCGCGCGCGGCGGGCGGATCGCAATCGTTGGAAACACCTCCGGCCCCGTCGCCCAAATCGATGTGCGCATGATTTTCGGAAAACAGATCAGCCTCATCGGAAGTACGATGGGCACGCCCAACGACTTTCGCACCATTTGCGGTCTTCTTTGGAGCGGCAGGATCAAGACGGTGATCGAGGAAGTGATGCCGCTAAAGGATGGAAAGCGGTGTTTTGAGAGGATGGAGCGGGGGGAGATGTTCGGGAAGATCGTTTTGGTGCCGTGAGGGAGAGTGCTCAAGTTCAAAACGAAAGTCCGCGCGAAAGCCTGCGGGCGAGCATTTTAGCCCAGAATGAGGCAACACCTCCCCCGAAAACGATTAGTATGGGAGGAAGTCCGAAGAATACTCTTAGGAAATCTTTCCGTTCCTCGGAGAGGTAAATGGAAACCATGGCGTCAGCCAGAACTGCGAGGGTCGCAAGATAAATCACGCCCCCGGTAATGAGAGCCAAACATGCCAGGGCCGCCATTGTCGCCAAGAGCAGCAGAAACGGAACGTGAAAATAGCCGCCCTGGCGGAGATAGAAATCGGAAAATCGGACTCCGCGGTGGAAAAGCCAGCCTGCGAGCTGCCTGGTATCTGTACGCTGAGAATACCTGTAATACAGCCGCCTCGATCGAAAGAGTCCCATCTTTTGCCCAAAGACAAGATTGTGGAATAGCAGAGTATCGTCGTTCACGTCCTTGCCCGTACGTTCCGGAACCAGCTTTAAAAAGAGATCCCTGTCGATGAGCAGAACAGTCGTCCCTTTGGCGGAACGTTTGAAATTCTGCTCGGTTATCAAGAATTCGTTTTCAACCGGGAAGGTCCCCTTTCGGTAGTATTTTCTGCGAATGAGATAAAAAACCGTTTGAATCGGCGAGACATACTTGGACTCGGTTTGGTCTGTTTCGCCCATGACTGCCGGCCGGCCGTCAAAAGAGTCCAGAGTGGCGATGGCGTCATCGGCAAGAGTGACCCTCGAATCTACGAACAGCACCTTGCTCGTTTGGGCTCGTCGCGCCCCGGTAAGCCTTGCAACGATGCGACCCTGATTTTGGGGAAGCCGGATAACCTCAACCGGAAAGGTCTTAAGTATTTCCGGGGTCCTGTCGGTCGACCCGTCGTCGACGACGATGATGCCATAATCTTGACCACAGATTCTGTCTTTCTGGTCGAGCAGCGACTCTATGCATTCTCCGATCGTGTCCTCGGCGTTATAGACAGGAACGATGATCGTATATTTCATTTCTAACTCCTGCGAAGTTGTGCGCATGCCTTTGAGCGAGCCCGCCGGATATTCCCCAACCCGGCGCGCCCGGATATTTGTCGGATGTGGTTTTGCAGAAATCATGCCGATCAAATACCGTCCGATCCGGCCATCCGCCGTCATTTTTCTGGCAGGATCAGAACGGGCGCCCCCCCCCGTCTCCGGCATCCCCGTTTCTTGCCATGCCTCTCTTTACTAACAGCCCTCTCCAGTCCATAATCCAGGTATGATTTTTGCTATTTGGTGTTAGCCGGGGAGACATGCTTCCCGGGCAGTCGCCTTCTTCGTGCTAAATAATTTTATAACCTTCGTATGGATTTTTGATAGTGGAAGAAGCCTTCGATCTCATCCTGGAGCCAGGGCGCACAGAGCGCAATTATTGGCGCGACCTTTGGCGTTTCCGCGAACTGTTCTATTTTTTGTCCTGGCGAGACATCCTGGTCCGCTATAAACAAACGACCATCGGAGTTCTCTGGGCTCTCCTGCAGCCGTTCCTCACTATGGTGATCTTTACGCTGGTTTTCGGGAAACTCGCTCACCTGCCGTCAGTCGGGGCGCCCTATCCAATCATGGTGTTTGCGGGCATGCTTCCCTGGCAGTTTTTTGCAAGTTCTCTTTCCGGCGCCAGCAATAGCCTTATTAACAACGCCAACCTGATCTCCAAGGTGTATTTCCCGCGGCTTATAGTCCCTGCCGGCTCCATCATTACGTGCTTCATCGATTTTATTATTTCCGGAGCGGTTCTGGTATGTCTGATGCTCTGGTACCGTTTCCTGCCGGCATGGCGGATCGTAATGTTGCCCGCATTTACCGCCATCGCATTTGCAGCCTCTCTGGGGGCGGGCCTTTGGCTTACTGCGCTAAACGTTAAATACAGAGATTTTCGCTACATAGTGCCGTTCATCGTTCAATTGGGCCTCTATATATCACCGGTAGGTTTCAGCAGTAGCATCGTTCCGGCGAAATGGCGCCTGATTTACTCTCTAAATCCCATGGTGGGGGTAATCGACGGGTTTCGCTGGGCGATAATCGGGGGGCAGGCACGCCTCTATTGGCCGGGCTTCCTTCTCTCCCTGGGGCTGGTCAGTGGGTTGCTGATTTCAGGGGTCTGGTATTTCCGAAAAGTCGAAAAGACTTTTGCGGACATAATCTGAGGACGCAAGGCGAGAGAATTCATGAGCGATACGGTCATCAGGGTCGAAAACCTGTCCAAGGTCTATCAAATCAGGCACGAGCAAGCCGAGCGCTACACCGCCCTGCGGGACGTCCTGGCAAACGGGGTGAAAAATACCGGAAAGAAATTCTTTTCCTTTTTCAGCCATAATGGAACCGGAAGTAATAATGGCAGCCATCCTTTCAGGGAAGATTTCCATGCGCTAAAGGATGTCTCGTTCGAGGTCAAGGCGGGAGAGCGCGTAGGCATCATCGGCAGGAACGGGGCGGGGAAGTCCACACTGCTGAAAATCCTCAGCCGCGTCACGGAACCGACTGCAGGGCGTGTAGGGATCAAAGGCCGGGTAGCGAGCTTGCTCGAAGTCGGCACCGGCTTTCACCCTGAGCTTACCGGCCGGGAGAACATCTTTCTTAACGGCGCCATCCTCGGGATGACCAAGGTCGAAATCAAGAAGAAATTCGACGAAATTGTCGCCTTCGCCGAAGTGGAAAAATTTCTCGACACTCCAGTCAAGCGCTATTCCTCCGGAATGTACGTCCGATTGGCGTTTGCAGTCGCCGCTCACCTGGAGCCGGAGATCTTGGTTGTCGACGAAGTCCTGGCTGTTGGTGATGCTGCCTTTCAGGCGAAATGCCTCGGCAAGATGGAGGATGTCGCGAAACAAGGGCGGGCAATACTATTCGTGAGCCACAATATGGGTGCGGTTCTCAGACTTTGTGAATGCGCTGTTCTTTTGGACTTGGGCAATTTACTGACTAAGGATAGGGTTGCACCGGTGGTCGAACGCTACTTGTGCGCCGGCACGGAGCAAGATGAGGTAGTGAACCTCGGGGCTTCCCCGCGCGGGGGAGAGTTCGGGGGGCGAGCCCTTCTGGCCGGCGCCAGATTGATTGGTGAGGACCGAATCGGCGATTGGCAGCTTCCATATTCGCGCCAAATCAGCCTGAAAATTGACGTAGAAGTACTTCAGAATTTACCTGCGCTGGAACTGGGTCTTGCACTCAAGACCGCTACGGGCTTCGAACTTGCATCTACGTTGAGCTCCTACTCATTATCAAGAAGCCCATTTGCCATAGGTAAACACTCATTTTACGTTACCTATAGAGATATTACTCTTGTTCCAGGCAGATATAGATTTGGCCTCGGTTTGCGTTCTGATAGAGGATTCGAAGATTATTTACCAGAGGCGTTCGAACTGGAGATAGTAGATTCTGAGGACTCTGCTAATAAGAAGACTGAGACTCTTCACGGGGTTATTGTTCCAATAGTTCATTATGAGGTAGTGAGTGAACACGACTCATCGACTGGATGATGTATATGAAGTCCTTTGAGCGAAACGCCTGAGTATTGAAGAGGTTAAATTCTATAGTGTCCGTGGGAACATTAAAAGCTGAATTAAGGTTGTTTCCAAAACCCAATAAAGGTAACACCACCATGAGCTTAAGTCCAATTGGATCGTTGAGGCGACTTAGCCGAAGGCTTTGCGGTCTGCCGCGACTCTCCCTGGAGGAAATGCCCGATGCCCCTGGATTGTTCAAACAATACCGGGGCCTTCTTGAGAGCGGGCACAAACGTGTTCCAGGGGGCTGGATGTTTGACGGCGAGTTTTACCCTGACTACCTCACCGTTGGGGGCGCATCCTTTGCCATACGAAGAAATGCTCTTAAATGGTGCAAGGGAATGGGGGTGGACATAGGCGCCGGGTTGTGGCCCCTTCCGGGTGCAATACCGGTTGACATCGCAAATGGCCCCGGCGTTGACAACTGCCTGGAGAACATAGTCGACGGCAGTCAGGATTTCGTATTCAGTTCGCATTGCCTCGAACATATCGCGGAGTGGCAGGGGACGTTGACTACCTGGATCCACAAGGTTCATAAAGGTGGATTTATATTTCTGTATCTACCTCATCCCACCTGTAAACTGTGGTTGCCCGACAATCCTGCGATGGCCGGCCATCACAAATGGAGTCCGACGCCCGATGTCATAAAGGAGGCCTTCGAAGAAAGAGGTCTGACGGTTGTGGACAGCGATGACGGTCCTGACCACTACTTTAGCTTTTATGTCTGCGGAAGAGTGTTGAGCTGAGCAACAACCCGAGACAAGGGTGACCTGTAGGAATGTTAGGGGTGGCTCCGATGATCTTTAGATGCTTTAATCGAACTCAGGTGCAATGATCGAATGGGCGCTCCGGGAAAAATAACGAGACTTCCTGTCTACGCCAGGCTTCTGGGCAAGGTGATTTTGTACGGACTCCCGCGATTTTTGATTCACTTCGGCGGTGGCATCGGGGACGATTTACTGTGCAGTGTCGTTGCCCATGAATTAAGGGCTCGCAACAACGATGGGATATGGGTGTCCAGCATATATCCTGAACTTTTTGTAAACAACTCCGATGTTGATGCCGTAATTCACCCAAACCAGGGAATTGCGGCTCTGAGCTCCATGGGCGTAAAGATCCCGTGGCTGGCTTACTCCACTAATCTTCCCGCAGAAGACCGCGATACTTCTCCGGACGAGCATATTCTATCGATCATGTGCAGAGCTGCCGGCATTAGTGGACAGATTGCTCTGAGGCCCTACCTGCACCTGTCCCCGAAGGAGCATGCCGAAGGGTTGATTGTCCCCGGTCAGATCTCGATTCAGACCTCCGGATTGAGTGCACAGTATTCCATGAAGAACAAGGAGTGGTTCCCGGAACGTTTCCAGGCAATAGTTGACCGGTTTTCATCTTCCCACACTTTTGTACAGATCGGGTCGGCAGCGGACCCGGCTCTATCCGGGGTCATAGATATGCGGGGAAAAACGTCTCTTAGAAAGACCGCTTCGATTTTGAGCCGCTCCGTTCTTTTTGTCGGGCTGGTCGGAGGGCTAATGCACTTGGCCAGGTCGGTTGATTGTCGAAGCGTCATCCTGTATGGCGGCCGTGAACTGCCGTTTCAATCGGGTTATCCCTGCAACAGGAATTTGGTGGGTGGTTGCGAATGCTCTCCCTGCTGGCGATGGAATAGGTGCGGCCACGACCGCAGGTGTATGTCGTCCATAAGCTCCGAAGTTGCAATTGAAGCGGTAAGGGAAATGTTGAACGATCCAATAGGGCCTTTGGCGCTAACCAGGGTCAAAATTTGATGTTTGTATGTGCCTCATCCGGCAAACGGCCTGGCCCCCCGGCTAATATACTGTATTCCTGCTGGAATTTTCTTCCCGCATCAATGCGTCATACTCGAAAATTGATGGCTGATTCCAGTGGCTGGTGTTTAGGCTGACAGATCCACAAGGAGACGAAATCGTGACCCTGAAATTGTCCGTGATCATCTGCACACACAATCCTCGGCAGGACTACCTGCATCGTGTTGTAGATGCTCTGCGCGGCCAGACATTGCCTGCAGATCAATGGGAAATGTTGGTGGTAGATAACGCAAGCAACCCGCCGATAAGCGACTGGATGGATTTGGCGTGGCATCCTAAATCTTTCTTTGTTCGAGAAGATAAAATCGGGTTGACACCGGCGAGGCTCAGGGGAATTAGGGAAACGCAGGCTGAACTAATAATCTTTGTTGATGACGATAATGTCTTGGATACAGACTACCTGGAAAAGTCGGTCGAGATTTCGCAGGAGCGACCGGATTTGGGTGCATGGGGCGGCCGGATATCGCCAGAGTTTGAGTCTAGCCCCCCGGAATGGGCGAGAGCTTATCCATGGTGTTTGGGCCTTAGAGAATTTGAACGTGACCAGTGGGCATGTTTGCCGACTGAATCCGGCGCAACACCCTATGGGGCCGGCTTGGTTGTAAGACGGAGTATAGCCGAGACGTATGCCGAGAAGACTTGTCACGGGAGCCTGGGCTATAGTCTGGACAGAAATGGAAAGTCGTTGACCTCTTGCGGGGACCTTGACCTGGCTCTCACATCATGGGATTGCCGAATGGGTACCGGTACGTTCGTTCGATTGCATTTGACCCACTTGATACCATCCTCTCGCCTTGAGAACGGATATCTGGAGAGATGGCAGGAAGGGAATGCATATTCCACCCTCATATTTGAATATATACATGGTCAGAGTATTCGACCGGAAAGAACCTACGAGCGTATTTTCCGTACCCTGCGAGGGCTTCTTTGGAAGCGTAGATTTGAACGAATTGCCTATTATGCACAGCAGCGCGGCTTAAGACGCGCCAGGCGTTATCTAATTCAGCTCCACAGGGAATGAGCTAACGTAAACCATCCAGCACGGACCCGCAGTCCGGGAGAAGTCGACAGCTTGAAAATTTCCGTTGCAATGTGCACCTACCAGGGCTCGCGCCACCTAAACGCCCAGATGGAAAGCATCCTGGCCCAGACAAGACAGCCTTATGAATTGGTCGTCTGCGACGATGGATCAACGGATAATACAGTCGAGATGCTCCGTTCCCGGGCCTTGACCTCAGGGTTTCCGATCCGGGTTACTGTAAATAGTCCCACTCTGGGAGTGGTTCAAAACTTCGAAAAGGCGATTCGTCTTTGTTCCGGAGACATCGTGGTCCTCTCGGATCAAGATGATGTGTGGCGTCTGGATAAATTAGCCTGTATGGAAAAAATGTTCGTAGACCACCCGGAGATCGGCGGATTTTTCAGCGATGCGCTGGTGGTAGACGAGGGGCTGAGGCCTATGGGCTACACGATGTGGGAGTATGTCGATTTTTCGAGCGAAGAGCGATCGCTTGTTCTTCACGCAGACGCACTGGATGTTCTGCTAAGGGGCCCCAAGGTGACTGGCGCTACTCTGGCTTTCAGGCTAAACCTGAGAGAGGATCTGCTCCCCATTCCTCGCCTTTGGATGCACGATGCATGGATTTCTCTGATGATTGCGGCCACCTCACAGCTGAGCATCATTGATGAACCGTTGATCAAATACCGCCAACACTCTGCCAACCAGATAGGAGCGAAAAAAAAAGGTATGAGGTTCCGGTTCAATGAATGTGCGGCTACCGACCGAAAGCAGTATTACAGAGATGAAATCAAACGCTATGAAGAAGCTTTTTCTCGTGTCGCATCGAAACCAGCCCTTACAGGCGGTTTGCCGAGCAGGATTTCCAAACTACAGGCTAAACTGAACCATCTTAAAATCAGGTCTCAGTTGCCTGAGAGTAAGCTCCTTCGCGTCCCCGTGATCTGCAGAGGGCTGCTGGCGCAAGACTATCGCCGCTATTCGGCAAGCTGGCAGGTTGCAGTCAAGGACTTGCTCCTCAACTCCCGGTAGTGGGTTTTCCGGTAAACCGGGCGATGCTGGTCTTCCCTGGTTATGAGCCCGCTTTCCGGACAAGCACTCGGAAAGCATTTGCTGCCACATAGAATGGATACAGCAGCAAGAATAGACGGACATCGCATTGATCGTCGATTGTTCTCAATACGTAGCGACGGCCTTCACTATTTTTGTCCTTGTGCTTTTTCCATACCCCGCAGGCATCTTTAAAACCTCCGAGAATTCTTTCCAAAGAGCCTTTTACTCTGGAGCAAAATGCGGTGGTATTGGAAGCGTCCGGATTGCACGGCTGCAGATCCGCCGGACGGGTCATCATAGTATGGATGGCTGTGGCCACGACCCGGGGCGAGTAATTTAGCCTGGCACAACGTTGGGCGTTTTCAGATATGATGCGCCACAAGTCGTCATCAGAACATAGTTTCACCACCTCTTGTGCAAATTCCGCAGGTGTGTCGGCGATAAACGCGGTTTTGCCATGCTCCAACCCCATACCTTCAGCCCCGACCGAAGTTGTGACAACCGGCAGACCGTAAGCCATTGCTTCCCCTATCTTTCCTTTCATCCCTGCGCCATAGCGCAGCGGAGCAATGGATACGCGGGCTTTTAGCAAATAGGGTTCCGTGGACGCGACGTAACCGGTGACCGTGACGCCTTGGTTGCGCAAATCCTGGATGCTTTCCGGCGGGTTGACGCCAACGGCTTCCAGGGTAATATTGGGTATCACCGCCCTGATGAGCGGAAGAATCTCCTTAACGAAATAGAGGAGGGCGTCTACATTCGGGAGATGGTCAAAGCTGCCGATAAAGAGCAGCCCGGACCTGGTGGACGGCTGTTGGAGGCGATCTGGCGCGGAATGTATGTTGGGGATTACAAAATGCGATTTTGCAGGCATGTATGTCTCGATGCTTTGCCAATCCTTTTCTGTAACCGTAATCAAGGCATCGGCTCTGGTGTATACTGCGAGTTCAGTCTTCCTTGTGGACTCAGCTCTGCGCATATCAACAGGATTTCTGGAGAGTTGCGCTCCCCTTAGTTCTCTTAGAAAGTGAATGTCCACCGTGTCGATAACGATCCTGGTTTGGGGCGAAAAAGACCGGATAGAGGTCAAATATTGGCATGCGGTATCATAAAAGGAAAGATAGGCGATCGAGTAGCGCCTCAAAAGCAGCAATCGTTTTAACTCTACAGGCATGGCGATCTCAACTCCCATGCCTTCCAGCACCCTCCGGTATCTTTCCTGCCTGTAGCCTGCGTCTCTTGGGATATAGGTGACATGATATGAAAGCTGTCTCAGCAAACTGATTATCGAAAACATCCGGAGACAGCCCGACGATCTGTCGAACCTCGGAAAGGACCGATTTATTATCAGAACATTGCCGGCTGTGTTGCCTGTATTCGCCACTGTAATCCTCGATAAGCACAACCTGTATGACACGCCGGGCGAGCGTATAAGGCCGCACGACCTTTATTCCATTCTCGGCAGTCCGTGTGCGGCCAGTACCCTCAGTTTGTGCGGGATCAGGGTAAATTCTTTGAAGAAGCTCACTCGGCGCTTTACGTCCCTTTGCGCTACGTCCCTGTGTCGCCGGAGTTTCCCACGGTTGGTCCAGAGTTCGCGGAAACAGTTCAGATATACATGCGTCCATAATGTGAAGTCACGTTTCAGGCAGCTCACCAAAGCGCCTTCGAATGCGAGCAGGACCAGGTGAAGAGGGAAAATGGCATACAGGTACGGCGATGGATAGCAGATAAACAAGGTAAAGGATTTGTTGCGCTCGGCAAGCGCCCTCCTGCGATAGGTAGTGCGCATCCGTCCCTGAACGAGGCCCCCGCCGCCGAAGCTGCCTCCGACCCTGTGATCGTAACCCGACGTGGGAAGTGCCGTCACCGAATAGCCTTTAAGCCTCGCAAGACAGCAGAGATAGGTTTCTTCGGCAAAACTCCCGAACCATTCCGGGAACCCGCCAAGCTCTTTCCAAAGCCGGCTGGGCGTCCACAGGCACGCGCCAAAAATCTGCCCGACCTCACGCCTTTTCCTGCTTCGATTGGGAACTGAGTTCAAAAAGGGATCCAGAAAGCTGCCAATATTGCGCAAATCGCCCGTATCCATGTCGTATTCGGGCAGGCCGAGAATCCCCGGACTTTCCTGGCTCGCGGCGAAATCATACAGGGTTTTTAATGCATCGGGCCGAAGGGTCGCGTCGTTGTTCAACAAAAGCAGATATTCGCCGGAGGCTTGTTCGGCCATCCGGTTATTACTGACGCAAAACCCGACATTTTTCCGGCTTGTGATGAGCTTCACAGTTGGGTAGCGCTCGCGAATGAAGCAGACCGATTCGTCGGTCGAGGCATCGTCATGCACGATGATCTCAACCGGCAGGTTGAAATCCTGGGCGAGGACGGAGTCGATGCATGGGCCAAGCATGTCGATTCCGTTGTAGTTGGCAATGCAGACCGAACAGGCCGGATTGTCGCTTGTGCTCATTGGTGCAGCCTGATCGTTTTAACCAAACTCTTCACCGAGCGCATCACCCTTCGGATCTCATCCATGTCGGCCATGTTGAAAAGTGTCTGGAGCACAAACGAGGGCCGGAAGTAATATTCCCTGTAGGCGCGGGCCAGGATGTGTTCGAGGTCTGCGCGCTCCATATCGACCGTCCTGACTACCGGGCCGTGAGTCATGTCGAATTCCTGGAAGCTTTGGGCGAGCAGCAGGCCGTTTTCTTTCGCATACTCGTAGAGCGAAGTCCCTGGATAGCACATGGAAATCGAAAACTGCACCTGGTCCGGGGAGAGCTTTTTGGCGAATTGAAGCGTTTCCTCGATCGTTTTTCGCGAATCGTAGGGAAAACCGAACATGAAGCCGCCAAGCGCCTGGATGCCGTGCTTTTTCACCATCCGGACCCCGTTTTCGATCTGCTCGAGGGTCAGGCCCTTTTTAATCTTGTCCAGCACCTCCCGGGAGCCGCTTTCGACCCCCAGCCGGATCATCTTGCACCCGGACTTTTTCATCTCGGAGAGCATCTCGTCGTCAAGGGTATCTACCCGCCCGTTGCACGTCCATATAATACCGAATTTTTCTTCCCTCACCCTGCGGCAGAATTCGATTACTCTTTTGCGGTTCGTGGTGAAGGTGCCGTCATCTATGTTCAACTCCCTGACGCCGTAGCGATCTACCAGCAGGCGAATTTCAGAGATTACGTTCTCCACGCTTCGAAACCTCTGCCTGTGCCCGTACATGCTCTGGGGCCAAAGGCAGAAACTGCAATGATAGGGGCAGCCCCGCGAGGTCATGAGGTTCATGAAGGGCTGCCGGGAATACCAGGCTTCGAGATACCACTTCCAAGGCACGGTTTCCCGATCGGGAAAGGGGATGGAGTCCAAATCGGTTGCGTACTCGCCGTCTCCGTTATCGACCAGGCCCGATCCTTTCCGGCAGGTTATTCCCGGTATACCGTCGAGATCGTCGATATTTGACACTACGGCCGCAATTTTGGTGTCGAATTCATGACGGATAACGACATCGATCGCGGGGCATTCTTCGAGAACAGCCCGGTGAAAGTAGGTGGCGTGCGGCCCCCCGACCACGACCCGGGCGTTTGTAGCCTCTTTCAGCCGGGTGAGGTTCTCGTAATCGGCCATTATCGACGGGGTGGTGGTCTCCATGAAGATCACTTCGGGTTCAGCCTTCACGGCCTCGGAAATGGTGCGGGGAAGATCAAAGTCCTGGATCACCGAATCGATGTAGGTGACCTCGTGGCCCGCCTTCTTTAATTGTGCGGCGCTGTAAGCCAAATAAATCGGGTATTGGAGAAATTTGTCGCTCCGGTGCTTAATGATCCGGTTTTGAGACCTTGTGCCGAAGCCTTTGCCGGGCCAGGGCGGATTTATGATCAGCACTCGCATGCGCGCGCCTTCCTGAATTTGTATTTTGCAAATAGAAACCCGCACGTTTGTGCGGCAAAGCTCAGTCCCAGCAGCAAAAGAACGAGCGGAAACTTTCTGTCGCGACAATTACACCTGATCACGTTTTTGGTGGACCAAAGCCTTAGAGAAACGTACTCGCTCTTTCGAGGAATCTTATTTGCAAAAATCAGGCTACTAATGCCTCTTTTGAACTGCCAACGGAGAAATTCGACAAAAGATTTCCGCGCCGGGTGGTAAGCGATCACTTCGGGGCAATACCGTATCCTGTAGCCGGCCTCAAGGAGTGAATACGCCAGAAAACTGTCTTCCCCACCGGCATAGGGGAAGGACTCGTCGAATCCGCCCAGCTGCAGGAAGATGTCCTTCCTGATAGCACAATTACACGAACTGAGGCTCGTCGTGTACCCCTGCTCGGAGACCCTCCAGATTTTTTCGAACCCGAGCGACCCTCCTGCCGGAAATCCGAGCGCCGAGATCGCATCCCCCATGAGAGTCGAAGGGAGGAGAACGAGCTTTCCCATAATGATGTCGGACTCCCCCAGAGTAAGCGCCTGCTCAAACCCCTGGAGCCAGTCGGGAGAGACGGTGCAGTCGCTGTCGGTAAAAATCAGGAATTCTCCCGTGGCACGCCGCGCCCCCAGGTTTCTGCAACTTGCCGGCCCGCAGTTTTCCGCGCAGCAGATAAATTTACACCCGAACCGGCGGCAAATAGCGGCGGTCGCATCGGTAGAACAATCATCCACGACAATCACTTCGAAATCTTCCCGGTAATTCTGGCGCGACAGGGAATCCAGAAGACCCGGCAAGGTCGACTCGGCATTATAGGCGGGTATGACAACCGAAAAATTCATCATTAGCCCTTGGGCAAAAGACTGTTTAACTGTCCCGGCGATGTCGGGACTGACTCAAAGGTCGGCATTCCGGACAATTATGATTACCGGAAATCGTACCCTTTGGCAAACAAGCGTTCCATTTGCTCGAAACAGGTTTTCGATGCCATTTTTTGCCAACAACCGACAAAAATCGTCAGTGACCTTGATAGAACAACATTGCAAATGAGTATCTCGTTTCCAATGAAAATGAACGGGGAATGCACGCAGTGCCCATGTCTACGGCGTTTTTCGCTGGATTGGGCGAACTCATGCGGTCCGGCATCACTTTTGCTCAAGGCAATGGCCGATGCAAAAATGGCTGAAGATTTAGAGATAATTCCCGATTAATTCACTGTGAAGCAAATTCTTGCAAGGCATTCAGGGCAGTACAAGCCCACTTCACTCCGGCGGGGAGAACGCAATGCTAACAAAGATCAGGAAAAACGCGGGCTTTACACTGGTTGAGTTGATGATCGTCGTGGCGATCATCGGCATATTGGCTGCGGTGGCCGTTCCCTATTATCAACATTATATTCAGAAGTCGCGCCTGGTGAGTTTGGTTTTTCCGGGCGTTCACGTAATCGAAACGAACCTGGCAGTCTACTACGCTGAGCAGCTCTCGTTCCCCGCCGGTTCGACATTCGAAGCGATGACCGACGGGGCAGACACAACTTATTTTACTCCTCTAGTCCCTTCAGGTTCCACCCTGGGTTTTGTTATCAAGGGCTCGGCAACGACAAATCCACTCCACTCCCTAGATGGCGAGACGCTTTACGCGCGCCCGCTTTCAGCGAGAGGCATGATTACAGGGTGGGAGCTTAGCGGTTCCCTTGCCCAAAGCCTCGGTTTGGAAGGGGAAAGATAAATACGCAGGTGAATGGGTGAATCGGTGAGTGGGTGAATTGAACAAAGGAAAGAAGCGGTCGTGATGAAAACTTGTGAAACCTCGTCGGAACGAAAGAGTCGTGGATTTTTGCTTGAAAACTGCCCGGGTGATCTCGTAGCCGAGATTTCCTTTTCGTTCGAAACCCGTCCGAGGACACGGGAGCCTTTGTCCTTTTCAGTGAAGTGCTCGATGCCGCTTTTCGTCATTAACAATGACAAAATTCGTCACGCATCGCCGCCTTCAAGAGGTTTCATGATGCATTCTTTGTGCGGTCACTCTTTTCGAACCTTCACCAGTGGCCGATTCATCAGGGAAATTGGATTTTTTGAGAGCGATTGTGATTCAGGCATTAATCTTGCTCAAGTTGATATCCAGCACGGAGTAAAAAAAGGTTTAAAGAGTCGGAAGATGGATGACGATGTTTTTGGTGCAAGGTGGAGACACTCAGGAGTTAATCAAGGTGCGTAGTGTAATCATAACCCAAGAGGAGAAAAACATGTTCAGCAAAATCAAGGAAAGCAAAGGTTTTACCCTGGTGGAATTGATGATCGTCGTGGCGATTATCGGAATCCTGGCTGCTGTCGCCGTTCCCTACTATCAGAAATACATTCAGAAGGCGCGGCTTACGAGTCTGGTTTGGCCTGGTGTGCACATGATTCAAACAAATGAAGCAAGTTATTACAGTCTGAATAACCAGTTTGCAACAGGGACAACCGCGGCAACCTTTACTCAGGATGCAAACACCCAGTACTTCCCAACCGTTACATTCGATAGCAATGGCGACGGCGGCTTTACGATCACGATAAGCTCAACCGGCGCCACAAGCCCGCTCTATTCGCTTAACACCAAGACTTTGACTGCGAAACCTAATGCCTCAGGTGGGATTATCAAGTCGTGGTCGTACTCCGGTGACATCGCGACGGCCATGGGGCTCGGAGGAGCGCAATAAATTGAGTTGACCTTTGAGCGGCCCTGAGAATGCCGGTTTAATGCCGGCATTCTCAACTTTTATCCTGCAGTCGAAACGGTAATGCGTTATGAGATCGGAAATTGGCCCAAGGAAAAGGCGATCCCTCTCTTTCATCCTCACTTTATTTATCGTTTTAATTATTGGCTCATCGTACTCGAATACTTTTACCTCGCCTCCCTACCTGGACGATTTTCATTCCTTCATAAATGTTAATGCGCTCTACCTGCACTCGCTGTCGTTTTCCACGCTCTTAGCGCTTTCCAGGACACAGTTCGGCTGGGCGCGGTTTTTGCCGGATGTGACGTTCGCGCTCAACCATTATTTCGGACACAGCAATCTGATCTATTTTCACGCGGTCAATATCCTCATCCATATTTTTGCGTTTTTCGCCGTCTTGTGGCTTGTAAGCATGGTTCTGGCTGCGGAGAAGAAGATGCGTCCGGGGGTCGAAATACCCTATGACCTGGAGGGGTTTTTTCCGCTCTGCGTAGCTGCCGTATGGGCGCTTAGCCCTGTGCAGACAAACGCTGTGACATACCTGGTTCAACGTATGGCCTCCATGCAGGCGCTTTTCTTTGCGCTCAGCGCGGCGTGCTTTATAAAAGCACGCCTTCTTTCCGGGGAAAAGGACCGGAAGGCAACTGTCTTCTATTTTCTGTGCGCGCTCGCCGGTCTTTGCGCCGGGCTTTCCAAAGAAAATTCGGCGATGCTGCCGGTCATGCTGGTCGTGATCGATGTCTGGTTTTTCGAATCGGCCTGGCTCGAAAAAGCTTGGGATTTCAGCCGCAAAACCGGCTGGAAGCTTCGTTTGCTCGCCGCTGGAATCTTCCTCTCCTCTTCTTACTATGCTTTTTTCGTGGAACTGCCCAGAATACTTAGCGGCTATGCGACAAGAAATTTCACGCTGGTCCAGCGGCTATTGACCGAAGCGCGGGTGGTCGTGTGGTACATGTCCCTCCTGCTCTGGCCTGTTCCGTCCAGGCTTTCGATGGAACACGATCCGCGAATCTCGACGTCGCTTTTCAGCCCCTTTACGACCCTTGCGGCCATTCTTTTCATTGCCGCCCTCATTTACCTGGCGGTAAGATTACGAAAAAGATACCCCGTTATAACATTCGGGATTGTCTGGTTCTTTTTGAACCTCATCATCGAATCGACTGTCGTACCGCTAGAACTGGTCTTCGAACACAGGCTCTATCTGCCCTCTATGGGCTTCTATCTGTCCGTTGCGGCGATTTTTGCGATCGTTTTGCGCTCGGCCGCCCAGCGCCTGCCGCGAGCCGAATTCGCAAAGGCGGCCTGTTCGCTTCTTCTGGTGTGCGCATCTGTTTTTTCGCTTCTCACGTTTGCCCGGAACGGCGTCTGGAAAAACGGGTTGACCATCCGCCTGGACACGGTAAAAAAGGCGCCTGACAGCGCCCGCGCAAACGCCGATTTAGCCAACTTTCTTTGCGAGGTCGGCAGGTATGATGAAGCCATGAGATACGCCGAGAAAGCCATCCGGTTGGGCAAGAACGGACCCGAGAACGACTGCCTCGCCCAAAATGCCATAGTTATCGCACTTCTTAATGAGGGGGAAACTGGCGAGGCGATTGAGCGCGAGGAGAAATTTTTTACTGTCGTCACAAGCAAGCGAATCAATGTGGACGCTTATCCCAGTGTCTGCCTGAATGTGGCCCAGGCTTGCCTAAGGGAAAAGAGGCCTGAAGAAGCCTACGCCTGGGCGCTGAGGGCGCTCAAATACATACGACTCACGAATAATTCCCGCTACAAAATGGGCAACGTTGAATTGATTCTGCAGAGAATCTTTTCCCGCTACGATGCCGACGAGGTCGATCCGGCCCTCACCGCGAGCGTTGTCCCGTTTAATCTCTTCGGAAGATCGGGCCGAAATCTTACGAAGGCATGCGGGGAGCCTGCCGCTACAGCGGGGAACATGATCTCTAAAGCGCCGGGTGTCTGCCCTCTTTCCACCCGGAGGCATGGCGCGGGAGATTCGGCAACCGCGGCGTTTCTGACGGCGATGGTGTTCCAAACACACGGCGAGGAGCAATATGCCCGCGAGATACTCGAAGAGGAGTATGCGAGAAATCCTGGGGACCCTCTGGTGAAAGCCGAGATAGCCAAACTCCAAAAGGAAGACGCCCAAAACCTCGCCCAAAAGAAAAACTGGAACACATTTCAAAAATATGTCCGAAGCCCCTTTACCCCGTTTCATTTCGACATGACGGTGGCATATTTAGTGCAAAAAGACCATCTGTCGAAGTGGTATCAGCGTATCGGGAAAAACCGGCTCGATGCGGCGTTAAATATCCATCCCGATTCGCGGGAGGCGCGGCTTCTGGAGGCCTGGTATCTGTATCAGCAGGGTAACGATGCGAAAGAGGCAGTGAAAATCGCGGGGAAAGTTCTTGCGAGCGACCCCGGGAATGCAAACGTCTGGTTGGCCCTGGGATTCTTTCGGGCTAAGGCGGGGGATGCCGGCGGGGCGGTTGCGGCTTTCAAAAAGGTAATTCAACTCTATCCCGGATATCCGAAACGGACGATCGTGGAAGCGTTGTGCAGACAGTTGCAAGCGAAAGGAAAGCCCATCGAGTCGGCATCGGCAAGGAAGTGAATTTCGTCGAAGGTCTGAAGGTCGAAAGTCGAAAGTCGAACGGCGAAAGGCGTTAGTCATCATATTGACAGGTATTGGACGCAGATTTGGGGGAAGATCATGGAAGGGTCCCGTAAGGTAAGGAGTGGTTGCCGTTACTGCATGATTTTGGGTCTGTCGCTTGTGGCGGCGGCCTGGACGGTGTCTGTTTCCGCTACAGGAGAGCCTGCCGGTCAAAAAGTCGGCCAGACTGTCATGAAAGCGGTGCCTTCCCCGCCGCCCGCGCATCCGGGGGCAACGGGGACGCAGGTTTCATCTTTGCAGGCAGCGATATCGGCGCTGCAGTCAGCCGCTTCGACGCAAGTGGTGAAACCGGTCCCCCAGCAGGGCCTTCCGCCGGGAGTTGCGACCACGGCGGCGAAGGAGACTCCCGAGCAGATCTCGGCCATCGTGAAGAAAACGGCTACGCTGCTCGCCGCCGCCAAATTCACGTTTCTTCCCGATAAGGGGCTCGATCCTTTCGTACCGTTTATTTCCATGCAGGCCGATGCGGGAAACGGCGCACCCGCGACCGGGCCTCTTACACCGCTGCAGAAAATGACCCTGGCTGAAATGCAACGAGGGCTCAAGGCCATCGTGTGGGGAGGGCTCGGCAGGATGGCGGTCATCGAAGATTCCACGGGCAAGGGCTACATCGTCGGCGTGGGCACGCCGGCCGGACCCAACGGGGGAGTGATTACGCAGCTAAATGACAGTTCCTTCGTGGTCCAGCAGCAAGTGTGGAACACCCAGACACGCAAGAGGGTGCCGGAGGACTTTACCGTCAAGATAGTCAAAAAGGATAACGAGTCTTTGTAATAGCCGATCGCGTTCCGGATTGGGCGGGGCTAAACCACCCCGACAAGAAAAAAGGAGGGCCTTGCGCCCTCCTTCCGTTTTTCTTCCTGCTTCCTGCTCCCCGCTTCTCGCTCCCAAACTTCGCTTCAGCTCTTGCGCAGCAAGGAGATCAAAAGCATCACAGCTCCTGTGGAAATGGCCACATCGGCCACGTTGAACGCCGGCCAGTGAAGGTTTCCTGCGTGAAAATCCAAAAAATCGGTCACTTCCCCGAACCGCAGGCGGTCGATGAGGTTTCCGATCGCGCCGCCTGCAACGCAAATGTAGGCGATTCTGGTCCAGTTGTCTTTGCCGGCCGTTTTGCCGAACGCGTAGGCGATCGCCGCCACCACGACAATGCTTACCGCCGCCAGGCCATAGACCGCCCAATGGTGCGCTGCGCCTGCAAATAGGCTGAAGGCGCCCCCGGTGTTTCGGACGTAGACCAGGTTAAAGAAGCCCGCAATTACGGGAAACCCCGTATCGACGGGGAGCGTGCGGGCGACGGCGTATTTGGTCACCTGGTCCAGAACCACCAGGATGGCCGTCGGAACGATAAACTGGAGTGTCTTGGGGATTTTGGAATTTACCATGAAACCTGCCGATCAGGTCCTCCTGAGTCGACCCGGAGGACCCGATACGGGACGCGAGAAAAAGGACCTGCTGAAAATTGGTTGAAATGTCAACAGCTGCACGAGGAACCGCAACCGCCTCCACCCCCGCCCACAGGGAGCTCGGACGCCACTCGGAAGCCCGAACCCATGCCGTAGGAGACATAATCCACGGTGATATCCTTGGTCTTTTCGTGCAAATCCTTATCGACCAGCATGGTGAATCCGTTGATCTTGTAGACGTCATCGGTCGTTTTAGGTTCATCCAGAACCATTGCCAAAGACGGCCCCGCTCAGCCACCGGTCTGCAGGAAAATCCGGATCGGGGTGATCTCCTTTTCCTTGAAATAGTCTTTCAAAACGTCTTCTGCTTTTTCCGACAAGTGAATCATTTGGGCAAATCTCCTTTCGCTTTCTTCGCAAATCGCTTATATGGCGAGCTCGAACTGATTTTCGAATAAACCTGTCCCCCCAAATTGCCACCACTGATTAACATAATTATTCCTGCCCGGAAAGATAGATATCGCACCGAGGATAAAAAACCCCCGGTTGTGCTGCGCTCCGGGCTCCCCTGGTTTTCACTCCGGTCGGAACTGCTTACATTTCCAAGAGAAACCGGAATTTGGAGCACTGCCAAACCCGGAAGTTTCCAAGCGTAGAGAGGGCTGACATGACAAAACTGGCGATAACTCGTGATAACCTTATGGCCGTGCTGGGGCTCGAACACAGTCTCCTCCAGCGCAGCGAACATCATTCCAGGGAAGAACGGCTAAAAAAATACCCCTTGGCTTTCGAGATGCTCCAAAAAATCAGGGGAGTGCTCCTTTTGCACGTAAACGAGCTGGAACGGCATCTTTCCAGTGTAGACGGCGGATTCGAAACCAAGTTGAGAAAAACGGCGACATCCTTCGTGGGCACGATTGCCTACGCCTACGAGAGGTTTCGAACCAATGAGCCCGTTTCAAGAATCCTGCGAGACGATTACACGCTCTTAAACCACGCAGTCATAACCTACGGGATGTTGCACACGGCCATGCTCGCCTTCCATGAAAACGAGATTGCCGACATGGCGAGGCGGCACATGAGCGATCTCACCTCCCTGGTGGTCGAGCTGGGCGAGGTGATCCCGTTTGTGCTCGCAACCGAGCTGGCCGAGGAGGTCCGGATCGAGGGCGAACAGTCGGTCGCCCGGCAGGCGGTCGTGCAGTACCGGGAAGCATGGACGCACAGATGTTAGTTGACATTCGCGGGCAGGTCCTGTAAAAGGAAAGAAAGACCAACCGGTCGGTCTTATTCTCCGGCAAAGGACCGCTCTTCCATGAAGTTAAAGCAGAAAATCATACTGGAATCCCTCAGACTCTTTTCGCTCAAAGGGTTTTTAAGCACTGCGGTCCAGGACATCATGACCGCGGCCGGCTGCTCCAAGGGGGGCTTTTATAACCATTTCAAGAGCAAGGAGGAGCTTTTCTTCGCCGTTCTTGCCGAAGCGCGCAAAATATGGCGCGACCACAATCTGGCGGGTCTTGACCAGATCCAAAGCCCTGTCGGGAAGGTAAAACAACTGCTCTTCAATTTCAGAGACGTCTACTTGAAGGACACCAACTGCCTGCCGGGCGGGTGCATCTTCGTGAGCCTGTCGGTGGAACTCGACGATCAGTTGCCCGAGTTGGCCCGCGAGGTGAGCAGGGGCTTCGCGGGGCTAAAGAACATGCTTACCCGGTTCCTCGAAGAGGGGAAGCAAGCCGGGGAATTGAGAGAAGGGACCGACACCGAGGCCGTTGCCGCAATGATTTTTGCCGGAATCCTCGGCACGACGGTGATCTACGGTGTGGACAAGTCCTCGGCCCCGCTGGATCTCATGATCGAATCCCTGTGTGACTATCTGGACCGGCTAAGGCCCGAAGGGGCGGATCTTCTCTCCCGGGCCGGTTGCCGCAACCCGTGAGGAGACCGTTTCCTCATGAACGCTCTTAGCTGATTGAGAAAAAGGAGAATTTCCATGGCCCTGATGACCCCGGAACAATTCGAAGAGAGTCTGAAAAGTCTCAAGCCCCGGATCTTCATGAACGGGAAAAAGGTCGAAAACATCCTGGAAAACAGAAACACCCGCACGGTGGTCGAAGCCAACAAGGCCAGCTACGAATGGGCGCTCGACCCTCGCTACAGCCACATCATGACCTGCCGTTCACCGCTTATCGACGACGTGGTAAACCGCTACACCCATGTGAGCGCCAGTACGGAGGACCTGGTGAAAAAGGCCGAAGCCGGGACCTTCACGGCCGAAACGCTCGGCACGTGCATCTATCGCTGCGTAGGCTACGATGCCTTTCATTCTCTGGCCGCGACCTGCTGGGAGATGGACAGGGACCTGGGCACCGGCTATTACCCGAGATTTCTCGAATATCTCAAGATGGTCCAGCGCAAGGACCTCTCGGTTGCCGGAGCGCTCACCGAACCCCGTGGAAAACGCAACCAGAAAACCATCGACTGGCCCGACCCGTTTCTTTCCCTCAAAGTCGTAGACAAAAACCAGGACGGCATCTTCGTTCGGGGCGCCAAGATCAATATCAGCGGGGCTTTCGCCAGCCATGAAATGGTGGTGCTGCCCCAGGCGGCCCATTTCGAGGGCGAAGAGGATTACGCGGTGGCCTTCGCCGTTCCGACGGACGCGAAGGGAATCACCTACGTGTGCCAGTACACGCCCTATTCGGCGGAAAGAGACGCAGCCGAGGACCTGGAGGAGCTGGGCAACCCCCGGTTCGGCCAGCGGGAAACCTCGCTTGTGATCTTCGACAACGTTTTCGTCCCCTGGGACCGCGTCTTTCACTGCGGCGAGTACAAATACTCGGTAAAATTCGTCTCCCGGTTTGCGAAAACCCACCGCATGACCTGCGGGGGCACCTGCAAGGTGGGCTTCATGAACCAGATCATCGGGGCGTCCAAACTGATCCAGGAGTACAAGGGGCTGGAAAAAGCCGCGCACATAAACGACGAACTCATGGAAATGGTGGTGCTCCGAGAAACCGGTCGGGCCTGCGGTCTTGCTGCAGCCAACAAGGGCGCGGAAGAACCCGTGGGGTCCGGCGTCTTTCTTCCCGACGAACTGATGGGAAATGTTGCAAAGCTCAACATCTGCAACGCCTTCTGGCGGGTCATGGCCCTGGCGGGCGACATAGGAGGGGGGCTGATCGTGACCATGCCCTCTATGAAAGAACTCAATAATCCCGAGATAAAGGACTACGTACGGGAATTCTACAGCTTCGGCTCCTCGGAGCCGACCGAAAATATCATGAAAGTCCACAAGCTGCTCCAAAACTGGACGGCGGGCCAGCACGGTGTTGCCACCTGGCACGGCGCGGGGCCTGTCATGGCGCAAAAGATCACGCTCCAGCGCGTGGTAAATTACGATCACGAAAAGGAACTGGTGAAACAGACGCTCAACATTAAATAGACAAAAAATAGACAAAGGGCAAAAGCGCGGGGGCTCTCGCCCCCGCACCCCCACGCCGCCTTCGCGGCTCATTTTGGTGCCGGAGAAACAAATGAAGATTCCGATCTACCAGGTGGACGCATTCACTTCCGGGGTTTTTTCCGGAAATCCGGCGGCCGTGTGCCCGCTGGACCAGTGGCTTCCCGATTCCACACTCCAGGCCATCGCAGCGGAAAACAACCTCTCCGAGACGGCCTTTGTGGTACCGCGCGACGGGGAATTCGAGCTGAGATGGTTTACCCCCCTTGTCGAAGTGGCGCTCTGCGGGCACGCGACACTTGCCGCCGCCTTCGTGCTCTTTGAGCTTCGCGGATGGGCGGGTAAGGTTGTTACCTTTCAGACCCG
>JBMFWU010000002.1:169113-170657 GCA_049964955.1 Syntrophobacteraceae bacterium
ACGGGCTCTGCCCATTGCGTCCTTACGCCCTATTGGGCCGGGCTGCTCCAAAAGAAGGAGCTCCATGCGCTGCAGGTTTCCGCACGGGGCGGAGAGCTTTTCTGCAGGGATCTGGGCGAGCGCGTGAACATTGCGGGCCGGGCCGCCCTGTACCTGGAGGGAACGATCTCGATCTAGAAAGAGTTCGAGGAGGCGTTTTTTTCCGCTCACCCGATACGCTCCAGGGTTTTCCGGATGGAGACTTGATATGCTCCACTGCAAAAAACTCGCTCCCACCATCGAATAACCGGATTTTCGCATCGAACCAGGTGAATTCGGTAAACTACTTTGAGACTCCGGGCGTCTATGCAGGTACTGACTCCGTCAGACACCCCGGCTGCATGGCGCGGCCGGGAAAATCCCCCCGAACAGGATCGAAAGGAATAGAGATGAAGAAGGAGGGCCGTTTTTTGAACCTGCAACGTCAAATCTCTTTTTCCATATGGCCCGGCGTAGTTTTCCGGTTTCAGGTTCGCTCCATTTTGAGCACCCTTTTCCGCATATCCTGCTGGTCGGCTCTCGCCTGGCTTGTCTGGAACCATCTCTTGGCCGGCTTCTTCAATACGGGAAACGTCGGCCTCCTGCTCGCCATCGCCATGGGGTCCTTTCTGCATGTCATGTCGGTCATTTTGCAGGACCCCGAATCCTGACAATTGAGTTTCCAGACCACACGAAAGAGTTTGACAAGGTAAATCGTTTAAAGCTACAGTATAGCGGTATTATAGCCGTTCCTCCTCTGGTTGCGCTCTCGTTTCCGCGCTCCAACTCTTTGAGCTCCCATTCCGGCTGAGAATTCATCATGGAACCGGGCCCGTAGGCGAAGGGCCTTGCAGCGCCAGGAAGTGCATGAGAAAGACAGGATAACCCCGGATTTCCCGGAAAGGAGAAAGAGCTATGAAGCTCAAACAGCTTGTCGTATCCATCGAGAATTCCCCCGGCCGCCTGTACCAGGTTGCCGCTGCACTGGGCGAGGCGGGGATAAATCTGAGAGCGTTAAACCTTGTGGACACCGGGGAGTTCGGCCAACTGAGGCTTCTGGTGTCCGATATCGCCAAGGCCCGGCGAATTCTCATGCAGTTGCAACTGCCTGCGTTTGTCAACGAAGTGGTGGCTTTTCTCATTCCCGATGTTCCCAAAAGCCTGGCCAATATCCTGGGACCACTGACCGATGCCGGAATATTCGTCACCAGCATGTATTCTTTCATCGGTGTGGCCGGGGAAGACAAGGCGGTCATGATCTTCCGGTTCACGGACAACGACAAGGCCATAGAAATCTTGCAGAAAATTGGTGTAACGATTCTGGACGAAAAAGCTTTCGGCATACTCGAAAGCGGCGGCGCATAGGAAGGGGGCAGGCTATGAGTGAAACGGGAGCTGGCTTTGTGGCCAAAAAGATTGCGGTAGTGGGGGCCGGGCCGGTCGGTTGCATCGTTGCAGCCTTCCTGTCGAAGGGCGGCTACGACGTTACCCTTTGCGACGTCATCCCCGCCCTGGTCGATCCGGCG
>JBMFWU010000002.1:170757-172006 GCA_049964955.1 Syntrophobacteraceae bacterium
AAGGAACCTGCTCGGGTATGCGGTGCGAAAATCGGGGGTCGATTTTTCGAAAACCGCGCTCGAAGGGTTACAAGAGTCGCTGGAGATGGCCGGACGGAGCGAAGCGGACATCTCGCGGGCGGTTTCAACCGGCTACGGCAGGGCCAACGTGACTTTTGCCGCCGAGACCAAAACCGAGATCGGATGCCACGCCCGGGGCTGCTATCACTATTTCCCCGAGGCCATTACGGTGATCGATATCGGGGGGCAGGACAACAAGATCATCCGGTTGGACGAACAGGGGCGCCGCACCGGGTTCAAGATGAACCGCAAATGCGCGGCGGGCACCGGGGCTTTCCTCGAAGAGATGGCCCTGCGGCTCGACATCGCGATCGGTGACATGGACGCTCTGGCCAGGGAGTCCACCGAAATGGTCAAGCTGGGCAGCTTCTGCACCGTTTTTTCGGCTACCGAGGTGCTCGAAAACATTCGAAACGGGAAAAAGGTTGCCGATATTGTCAAGGGAGTTTTCTTTTCGATGATCAGGCGGGTTCTGGAAATGGACTCGCTTTCGGAAAATGTGGTCATGACAGGCGGTGTGGTGGCAAACAACCCCTATATCGTCACCATGACCGAAGAGCAGATCGGGCGAAAGATATGGGTGGCCGAACACCCGCAGTTGACCGGCGCGATCGGGGCGGCCCTCTATGCCATCGAGGCCTCGAAGGGCGGGAAAGGAGTCATGGGTGGCTGAAAAGGAAGTGAGAGCGAAGCGGCTTAAAACCGCCTCGGATATCGCAAAGTTCATGGCCGATTACTATTACGAACTCGACGAGGCGTCAAAATCAGGAAAGCAAAAAATTGCCTGGTGTACGAGTGTGGGGCCCGCGGAAATCCTTCGGAGCATGGGATTTCTTCCCTATTTTCCGGAGACGCACGCGGCGCTCATCGGGACCAGGAAGCTCGCGGCCGACTATATCCCCTCGGCCAATGCCCTGGGATATTCGCCCGATATCTGCTCCTATCTTACGGCCGATATCGGCGCATACGTCGCAGGTGTGACCCCGCTTTCCAAGGCATTTCCCGGAATCGAGCGGATTCCGGGGGCGGACGTTTTCGTCTACAATACGAACCAGTGCCGCGATGTCCAGGACTGGTTTTCCTGGTATTCCAAAAAGTTCGGAGCGCCTCTTCTGGGGGTGGAAACCCACAGGAATATCGAGCAGGTGACCCCGGCACACGTCTCCTCGATCGCCTCGCAGATGGAGGC
>JBMFWU010000003.1:0-9042 GCA_049964955.1 Syntrophobacteraceae bacterium
TCACAGCGGTTGTTTCTCGACCGCCGCCGCCCCCGCTGCCGCCGCCACCCGACCCCTTCGCGGCCATGGCCGTTACGGACATAGATAAGACGACAAGTATTGAGAGTGCCAGGCATCTCAGGAAATAGTGGACATAATTCTTCGACGTTTTCATGATGACTCCTTTTCAGCTTCCCGTTGATAGGCAGAGAGCAGACATGGACAACCACTTCCTGCCCCATGCATGAACATGCAATTGTATAAGAAGCTAAAAAGCAGTTATGATCGAGGCAATATCCTGAAATGATAGGAAGAGGATAGAGAAAAGGTAGGGTAAAACCATGCTTTTGCAGTTCAATCCCAGCCTGGCTTTCAGACTGCTTTTTCGCCCGTTCAGACCCAGCTTGCGTCTGATGTTCATTCTGTGGAACTTGACGGTATTGATGGACACATTCAGGGCCTGAGCAACTTCCTTGCTCGTTTTTCCCACCCTGAGCAGGGTGACTATTTGAACCTCCATGGGAGTCAGTCCAAATCCGTTTCGGGAAATCTCCCTGAGGAAAGGAGATGCGATCTCCTTTAGCCCGCACTCGATAGAGTCCAAACACGCCATCTGGTTTTTCGTCAAAACGGTTTTTTTCAATCGCACGAGAAAGGGCATCAAAGCCCCTGTGATATTGGCGGCGACAGACTCCTCGACATCTTTCCTGTCAAGCTCCCGCCGGCGTAAGAGGACCTTCATGGCCGTATCCATTTCTTTAATGCCGGCGGCTTTTGCCCTCAACTCTCCAGCCTGTGCGGCAAGCCTCCCTTCCAGTCGTTCGACGACCGAGCGAAACTTTTCCTCCATTGCCTTCGAAATATTTATGTCACGGATCACGAGAATGCTGCCCACCAACCGACCCTGCCCGTCGTAGCAAGGAGAAGCGCTCACGCTGAGGTGCCCTCCCAGCCGTTTCTCGTATACTTCCCCGAACTGCTCCATCCCCAGCTTCAGGACCCGAACATGCGGACAGTAGGCTGGAGGAGAGTCGAGGCCATGGACCACTTCGTGACACACCTTGCCGAGGAGAACCTCGGGCCGCATTCCGAGGCGCTCTGCCATCCCCTTGTTAATACGCCTTATGCGGAATTGTCTGTCGATGATCATTATCAGGTCGCACATCGCATCAAGGGTACACTCCCACTCCTCCCCGATGCCGGCGAACGCCGATTCGTCCCGTTTTCCCTCTATCGCGCGCAGGATGGCCCGATCCAATACGCGGGTCTGCAACTGCGCCTTGCGCAGGCAACCCGAAGCCCCGGCATTCATCGCCCGCACGTCCGAGTCATGGCCGGGTTGGTCCGTAACCCGGATGATCGGTTTTCTGCAACCGTTTGCGATCATTTTCCCGATAAGTTCCAAACCATTGTTCTTGCCTGAATGGCAGACGATCAGATAGATATCGTGAGCAAATCCGTTCACCCGCGACAGGAAGCCCTCAAAACTCGCTTCCCACTCCAGGGAATAGTCGGCGGTGGGGGATTTGGCAAGAAGGGCCCGGACCAGTTTGCAGTCATCCTCATCATCTGCTGCGAGAAACACTCTTATCAGAGGAAGTGGAGTGAAATGCATGGCGCTCCTCCTTCATATCGGAATGAAAGTGATAAGAGCCCCCTCCGCAACTATTCATAAATATCCCACTGAAGCAGGTCAAGATTCAGTATGTATTTCCCGATCGGGAAAGACGCTGTTGCCCCTCCAAGCTTCTATAGGAGACGCGCACATGTAAGGCTACGGAACGAACGACAAAAAAAGGAGGGCCGATTCGCAAACGGCCCCCTTTCACCTTTAGCTCGGGTGGAAAACCCGTGGAACGCCTATTTGTGTGGTCCACCTCCGAAGTGGGCCCCACCACCGCCAAAATGAGGCGCACCACCAAAATGGGGCGCTCCGCCTCCAAAATGCGGCGCTCCGCCAAAATGAGGTGCTCCACCGACAGAACCGCGAAATCCATGTCCGGTAAAGCCGGGTGCCGCATGGCCGAAGTTTGCCGTCCCGCCAAAATGGGGCGCTGCACCGACATGAGGTGTTGCACCCACAGACCCGCGGAAGCCTTGACCGGTAAAGCCCGGAGCGCCATGGGGGGTCGGGTGCGTGCCCGCAAAACCGTTGCCACGGAAATTGCCATGAACCGGCGCCCCCGTAATGCCCCTTCTCACCGCGCCCGCCGAAGGTCTGTTAACAAAACCAGGCCGGCCACCAGGGTGAACACCGGGGCGAAACGCTCCGGGCACTCTTCCCAGGCCCGCCACCTGGTGTCTTGCGAAATTATGGAAGTTTTCCGTTCTCATCGTCCCGCGGTTAAATCCCCGGTGAAAGCCATTGGGATTGAATCTTCGATCGGCATTGACATAGAGATGCCTGTGATGCCAGTTCCAATGTCCCCACCCCCAGTCCCAGTCGGGTCCGACAACGATGGCCGCCCCGAATCCGAACAGGCCGTAACTGATATAGGGTCCCGCGTAGGGATAGAAAGCATACGGAGGATACCCCGGCCACCACCACGGCCCGTAGACATCATACGGGTTGTAATAGGGAACATACACAACCGTGGGATTTTCAGGCAGGATCTCGACGTCACCATTGGATACGACCACCCGCTGCTGCGGAGTCGTCCTGAGATTGCCGTCGGCGTAGGCTTTGTTCCGCAATACCTGCACCTGCGCCATCACCTCGCCTTGCTGGGAGAGGAAGGCCTCGCCCAATCTGGTCGTCCAACCCAGGTGGTTGTCCATCATCGCAAGCACTTTGGGAAAAGGAACCAGCGCTTTTACGCTCAAATCCCAGTCTTTCCTGTCCAACGCCGCATTGATGCGCGCCTGGCTCCAGCCCCTGTGCGCCCGTACCCACCGGTTCGCCTGTACTACCTCGGAAGGATATGTCGACGCCAATAGGACCTGAGCAAGAAGCGAATCCGGATACAGGGCGATTGGAGCGAGCATCTGATCAAGCTGTGCCCTGCTGAAGCCCTGCGGCCCCCCCTGCACGGGCGGTTGCGCGAACACTCCTAAAGGGGCTGCCAGCAACACTGTCAGCATCCCTACCAATGCTGAGGTTACAATATTTTGGCGGATCATTTCCGGCCCTCCTCTTGTTCCATATTGCCGATATCATACAATAAGATAGTCATTCTCGGCGGAGAATAAATATCCAAGGAAAAGAAATGCGTGTTTTCCGGCTGCCGGAACGGCGAAGACGGAAAGGGGCGTAGGGGATTTTTCGACTTGCCTTGCGTATCGATTCCCGGGATCAAGTTGCGGAGAAGGATTCCGAAAAGACAGGCTCGATTAGCTGTGCTGTTTTACCTGCATAGGTATACTCCAAGAATTTGCCTGGCAGAGAAAGTAGATTTCAGTATAATAACGTTTTTTCCGGGCTGTAACCAACAGATGAAGACCGATCCGCCGTGACGAGATGGCCACCCGCCTTGTCGTCGGGCGAACACAAGAATGAGGCACCCCGGGGGCCCGTTCAAGACATGAGGTGCCGAACCCGCCCGAAGTGCTGTAGACAATCAGGATATTGCGATGGAACTCAATGATGGATTTGGCTGCGATATGCCCTTGCTTCAGCCGATTCTCGATTCTCTAACAGTAGGAATCATCTCGATCGACCTCGATGGAATAATTACCCTCTTCAATGAGGCTGCCGTCCGACTCATGGGTGTATCCAAACAGGAGGCCATTGGCAAACACCTTCTTACCGTACTGCCTAACGCCGGTCTGGTGAATGTGCTCAAAACCCGCCAGCCTGAAATTGGTCGCCCCCAGGTAATGGGCCGACGCACCGTGCTTACCAACCGCTCCCCGATCATGCACAGGGGAATACTAGTCGGCGCGGTATCCATTTTCCAGGATATCACGGAGATGGAGAAAATCTCGCGGGAGCTCGATTCGACCAGGACCATAGTGCGCACCCTAGAGGAGATCCTTGCCGGGGCTGGAGAATGGATGGTGGTCGTTGACAAAAACGGCATAATCACCATGATGAGCGAGGATTACGCCGAGTTCAACGGGACAACCGTCTCCCTGGCCGTGGGGAGGCATGTGACCGAAATCATCCAGAACACCCGCATGCATATCGTGGCCAAGACCGGCGTGGCCGAAATGGGTGAAAAGCAGCACATCAAAGGCCGGAAGCTGATAGTGAACAGAATCCCGTTGATGGACTCGGACCGGACGGTGGGCGCCTATGGACGTGTCATTTTTAAGGACGTTGAGCAGCTCTACGAACTCGTATCCAAGCTCGAAGTGCTTGAATCGAAAGTGAAATATTATGAAAAAGAGCTGACTCAGCTGCGTGGAGCCCGCTATACACTGGCCAGTATAGTTGGCTCCGGACAGGCGATCAGCGCCGCCAAACTTGAAGCGCTCAGGGCCAGCCGCACCGATTCGACGGTGCTCGTCTTCGGGGAGACCGGAACGGGCAAGGAACTCTTTGCGCACGCCATTCACGCTGCAAGTCAGCGTCGCAGCGGCCCCTTCATCAAGCTCAACTGCGCGGCCGTTCCCGCCGAGCTTCTCGAATCCGAGCTTTTCGGCTACGAGGAGGGTGCCTTTACAGGTGCCAAACGAGGCGGCAAGCCCGGAAAGTTTGAACTTGCCCAAGGGGGTACGCTCTTTCTCGATGAGATCGGCGATATGCCGCTCGCTATGCAGGTCAAACTCCTGCGGGTCCTGCAGGAACGCGAGATCGAACGAGTCGGCGGCACCGTGACCCGCCCGGTTGATATCCGGATCATTGCCGCTACCGGGAAAGCGCTCGAAGATCTCGTAAAGGACGGAAGCTTCCGAGCGGACCTCTACTACCGCATTAACGTGATTCCGATCCGAATACCGCCCCTTATGGAAAGGCGCGAAGATATAGAATCCATAGCCGATAATTTTCTGGCCAGGCTCTCGAGCGACACGGGGGAGCCAAAAAGGACGATTTCACCCGGACTTCTGGAAGTGCTCAAGGCCCATAGCTGGCCCGGAAACGTACGCGAACTGCAAAACGTGCTCGAACGGATCGCCGCGATGAGCCGGGGAGAAACACTTTTGCCCGAATATGCCCCGGAATACCTCCTTCGTTCGGTCTCGAAGCTGCATGCGGGCGCTCCGTTGAGCACTCTTGCCCGCGCCAAGGCGGAGGCGGAACGCGAGACCATCATGGTGGCCCTCGCGGCTGCCGGAGGCAACAAGACCAAGGCCGCCTCCATTCTGCAAATACATCGTGTGAAGCTCTATGAGAAAATGAAGCGGCACGGGATTCGTATATAAACAAGGTACATGTACCAAACCAGCTACATACCCCGCACCACTCCTCAAGGCAGGCGAATGCTTGAACCTTCTGTCCGTTCAGCTATTGCCCAATGTACCCGTTTCGCTACATTGCGCGGCGCCAGCGGTTCACAAGCATCGTAAAACAGCCCCGGGAGCCACTCCATACAAGTGGCACCGGAATTGCTCTTTCTCTCCGGCGAAAAGATATCTTCGTCTGAGTCGTCCGTTAAGCCTTTTCTCCGGATAGCCAAGCCTCTTTCAGAGTCTGCATTTCCAGGGCGATAGGCATGCTCGATTAAGGAGTCTGAAAATGGTGGAATCAGTTCCTGCAAAAGGAATTTCCCGGCCGATGCTCTCCCCCGCCAAGGCCCTGAAGAAGAAAAAGGGCAAATTCGTTTCGGCGGCCGAGGCGGTAGGCATTATTCGTGATGGAGATACCATAGGTACGGAAGGTTTCCTCGGCGCCGGATTTCCCGAGGAGATCGCCGTTGAGATCGAGGACCGGTTCCTAAAAACGGGCAATCCGCGCAACCTGCGCATTGTTTATGCGGCCGGTCAGGGCGATGGAAAAGACAGGGGCCTCAATCACCTCGGACATGAAGGGCTCGTGGGAACGGTCATAGGTGGCCATATCGGGCTGGCGCCGAAGATCCAGAAACTCATAAGCGCCAACAAAATCTTTGCCTATAATTTCCCGCAAGGTATCGTTACGCACCTTTTTCGCGATATCGCGGCGGGAAAGCCGGGCACAATATCGAGTGTGGGCCTTGGTACTTTCATCGACCCCAGGGGGGAGAGCGGCAAGCTGAACGAACTCACCAGGACCCGGGGGGAGGACCTGATCGAACTTATAACGCTGAGTGGGAAGGAATATCTTCTCTACAAAACCTTCCCTGTGAATGTGGCCATTCTCAGGGGAACGACCGCAGACCCTGACGGCAACATCACGATGGAAAGAGAAGCTCTGACCCTGGAGAATCTTGCCATGGCCATGGCGGCCAAAAACTCCGGCGGGATAGTGATGGTGCAGGTGGAAAGAATGGCCGAACGGGGAAGTCTGAACGCCCGCGAGGTAAAAATTCCAGGCATCCTGGTAGATTTCGTGGTTGTGGCCAAGCCGGAAAACCACTGGCAAACCTTTGCCGAGCGCTACAATCCGTCGTATAGCTGTGAGACGAAAATCCCTATGGGATCGATCGCTCCAATGGAGATGGGGGCACGAAAGATCATCGCCAGGA
Source organism: Syntrophobacteraceae bacterium (assembly GCA_049964955.1). GTDB lineage: Bacteria > Desulfobacterota > Syntrophobacteria > Syntrophobacterales > Syntrophobacteraceae > SbD1. The sequence goes on from JBMFWU010000003.1 coordinate 6,525, forward strand.
GAGCCGCCTTCGAACTGAAGCCACACACCATCGTGAATCTGGGAATTGGAATGCCGGAAGGGGTGGCCCAAGTTGCAAACGAAGAAAAAGTGATCCGTTATGTTACCCTCACTGCAGAACCCGGCGTGATCGGGGGGATGCCCAACAACGGCTATAATTTCGGCACGGGCACCAACATGGACTGTCTGATCGATCAACCATACATGTTCGATTTCTATGACGGTGGCGGACTGGATGCCGCTTTTCTGGGCGCGGCCGAAGTGGATAGGCAGGGCAATGTGAACGTAAGCAAATTCGGGCCGCGTTTCGTTGGTCCCGGGGGGTTCATAAACATCAGCCAGAACTGCAAAGAGCTTATCTTCGTGGGCACGCTGACGGCCGGCGGGCTCCAGGTTGCGGTCGAAGACGGCAGGCTCCGAGTAGTCCAGGAAGGCAGGGAAATCAAATTCGTCGACAAGGTGAATCAGATAACGTTCAGCGGGCCCCGGGCGGTGAAGCTGAATCAACCGGTGCTTTACGTAACCGAACGATGCGTCTTTTCGCTGTGCGCCGAGGGATTGGAACTTATCGAAATAGCGCCCGGCATCGACATCGAAAAAGACATCTTTTCGCAGATGGCTTTCAAACCGGTGATAAAAGCCCCTCCCAAGCCGATGGATCTGAGGATATTCAGAAAAGACCCAATGGGGCTAAGAGATGAAATGTTGAGCCATTCCATAGACGATCGATTGACCTACGACGCCGAAGAGAACATCTTCTTTGTCGATTTCGAAAACTACTACCTGAAGAGTTCCTCGGACATTCACAGCATCTCGAATGCAATAGAGAAAATTCTGGCGCCGCTCGACAGGAAGGTCAATACAATAGTCAACTACAACAACTTCAACATCGCGCCCGACCTGGTCGACGAATACGCCGACATGGTCAGGTATGTCATGCGGTACTACTCAGAGGTGACCCGCTACACCAGCAGCACCTTTCTTCGCTTGAAACTGGGTGACGAACTGGCAAGAAGAGATATAGTCCCATACATGTTCCAGACCGGGGAGGAGGCCCGGGGAGCGCTCAAAGAACTCGCTCGGCAAAAGTAATCCTGGGTTGGGCTGTGGGAATTGATAATGCAGCTCGCTCGATATTCTCAAGAGTGCTGATGATGCAGGCCTTGTCCTCCAGCCCGCAAATTCGAAAGACTCTCTTTTTATATGTTTAAGCTGCGGCGACTGTTGCCAAGTCCTCAAAGCATACAAACGCCACCCCAAGCCTGCGTCCCTGGTGACCAGTCCATTTTTTGCCGTACCCAAGGACATTATCGATACGTCGATAAGAGTTGAGACGACCTTGTACTTCCTCGCTACTCGGCGAATGAGCAGTGCGAAAACCAGTGGCCATGCGGTCGCACGCAGATGAACTATGGCTGCCCATGATATTTCGCTCTTCACCGCCCACTGCTCACCGTCCACGTGCGCCCATTTGATACCGCAGGCACCGCTCCATTCATATCAGTTCTGTATGTAGGGATATTCCGTTTTGCGCAGCGTTTGAGCACGACGGGCGCGGGGAAGTGGAACAGGTTGTCGAAGCCGCAGCTAAAGACGACGGCAACCGGGTGCAGGGCGTCGAGAAATGGTCCGCAGCTCGATCTGCGGCTGCCGTGATGGGCAGCCACAAGAAGCGTCCGCATGTTTCCTTCGAGGCGCGGCACGATCGATTGTTCGATTGTTGCGTCGATGTCTCCCGGCAGGATCACCCTGGTCTTGCCAAAGGATATGTCGAAGACGAGTGAAAGGTCGTTCAGGTCCTTTCGGGAGGCATGAGCGAGAAAATCGGCGGTCGGGTGTAGGAGCCGCACCGTGGCCGGACCGATTCGCACCTCCTGAAACAGGGCTGGAAAGGTGCGAACGGCGATCTTTCGCCTCACAGCTATTTTTTCGAGCAGGTGGCGGGTTTGGGTTGGTTCCCTGTCATTTCCGGATATATCGCTCGTCCAGAAGGCGCCCACATCGAAATTTCGCAAGATGAAGCACAGCCCGAGCGCGTGGTCCGGGTGATAATGAGAAAGGGCCACGTAGTCGAGCCTCCGGACGCCCTCATACCACAGAAACGGGGCGAGAACCTGGCTGCCGATATCATAGGCGCCCTCGGGAAACCCTCCGCCGTCCACGAGCATGGTCTTTCCGGAAGGAAATCTTATGAGGGCCGAAGAACCCTGTCCCACATCGATCACGTCAATCCGGAGCAGAGCCGGCGCGCTCGCCTGGAACAACCGGACCGCGCTGCTGTTGACCGCTATGACCAAAGAAGCAATCAGAACGGCTGCAGCAAGTCCGAAGGTTTTGACCTTTCGGGAAAAAGGGGCGAAAAGCAGCCCCAAAGAGGCGTAAATCAGTATGAGCCATGCAGGAGAAAAGCTGCCGGTCCAAAAAAAGCTCCAGGAAAAACCTGCAAACAACTTGATGACGTACAGGCAAACCCCGAGCAGGGAATTTGCGGCGCGCGCAACGGGCCAGGCGAGAGTCGG
>JBMFWU010000003.1:9142-94359 GCA_049964955.1 Syntrophobacteraceae bacterium
AAAAGCTCGATGCGGCCCCGTATCGCATTGAATATTGCCCCCGGAGACAGTGTGGCACTCGGTGCGATCTTTATCAGCAGCCGTTGATTTTTTAGAAAGCAATGTCCGTAGAGCCCTTCTTCGGCCCGGTAGCGGGTGTAATCGAAGCCGCCCGGATTGTTGAAGTTGTGGAACTTTTTCAAAACAGCCCGAAAGAGCACCCGGTCGCCCGGAAGCAAGAAGTCCCCGGAGGCTTCCGCCTCATTTGCCGGCATACTCAACAGTATCCCTCCATCCAGCGGCGTTTGGCCGTCGCGGGTCATGGCGCAAAGGAGATGGAGCTCTACCCTGATGCGGTCGGGATAGTAGTCGGGGGCACCGGAGACTTCGGCCAGAAAGCATCCCGGGCGCCCGTCGAGGTAGGGCTGAAGGGCTTGGGGAAATCGCGGGGCAGCCGCTTTGAAGGCCCACACGCCGAAGAGAAAAAACAACATGGCAGAGGCGACAAACGCCGATAGATGGCCCAGCCGATGCTCGCCGGACCCTGTTTTTGACTCCTTACTTTTTGCTCCTGCCCGTGCGAGCAGGACGGCCATACAGGCGATGAGAGCCGTTGCGGAAAGAGGCAGGCAGACGGGCGGGAGCCGGAGGGCGCCGCCCGCAAGTTGGTCGGCCGATATCCCGAGCATAAAAAAGACAGTAAGCCAGACAAGCGGACGTGACGGCATCGTGCCTTCCGAGTGTATGGGTAGGAAAGCTCCGATTATGTTTCATCCGCTCGTCTTTCACAATGGATTTCTCACCTCACGACGCAACAGTTCTTTCGGCCGCGGGAGGAGAAGAAACGAAAGACCGCTATACAAAGCCTTCCCGATTTGTAAATATCATTCAAAAATACCAAATTCTATAACGGTATTTCGGAACATGTTTTTGGGTACTTTCAGCCATATGGCCCTGCGCTGGTTGATCCTCGAACCGCGAACAGAAACCGACAAACTCCAAGAGATCAACCAGGCTGCGGAACTTCTGTACTGTGCCGTGACGGGCACGGTCCGAAATTTGTCGGACCGCTGACCGAGGTTTCCTGAACCCACCCGACTTGAACCCAGGAGGAATGCAGGCATGCTAAAGCATCTTTTTCCTCCCTTGAAGATCGGAAAGATCGAGGTCTCCAACAGATTGGTCGTAAGCCCGATGGTGACCGATTACTGCAACCAGGACGGAACCGCAACACAGCGATACATTGCCTATCACGAAGCCAAAACAAAGGGGGGATGGGGACTCATCGTCACGGAGGATTACGCCGTCGATCCCAGTGGCAAGGGTTTTTCCTATGTGGCCGGACTGTGGGAGGACACTCAGATTGCGAGTCATTCTGAGCTGACGGAAAGGGTTCACCAATACGAGACAAAGATATTTGCCCAGATATATCACTGAGGAAGACAGACAAGCCATCTCGTTACGGGGTGCACGCCTTTTGCGCCGTTCCCCATTTCATGCCCGGCAATGCAGGAACTGCCCGACGAACTTACCACGGAGAAGATCGAAGAATTAACGGCAAAGTTCGGCGACTGCGCTTTGCGGGCGAAAAGGGCCGGATTTGACGGCGTCGAAATTCATGGAGCACACGGGTATCTCATCGCCGGATTCATGTCCCCCTATTCGAACAAACGAACGGATAGGTACGGAGGACATCTCTTAAACAGAGTGCGATTCCCATGCGATAGTCACCACAACGTCTCGGCCCCGAATCTCGGGAATTGACCGGTGGAATTCATGCAGATCGCTGACGATTCCAACCGCTTTCTCCAGCCGGGTCACATCTTCCCTTATAGAATGTCACTTTCCCTGTGGACAGACCAACTGCCCTGTGGGAAACTGCCTGCCAGGATTCTCTCAGGAGGGTTTGGCCATGGTAAAAACGAGTTACTGGGCTGACGACTATGCTGAAAAGATCCACACTGTCGAAAAGGCAATAAGCCTAATAAAATCGGGTCAAAGAATTTACGTCGGGTCTTTGTGCGGCGAACCGCAACGCCTTGTGCGAGGATTATACGATGCGGCGGCCTTCTTTTCAGACCTTGAAATAGTCCGTATTCTCTCCCTCGAGAGCACGCCTCTCACTTCGGTAGCAGACAAAACGCTAAGTCAGAACATGAACATCCGGTCATTTTATCTCGGCTCCGCGAAGTCGAAAAACCTGGCCAAGAACATGCGTTTTCTCACTCCGATAAACCTCTCCCAAGTGCCCCATCTGTTCAAAAGCAGAAGGCTGCCTTTGCACGTGGCTTTAATTCAGGTCACCCCGCCAGATGATTTCGGATGGATGAGCATGGGGGTTTCAGTGGACGTCACACTGTCGGCCGCTCTTGCCGCCGATATAGTCATTGCCCAGGTCAACTCGGAGATGCCCTGGGTGCTGGGCCAGAGTTTCATACATGTAAACGATGTGGATGTCATCGTTGAGCACGACGAGGACATTCTCACCATAGATCCTTTTCCTGAGTCAGCCAGAGCCGATATCATCGGGCGCCACGTCGCAAGTCTTGTTGACGATGGGTCTACGATTCAAATCAGTCTCGGCACGTCCCCACATGCAACCTTGCTGGCCCTGGCCGACAAAAACGACCTGGGCGTCCACTCGCAGTTTCTGACAGACGACATGATGCACCTGGTCTCCAGGGGAGTGATTACCAATCGCAAGAAAGGATTCAACGAAGGAAAACTGGTCGCAAGCACCGCCATCGGGTCCCGCCAACTCTATGAATTCCTGCACTACAATCCGTCGGTGGAATTTCATGCCTCGGATTATGTGAACGATCCACGCATAATCGCCCGCCACAACAGGATGGCTTGCCTGAACGTGGCCATGGCCCTGGATTTGACTGGCCAGGTGGCTGCCGATGCGCTCATCCACAATCACTATTCGGGTCTGACGGGCATGCTCGATTTCGTAAAGGGAGCCTCTCTTTGCGAAGGGGGTAAATCGATCCTGATGTTGACTTCGACCACGTCGGACGGCAAGCAGAGCCGGATCGTGCCCACGCTTGGCGACTGTGCCGTAGTAATTCCGAGAGGAGAAGTTCAATACGTTGTGACGGAGTACGGAACGGTAAACCTTTTCGGAAAGAGCTATCAGGAGAGGGCTCTCGCCCTGATCAGCATATCCCATCCGGCCTTTCGCGAAGAACTCTTCCATGAGGCCAGGAAAATGGGGCTGCTCGGTCCCGAACGCACCCTGAAAGACTCCATCCACGGAGTCTATCCCGTAAAGTTGGTGGAAACCATGCATCTGCATGGTTGGCCGGTCACAATAAGGCCCTCCAAACCGGTGGATGAGAGGCTGATCCAGGAGCACTTCTATAATCTTGAAAGCCAGGATGTGGTTTCTAGATTTTTCGGCTCCAGGAGAAACTTTCCGCAGACCCAAATAGAAGGCATGTCCTTAACGGACTACGTTACAAGCTTTTCCGTAGTGGCGGTGGTTGGAGAGGTCGGCTTCGAAAAGATCGTGGGAATTGGCGACTATCACCTGGAAGAGGCGAAGAACCTGGCGGAAGTGGCATTTTCCATAAGCAGGGAGTGGCAGGGAAAAGGACTTGGAAGAATACTGCTCGCAAAACTGGCCGAGGCTGCCAAAGAAAATGGAATCATGGGCCTTTTTGCCGTTACATCCATAGAAAACGGACGCATGGTGAAGCTCTTCAGGTCCCTGCCGTACAAGGTCAGGACCGTTGTGGACGAAGAGATCCATCTGAGCCTGAGATTCGATGAGCCGGCATCACTTGCTCGTTGAAAGAATTCTCTAACAGAACGGTAGGCCGGACAAGCGGATTTGACGGCATCGTACCTTCCGAGTGCATGGGTAGGAAAGCACCGATTACGTTTCATCCGCTCGTCTTTCACAATGGATTTCTCACTTTACGACTTTACCGTCTTTTCGGCCATCGGCGGCGAAGGAACGTTCGTACCGTGGCACTGGTCGCAATTGCCCTGTGCATCTATATGATAGAGTTTCGCGGGGAAAACCCCTTTGGTCACGTATTTTCCGTCCTTCCAGGCATTCAGCAGTTCCACCGTCTTGTAGGCGACGCTCGCGGTAAGGCGCGCGCATCTTTCTTTCCTCTCCGGACTGCCCAGCGGTTTCTTTGCGGCAGCCATCCACACGCCCACCGAAACGTGGCAAAGCGGAGAGTTGCTGACGGTTTTGGGGATTTCCGCCTTTACCTTGGAGACCTTGGGGACATAGTCGGGCAGGGCCGTGTCGCAATACCACTGCATGATCTCGCTGCCCATCAATCTGCCCAGCTCCACCCCGTTGGTCTTGGGGCCGATTATCAGGTTTGTTACGATATTTTCCCCCGCATTGGCGCCGCAGATGGTCCCCCAGGTATCGATCCCCGCCCCCAGAAATCCAAAGGCTTCGACGGGAAACGAGGCATAGGGGTCCCCGATTTTTTCCGCAAGCTGACTGAAAACGCTGTAAATGAGCGATGCGCCGCATTCGAGCCGGTAGTATTCGCTGTGAGCGATTTCGGCAGTCTTTGCCGGATCGAGCTTTTCATAAGGCCAGGGCCACTTCAGAGCGGGGCAGCTCTTCGCCTGCGCCTCGGAAAGAGCCCATCCCCCCGAAGCCACGGCCGCCGTTCCTGCCACCCCCAGGACCGCCCCTTTGAGGAGATTTCTTCTCGACAGATTCTCACATGTTTGCTTTTCCGTACCCGTACTCATCTTTCCTCCTGAAACTCCAGTGCCATAGTGACGATACACCCTTACCTCACAGGCGGCTCAAGCGGCCTGTTATCACGGGGCGCGGCCCCCCCCCTGCCCCGATGTACGCCCTTCCAGTGTTTCCGGATGTAACTCCGGGAGAGATTTGTCACTTTCTTGTAACATTCGTCGAATAACGGGTCAATAAAGGGATCGAAAGCTCCCTTCTTTTCACGGCGCCGCACGAGCTAAAGCGCTACGAAATGTTAAATAGTTCACAAAGAGGCGGAGGAGGGATTTCAAGGGGGTATACAGCCGACTTATTTGCAAAATCCCCCCAAGCCCCCCTTCTGCAAAGGGGGACTTAGGTTCGAAATCATCCGAATGGCCCCGCCGCCGCCAAAGGCAGCGGCGCTCTCGGCCTGGCTATCCGGTTGCGGCGACACGCCGCTAGCGTTTTGCGAAATGCTTCATGTACTCGACAAGGGCCTTTACCCCTTCCAGGGTGGTCGCATTGTAGATCGAGGCTCTCAGGCCCCCGACAGAGCGGTGGCCTTTCAGTCCGACGAGGCCGGCTTCGGCTGCGCCTGCGAGGAAGTCCTTCTCCAGTCCGGCTTCGGGCAACAGAAAAGTGACATTCATACGGGAGCGGGAATCGCGCCTTGCCGTTCCCCTGTAGAAGTCCTGGGAATCGATATAATCGTAGAGAATCGCGGCCTTTTCCTCGTTAATCTTCTCCATCCGGTCCAGCCCCCCGACGGTTTCTTCGATCCACTTGAGCACCAGTTCGCAGATGTAGATCGAAAAGCACGGAGGGGTGTTGTAAAGCGACCGGTTGTCGGCGTAGATGGAGTATTTGAGCATCGTCGGAAGCTCTTTGGGGACCCGTTGCAGCATGTCTTCCCGGATGATTACCATCGTCACGCCCGCGGGGCCTGCATTTTTCTGCGCTCCGGCATAAATCAGGCCGAAGGGGCGCGCATCGAACCTGCGGCTGAAGATGTCCGAAGACATATCGCATACGAGGGGGACCGCCCCCGCCTCGGGAAAGCTCCTCCACTGAGTGCCCCGGATAGTGTTGTTGGAGGTGATGTGCAGATAGGCCGCATCGGAGTTGACCGACACGTTTTCGGGAATGTAGGTAAACTGCTGATCTTCGGAGCTTGCCACCACCCGCGTCTCTTTTCCGCAGATGCGAGCTTCCTTGATCGCCTTGGTCGACCATGTGCCGGTATCGACGTAATCGACGGGTTTTCCGGCGGCAAGGTTCATCGGGACCATGGCGAATTGCATGCTTGCGCCCCCCTGGAGGAACAGCACATGGTAGCTTTCATCGAGCCCCAGCAAGCGCCGGGTCCGCTGGATGGCGCTGTCCAGGACGGCTTCGAAATTCTTGGATCGGTGGCTCGTCTCCAATACGGACATCCCTGTCCCCTGAAAATCCAGCAACTCGGCCTTTGCCTGCTCCAAAACCGAAAGAGGCAGCGCCGACGGTCCCGGATTGAAATTGATCACTCGTTGTGCCATTTATCCTTCTCCCATAAATGCTAGTAGTGTATTGTAGAAGTTTATACCCGATTTCGGTTTCCCGCTTGACACTACCTATTCACCCATGCTTTTCTTTTGTCAACGGCTTTCTCCAATATTATTGTAATAGAGTAAGATTTTATCAATTCGAGGACTCTCATGCAAATCGAATGGAAAACCGCCCCTGCTCCCGAGTGGCAAGCCGATGCCCTCGTTTTCTTCTCCTTCGAAAAGCCCGGCGAACCCCTTCCCGCGTTGGGGAAATTCCTCAAAAACTCCGGGAAGTGGCTCGCCGATTCGCCGGCTCTTAGCGATTTCAAGGGCAAGCCCTCGGAGCTGGTCGTACTCTATGCGCCCGGAGGAGTCGGACCGGCGCCCCGGATCATTCTGGCGGGCCTTGGCCCCGTCGACCGATTCGAAACCGAAAGGTTGAGAAATGCTTCGGCGTTTGCTCTCAGAAAGTGTTTCGAACTCGGGATTCTGCGACCCGCGATTGCCCTGGAAGCGCTCGAGGGCTTCCCCTGTGCGGCCCCGAACACGCCGCCCGCGCTCGAGGTACTCTTGCGCGAGACCCTGGTCGGCGCCATGGCAGGGCTCCATCAGTTCAATGAATTAAAGACCAAAAACACGACCGTTCCGGGGTGCCCCGAATCGTTAACGCTTCTTTGCGAAAAGCCCCCAGAAACTTCCCTTCGCCAAACCGCAGCGCTTGCGCAGTGCGAAGTAGCCGGAATCGAACTGGCGCGCGACCTCACCATTTCTCCCGCCAACCGCGTGACGCCTCCCTTCCTGGCTCAAGCCGCATCCGAACTCGCCGCAAGGTTCGGCTTCTCCATCGAAATATTCGATATCGACGCTGCCAGGTCCATGGGCATGGGCGCCTTCGCCGCAGTCGCCTCCGGAAGCTCCGAGCCGGCACGCTTTATCGTCCTCGAACATGCCCCGGCCGGGACCCAAAACGACGCCCCCCTCGTCTTTATCGGCAAGGGGATCACCTTCGACAGCGGCGGCATTTCTCTAAAACCCGCGGAGAAGATGGAGGACATGAAGCAGGACATGGCGGGAGCCGCCGCCGTTCTGGGCGCCTTCGAAGCCATCGGTTTGGCCGGTCTATCCAGGAGAGTGGTCGGCATTCTGCCCTGCACCGAAAATATGCCCGGCGGCAAGGCGTATAAACCCGGAGACGTCCTTCGCTCCTATTCGGGCCGGACCGTCGAGGTCATCAGCACCGACGCCGAAGGCAGGCTCATTTTGTGCGATGCGCTGGCCTACGCGGCCGAGCGCTTCAAACCGGCGCTCATGGTGGATATCGCCACACTTACCGGTTCCAGCATCATCGCCCTGGGTAGAGACGTCGCAGCCGTCATGGGCACCCCCGAGACCCTCCCCGACGCCATCCGGAAGATCGCCGCCTCGGTCGGGGAAAGGTTCTGGCCCCTGCCTCTTTTTGACTTCTACTTCGAGGGTCTCAAAAGCGAGGTGGCCGATATGAAAAACGTCGCCGGCCGTCCCGCAGGGGCCATTTGCGCGGGGATGTTTCTCAAACAGTTCGTACCCGACCAGATCTCCTGGGTCCACCTGGACATCGCCGGCACCGCCTGGACGGATAAAGACACGGGCTTTACCCCCAAGGGCGCAACCGGTTTCGGCGTAAGGACCCTTTTTGAATTGGTAAAAAGAATAAGAGCGGGTGAATCGGTGAATGGGTGAATCGGAAAAAGCGTAGGTGAATGGGTGAGTCGGTGAATAGGTGAATCGGTGAATGGGAAAAAACGCAGGGGAATGCGAGGGGGACTGGGGTGGGATACCAGAGCTTCAAGGAACTGAGGGTTTGGCAGGAAGCCAAGGCGCTGGCTGTCGATATCTATGGAGCGACTTCCATCGGAAAGATTTCCCGCGATTTTAGTTTGAAGAATCAGATGCAGCGAGCTGCCGTCTCACCAAACTTATCCAGGCGAAGAGAAGCCGTGTAGACGCGAACCACCGTGATCGACACAACAGCGGGAAATAGCTGACCTCCATGAACCGAGTCTTTTCCCCTTCACCCGTTCTTTTCCGATTCACCTATTCACCGACTCACCCATTCACCTACGCTTTTTCCGATTCACCCATTCACCGACGTTTTTAATATCCTACTTCATTTCGCAATCTTCTCAATTTTTCGAGCAGCTCCGTGGGTGCCTGGCCGCCTGATCGTTCCACTTCGTGAGGGGTAATGGCAATCAGAAGTTCGGTGCGGTCCAGGTTGGAAGTGTCGGCTGCAAACAGCGGCGAGAGCAACGGGATGTTTTCGAGCCAGGGAATTCCGCTCTTCCCCTTGCTTCCCGCCGAATCGATGATTCCTCCGATCACCACCGTGTGACCGTTTTCGGCCAGGATGGAAGATCTTATGTGCCTTTCGGTGAAGGTTGGGGCGATATTGCCGTTGCCTACCGTCACCGAAGTTGGATTGACGCGGCGAACCGTCGCATCGAGATCGATCCGTATGAGCCCTCCGGCGTTTATGTGGGGAGTCAAGTCCAGGATGACGCCGGTTTGGGCGTAATCGATCGTGCTGATAACCGAAGAGCCGGTCGTGTAGCCCGTAACCGAACCGGTCGGCACGGGCTGCTCGCCGCCCACCGTAAGGGTGGCTTCCTGGTTGTCGGTTGCAAGCAGAGTGGGGGTGGAAAGAACCGAAACCTTGGTCTTGGACGATAGAGCGCTCAAGAGTACCGCGAGGTTCTGAGCGTTGGCCACCCAGTCCAGGGCTATCCCGGAGCCTGCCACCGCGCCAAGGTTTATGGGAAATGCGCCCGAGGCGGTCGTCGTTGTGGTGGTGCCGCTGGTGGTCGCCTGATTGGAAAGACCGCCGAAGGAGACGCCAAGACCGGTATTGGTCGCCGGGTGGGTCTGGAAGTAATACTGCAGCCCGAACTGGAACTGCTTGGTGAGTTGCACTTCGGCTATCATCACCTCGATCATCACCGCGCGCGGGACGATGTCGAGTTTCTTTATCGTCCCCATCAGCCTCGTATAATCCGCCGGGTTTGCCTGGATGACTATCGCGTTATTGACATTGTCAGCAATTATCCTCACCTCGCCGGAAAAGCCGGGCGGCTTTCCCTTGGCGGTCGCCCCGATCGTTGGCGCAGTCGTGCCGGATTTGGACGTGCCGGTAGAGCTCGACCCCAGAGCGCCACCCATACTGCCGCCGGCTCCCCCGCCAAAGGGGCTGCTTCCGGTGCCGCCAAACCCGCTGCTCCCGAAGGCATTTTGGGTCGAGGTGCCCGAGGGCACGATCTTCTGTCCCTGAGCCTGGGTCCCGCTGCTGATCCCCAGCACCTCGCCCAGGATCTGGGCAATATCGCTCGCCATGCCGTTTTGGACGAAATAGACGTGGATTTGTTCCTGGTTTCCCAGTCCCTGCGCATCCATCGCCTGGAGCCATTGCTTTGCCGTTTGCAACAACTCCGGGGTTCGCGCCATTATCAGAACTCCCCCGAAATTTTCGAGCGGTATCAGGGCTAGGCTGCTCGCGATCGCGCTTTGCTTGAATTTGCCAAGCTGGCCCATGAGCGTTTTCATCCCCGCAACCGCATCCTTGGGAGAAAGCGAGTGAAGAGGCAGCACCTCCATGCTCACTTCCTTGAGAACATTTATATCCACTGTCTTCAGAAGACCGATGAGAGTACGGGCATTGGTGACATTGTCGACGAATACGACGCTGTTGGTGACCGGGTCGATCGTCACCCTGCTGCCCGGCGTAACAAATGGAGCGATGAGTTCGCTTGCCTGCTTCGCATCAATATAGCGAAGCCGGTAGATCACTATTATCGGCCCGCTGCCATTTTGCTCAAGCAATCGCTCGTTGGCGACCGGAATGCCCGCCCCCCCCGCCTGCCTGGAAAGCGTTATGAAATAAAATCCCTTTTTGGGTATGATGCTGATGCCGTTTTCTGCATAGGCTTTCATGATCATGTGAAGGAGTTCTTCATTGTTGAAGTCCCCCTCGATGTACATGCTGATCCTGCCCTGGAGCGTCTGATCCAAAACGTAGCTGAGCTTTAGCTGGTCGCTGAATATCTGGCTGGTCACTTCTGCAATATCGGCTTTGTCGAAATTGAGCACGATATGCTGCCTTCCGCTCGAAGCAGGCACGGGGGCCCCAATACTCCTATGTTCCGGCGGGCTTAAAAGCCCGGTGCGAACGGGGGCAATGATAGGTCTGACGCTGGAGGAAACTCTTTCAGGAAATGCGTGCTTCTTCACCTCGGAAGCTACTTCATTGACCGCGGCCGCTTTGGACGGTTCGCCCGCAGAAACGGCCGGTGCAGGCACGGGCGGCGGCGCCGGCACCTCCGCAAAGGGTGATTCGGGTACTCCGACCGGCTTTTGCATCGCAGGCTGACAGGAAACACACATAATTGCCAGCAATATTAAAAGGATAGACTCGCGCCCCCTCATGAATCCCCCCTCCTTGACCAGAACTGCTTGCAACTACCCAAGTTGCGACTATATCACAATTATCTACAAATGAAGTAATGAGAATTCCGGGGCGCGACTTCGCCCGTAAAACAGGTGATGACAAATTATCTGTCACTATATCATAATCGAGTACAAATGACGCAACAAGAAATGCAGGACGTGCCGACGCGTTTGCAAAAAGCGATCTGCGAATGAAGAACGAAATATCTTTTTCATCAGGATTTCCCCCCCTTTTCCATGAGCGCGGCAAGAATTACGTTAACGATAAGGTCGGGTCCTTTAACCCGTTGTATCTTCTGTATGTTTATTTCCTTTACCTGGATTGCGAACTCGGAATTCTTCACCCTGGTGAGAAAATAATGGAGCCCATAGATATTGGTCATGAGATTGAATCTCATGAGCACTTCTTCGTAGAGGCCATGTTCCTTACTGGTAAGTACCTGATATGTCTTTATATCCAGTTTCGGCGCATCGGGTTTGCTCTTCGAGGAGAGCACATCTCCCAGGGAAGCCGCCAGTTGGTACGGATCGGTCCCCCGGAAAAGTTTCTTTTGCATTTTCTTGAGCGCCCCCTCATGTTTTGCCAGGTTTTCCCGGATCGTCTTGCTCTGGCTAAGCTTCCGCTCGTACTGGGAGATGAGCTTGCGCTCATGGTCCATTTTGGAGACAAGCATCTTTTTTCGCTCCGTGACAGGTGCCACAAGAGTCAGGTAGGCGACTGCCAGGAGCAGGAGGACAACGATCGAGGCCATGATAGACCACTGATGCTTTTTTATATCCCCGATGGTTATGTCAAATTTTAACTCTTTCATTGCCTGTTCTCCTTAAGCGCCTTCTTCTCCCCCGTACCGACTCCTGCGGGCATTGGGTAGCTTGGCTGCCCGGTCGGCGGCTGTAGCGCCTTAAGAGGAGGGGGGGCTTTCGGCAGTGGGCTCTGCCCCAGACCCTCGGTTGCCGTTTCGGCCGGAAGCGTTTTGAAGCTTTTTCGCAGCAACTTCTTATCCAGTTCCACCTGGATATTGAACCGCTCCAGGTCGTTTCCCGGGTCTCGGGAGACGGGAGAAGCAAACTTTACCTGGGTCAGCCCATCGATCTTGGAAAGGGCGGTGAGATACTTCAAAGCGGATTTGCTTTCACCCCTCAAAACGAGCTGCCCCTGGCTGATCGAAAAATAGTCGAGCCAGGTGTCCTCCGGGGTGCGTTCGCTCAGCAGGTCGAGCAGCTCGCGAAGCCTGTAGTCTTCGCGGTTGAATTCGGCCAGGGTTTTTTTGTCCTGCTGGAAATTTTTGATCCGCAACTGCAGTTCTTCGATCGGCTTCCATCGCGATTGGAGCTGCTCGATCCGGGTGGTGAGGCGACTGCTCGTAAGAGCCAGGCGCCGGGTCGACCAGGATTGGTAGGAGGCGTAGAGAGCGAAAACCAGCACGAGAGCAGCAAGCGGCCACACGATACGCGGGACCTGCCACGGTTTTAGAAGCATCTGCGAATCGAAGGTGTGAATGGTGTCCTGCTTGAGCAGGCTGCTCAGCCAGTTGGAGATAAAGGCCCCCTGGACCTCCTGCACCTCGACGCCCGCCCCCCCCTGCCCCAGGGACGCCGCGGATTTATTCGCGGACTGGCGTTCGCCGGGCAGACAGACGACATGAATGCGGGGCTTTTGCTCTCCACAGCACAGGCCCATCAGGTTTTCGCCAAAAAGGTCCCGGCTGCGGGAAAACTTCCCGATCGTTGTGGAATCCAAAAACGCTCCGTGATAGAAACGGTGCGCTTCCAAAATGTCCTCGTCGAGAGTGCGGGCAAGAATTTGACCGTCGTCTTCGGGATTCTCGCTCTCGGTTAGCAGGGCCTTGAACAAAAGCGCGCTCGGAGTCACCGCGAAGGTGTGAAAAAGCGTGCCGTTTAGCGCCTGGTTGAGCCTTTCGTAGACTTCGCTCTGGATCGTAAACACAGGGACCGATACGTGCCGCTCCAGCGCGACCGGAGGGCCGGAAAAGTGCCTCGTCCTCTCGTGTTCCTGAAATATGTTTTCCTGCCAGTCGAACTCGAGGGTACTCGCAAGCTGATCTTTTAGCGACAGCGGGTAGAGTTCGCTGTGCACCGAGTAGAAAAAGCTCGAAACGATAGCCAGAAGAGCGCTTCCCTTTCTCGCCCCGGGCTTGAGGTTAAGGGCCTGCAGGTGGTCGAAAACCGACTCGCCCGCCGGAACACGAATTTGTTCGACCGTTCCCCTTTCCCAGGTCCTCCAGACCCTGTGGGCGCTGGAGACCTCAATTCTGCGCGGTTCGATGTAGACCGCATGGAGTTCGGTCGGCCGGTACCTGATTATGCTTTCCAGCATAAATTCACCTCGTGCACTGTAAAGTTTTACAATATCTTTCTGCTCAGTATCCGGTAGGGGGTATTACCTCCCTGTCCCAGGCGTATGGTCAGCCGGATGCCAACGCTCGGAGGCCCCTTGGCGCTCTTTCCGAAAGAAAGTATCCGATAGGTGCCCCCGGCTGCCCAGGAATTTTGCAGAAAAGCCGGTTCCTGCCCGCCCTGCAGGGTCTGGAGTCCCGAAAGCCCCTGCTGAGCGTTTGCATTGCCGCTGTTAACGCTCAATTGGCTGAAAAGGGAATTTTTCGCCGGGATCGCAATGTGGTCCAAAATCCCCGACCGGCTTCCCCACTCTTTTACGCCCTGCGCGTAGCCGTAAAAGAGCTCCTGGGTGATCCCGGGGACCAGCAGCAACTGGTCGAGGCTGGTGAGCGGCCCCTGAAACCCGGTGTCGGACTTCCCGCCATTTGCCGAACTCGTATTCGCCTGTGGCTGGCCTTGGAGCTGAGAAGCATTCCCCGGGTGAATGAAATCGGTTATCCGTTCGGCGAGCATCTGCGCGGTCCCTGCGTCTGCGCCCGCCTTTTTGAGAACCACAGTGAGCTGGTCCGCACTGGCAGAATTGACGTTTATCTTCCGGTCATCGGACTCCATGATCACCACAGCAATACCGGTGTGGTAGACAACCACGCGCGGCTTCCCGTCGGGCAGCCAGTTTTGCTCCAAAGACTGGGCCTGCAGGGGCCTGCCCGGGTGAATGCGCGCCAACGCCTCGTAGCACCCTCCAATCGCAAGGTAGAGCGCATGAGTCTCCGCGATCGAATGCAGCTCGTCCTCGCCGAGCAAACGGGTCTGGGCGCTCAACTGAAAACCGGCCCACATGACTATGGCGCAGCACCAAAGAACGGCTATCAACACCACCCCTTTGCGGCCGGGGGCGCCGCGAACGCGATGCAGGGCGCGTTCCACTATCCCGCGTCCCTCAGGGTTTGCACCGGCAGGAGAGAGCTCTTTCATTGATTCAAACCACCCGGGGTCGAAGCATTGAGAAAATTCGACTCGATCGCAAAGGGGGAATTCACCATGCAAACCATCGAGTGGGCAACCCCGTCCACACCCTTCCACTTGAGCAGGATTTCAACGGGCAGCGCCTCCGTGGAAAGCCACGAACCGGAAAACTCCCTGGCCTCTTTTCCCGCATAGGCCAGGCTGAACTTGGGAAAGTCGACCCGGTAGGCGCGCACTTGGGTCCCGGAAGGGCTTCCTCCGGCTGCAAATTGTTCGAGGGCTTGCGTACGGTAGGGGTCCATCACCAACTCCGCATAGGAAAGCACTCGGGACCCCGGGTCGTACGTATAGCGAACCGCCACCGGGACCCCTTTGGAAATCGCTTTTACGGAATCGGAGGTGATGAAGCATATCGAGTCCGATTTTCCCTGAAACAGAGGACGAGAGCCGTGTTCGAAGTTTATGGGCCTGGGATCGCACTGGGAAAGCTGGCGCTGGAGCAGTTCGGCCATGAGCAGCGTGTGGTCGGGTTTGGCTCGAACCGTTTTCTGCCACACGCGCAGCGAAAAGGAAAGACAAACCGAAATGATGCCGATCACCAGCGCGGAAATCGCCGTAGCCACCATCAGTTCGATGAGTGTGAAACCGCCCGGTCCCGAGCGCATTGTTTTACATACCCGATCTGGCATTTTCATTCACCGGCACAATGACGCTGAACTCGAGCTCGGAGGACTTGTAGTGCAGCATCACCCGGCACAAGGTCCCCTCGATTTTCCCGGTCGGATTATCCAGAGGAACGGGGGTCGCAGTGACCGCTACGGCGGGAGAGCCCTCGAGTTCGGTGAGGCGCACCACCCCCTGGCTCGCCTTTTGCGGATCGGCCAGAATCACTTCGGCGGCCGACTCCAGTATTGGTTGCACATAGACCTTTTCCTTTAAGCTCGTCCTGTAGCGCAGCGCTTCGGAGATAAGCCCCATCGACGAGCCGATAAGCAGGGCGCCTATAGCCAGAGCGACCAACACTTCCAGGAGGGTGAAGCCTTGGAAAGTCAAAAGTCGGAAAGTCGAAAGTCGAAGGTCGGCTGCAGCCTCACTCCGCCTTTGATCTCCGCCTTCGAAGTTTGTCATTCCCTGGTTCATTTTCCCCGTTCCCTTCGACCCGTCTTTACTTTTTCGACCTTCGACCTTCAGACCTTCGACCCTCAACTCTCACTTGCCCCGTTCGACCCTCACGGTCCCAAACAGGGGGTTGATGTGAACCTCGTATGCGCGCCCCTTGTCGAAGACCACCTGGAGATTGTCGCCCACCAGGCTCCCGTCCGGATAAAAGGTTATCAGGAAGTCACCGCTCTTCGGGTCCTGCTCCAGGTGTTTGGCGAATATTTCGACGTTTAAGGGGATGGGGTGCGCGGGCGGGTTTTCACACCCGTATACCCGATTAGTCCCGTTCAGTCGGAAGCAGACCGGCATGCCGGTGTTCATGGCCAAAAGCCTTCCCCTCTGTAGGGTTTCGGTAAACCGCTCCAAAAAATCGCTGTCCTGGATCCGCTTCCAACCCGAACCTACCCTGGGGATCGCTATGGCAATGGTCAGGGTGATGATGATCATGACCACCAGCAATTCGACGAGGGTAAAACCGCGGGGATCGAACACCCGGGAGCGGTGAGCACGCCCGCCTGCCCTCTCCTGCTTTTTTCCCGTCACAATGCTCAGGTTCACTCCAGTTTCCCCGCGGTTGGAGCGCCAATTTCCGCGGCTCTCCGGCGCAGTTTTTTAAAACTTGATGTTGTTGATCGAAAAAATGGCCGAAAACATGCTCATGACTATGATGCCGATAAAGCCGCCGGTAAAAAGGATCACCATGGGCTCGGCCATGGCCATGATCCTTTGGAGCGTCCGTTGAAGCTCTTTTTCGAAGTACTCCGAAAGGGACAGAAGTCCCGTGCCGAGGTTGCCCTGCTCTTCGGAGATGCGAAGGATCGTTGCCATGCGTGCGGGAAATTCGCCATGGGAGCGGAAAAAATTGCTTATCGACCGCCCGGCCTTTATCTCCTGGTGCAGCGGGTTCATCGATTCGCGCAGCCGGCTGTTCAGTATCAACCCCTGGCCGAGAGTGAGCGCTCGGAGAAGCGGCACACCCGACTCGATCATCGTTCCGAGGGTTCGGCAAAACCGGGTCATTTCGCTAAACATGACCAGATAGCGCGAAAAAGGAAGGCGAAAAAGCAAGTTGTCCAATGCCGAACGCGCCCCCGGCCTGCGCAGAAGATACTTTCCCCCAATCAGCGCCACGACGGCCAGAAGCGGGATCACCCATCCGTATTCTCTCAACCACAGCCCCGTTCCGATAAGGACCTGCGTGACAAAGGGCACGGGCTGATTGAGTTCGTGGAAAATCTGCGCAAACCGCGGTATGACGTACACCAGCAGTATTACCGCAGAAATCAGCGAGGTGCCCACAAGGATAACCGGGTAGATCATTGCCGAAAGCATGGTCTGCCGGAACAGGCGCCGCTGCTCGAGATACTGGGCGAGCCGTTTCAAAATCGGTCCCAGCGTCCCACTCGCCTCCCCGGCCCGGATCATGTGGTCGGAAAGCGCCCCAAATACGTCCCGGTATTGACTCATGGCGCCCGACAGATCGTTTCCGGCCTGGACGCCTTCAAACAATTCCTGCACCACCCGTTGAAAACGCTTGTGGGTCTGATTGGTGCTGATAAGACTCAGCGCCCGGTCGACAGGCACCCCCGCCACGAGAAGCTCGGAGAGATCGAAAAAAAACCGGATGATGTGCTCTTCGGGGATTCGCCGCCTCCCGCCGTGGGCTGCCGCTTTGATGCTTACCGGAAACAGTTTGCTCGATTTGAGCTTTCTGGCGGCGTCGGATTCGGAAAGCGCCTCCATCACCCCTCGATGAGTCGCCCCGCCGGCATCGCGCGCCTGGTATTGAAAAGTAGCCATACTTCCCCCGGATCGATCTGCTAAACCGTCAGGCTCGTCACTCGGAGCACTTCCGAAAGGCTCGTTACCCCTTCGATAACCTTGCTAAACCCGTCGCAGGCGAGCGGCCGATAGCCGAACTCGGAAGCTATCCGCGCGATATTTCCCGCGTCTTTTCCCGCCACGATGGCCGACTTTACCACCTCGTTTACGGGCAAAATCTCAAAGATGCCCTGTCTGCCCTTATAGCCCGTATACCCGCACCTCTCGCACCCCTTGTTGCGGTAGAGAGTGACGCTTGCGGGCAGCTCCGACAAGATGTCGCCGATTTTCCCCCTGTCCTCTTCCCGGGCCTCGTAGCCCTCCTTGCAGTGAGGACAGAGCAGCCGGATGAGGCGCTGGGCCATGACGGTGAGAAGAGAATCGGCCATGAGGAAAGACTCGATGCCGATATCGCGAAGCCGCGTGATGGCGCCCGGAGCATCGTTCGTGTGTAGCGTCGAGAGCACCAGATGCCCGGTCAGAGCCGACTCGATGGCTATATCGGCAGTCTCCTTGTCGCGGATTTCGCCTATCAGCAGTACGTCGGGG
Organism: Syntrophobacteraceae bacterium; assembly: GCA_049964955.1. Classification (GTDB taxonomy): domain Bacteria; phylum Desulfobacterota; class Syntrophobacteria; order Syntrophobacterales; family Syntrophobacteraceae; genus SbD1. The sequence goes on from JBMFWU010000003.1 coordinate 26,681, forward strand.
TCCTGGCGGACCAGGGAGCGCAGCGTGTTGCCGAAGTTGAGCCCTATCTGGGGCTTTATCTGCACCTGGTTGATTCCGTTTATCTGGTACTCCACGGGGTCTTCGACCGTGATGATCTTTCGGGTGACCGTATTGAGTCTCTTTAGCACCCCGTAGAGGGTCGTCGTCTTCCCCGAACCCGTCGGCCCGGTGACGAGCACCATTCCGTAGGGGCGCTCGATCAACCCCGCGAGGTATTCCAGGCTCTTTTTGTCCATCCCGAGGTTGGCAAGATCATATTCGACGCTCTCCTGCGCGAGGAGCCTCAAGACCACGCTCTCCCCGTAAATGGTGGGTACCGTGGAGACGCGAATGTCCACTTCCCGGTTTCCGAACCGTATCTTGATCTTTCCGTCCTGGGGCAGGCGCCGTTCGGCTATGTTCAGATTGGCCATGAGTTTTAAGCGGCTGACGATCGCCGACTGCATGGCCTTCTGCGGCTGGTCCAGATCGAACAGGACGCCGTCGACCCGGCATCGCACGTGGAAGGCCCGCTCGAAGGGCTCGAAGTGTATGTCCGAAGCCCGCATATCGAGCGCGCGCGAGATCAGCACGTTTACCAGCCGCACGATGGGCGCCTCCTGCGCAAGCCCCCGCAGGTGCTCCAGGTCGTCTTCGAAACCGCTCGCGTCGATCGTGTTGATCGACTGCTCCTCGGCTTCCCGGGCCGCAGTCCCGTAGAGCCGGTCGATGGCCGTGCGGATTTCTTCGCGCTGGCCGATGCAAAGGCCCAACTCCATTCCGCCGAAATAATTGGAAACCGAATTGAGCACCGGCAGATTCATGGGATCGTTCACCACGACCCGCACCCTTCCGCTTTCCACCTGTATGGGCAAAACTGCGTGTTTTCGAAGGAAAAACATCGAAACGCCTTCGAGCAGCACGGGCTTTTCAGGGTAGTCTTCGCGGTCGAGCATCGGAATGTCCAGATGTTTGGCCATCACCCGCAGAATGCGGCCTTCATCGGTAATTGCGATCTCTTCGAACGCATCGGCGAGCGGAAGCCGCTCGACGAAAAAGGAATGCTGCAGGCGCCTTTTCTGCTCTTCGTCCAGGTTGAACTCCCGTTCAAACGCATCCAGCAGACATATATGCTCTTGCATGACTAGCCCTTGCTAAAAACGGTGATCCGAAACGGAAAAGTGAAAAAAACTCGTCGATCTGAGAATTGTTCCATGTTATCAGCATCGCGGGGAAAAGTAAACGATACCGGTAAAAAAGGCGGGGGGATTGCGCTTCTCCTTCCTGTAGGCAAAGTTTACAATTGATCTTTGGAATCCTTAACCCGCAGTTGACTTGAATCTGGATAACTTCTAATTTGGCGGCTTTTGATTCAAAATCATTTGCCCGGGGGGAAGCCGAACGGCGAAAAGCGCCGGCGCCGGGCAGGAGGAGCAGGGTTGATATGAAATGCGATCAAAAATCGTGTGCGAGCTGCAAGAGTTCGGGAGAAAAGAAGAGTAAAGAGGAACTGGTAAGCTGCAAGCTCTCGCGCATCAAGCACAAGGTATTGGTAATGAGCGGCAAGGGGGGCGTGGGCAAGAGCAGCGTCGCCAGCTACGTGGCGCTGGGTCTTTCCCGCAGGAACGGCTACCGGGTGGGTCTTTTGGACATCGACCTCCACGGGCCCTCCATTCCCAAGATGTTCGGGCTCCGCGGAAAGCTCAACATCACCTCCGACCAGGAAATCCTTCCGTATGAATACAGGCCCAATCTGAAGATCGTCTCGATCGAGTCGATGCTCGAAGATACCGATTCGGCGATCATCTGGCGAGGCCCCGTCAAGCACGGGGTCATTCAGCAGTTCATCGCCGATTGCCGCTGGGACGATCTGGACTTTCTGGTGATCGATTCGCCGCCCGGCACCGGGGATGAAGCGCTCAGCATCTCCCGGCTCGTTCCGGACGCCAACGCGCTCATCGTGACCACGCCCCAGGAAGTGGCGCTTGCCGATGTGAGAAAATCCATCAATTTCTGCCGCAAGGTGGAGATGAACATCCTGGGACTTGTCGAAAATATGTCGGGCCTTTTTTGCCCCCACTGCAACGAGTTCATTCCCATATTCAAAACCGGAGGCGGCCGCAGGACTTCCGAGAAGATGCAGGTGAGATTTCTGGGCGAACTGCCCTTCGAGCCCGGTGTGGTCGAAGGCGGCGACCGAGGGATTCCGGTGCTCAATGGCGACTCCGAAACACCCTTTGTTCGGGCCGTCGACCAACTCGTCGATTCGGTCCTGGAAAATCTTGGCGAAAAAAAATAAGGCGGAGAATTAGATGTTTACGATTTCATTCGACCAGAGTTCCCTTGGCGAAGAGCAGAAAAAAACCCTCCACGAGATGTGGCTGCGCTGCATGCGCCGCATAATAGCGAGCACCACGCTTGCGGGCAGCGGCCATCCGGGCGGCTCGATGTCCTCGCTTCACCTTCTTCTGATGCTCTACAGCACCATGGCGCACACGCCCGAAGATCCCTGCCGGGAGGAACGTGACCGGCTGGTGGTGAGCATGGGGCACATCAGCCCCGGGGTCTACTCGGTGCTAAACGAGTTCGGCTACCTGGAGGAGGAAGATTTTCTGACCGGGTTTCGGCGCGGCGGCTCGGCTTTCGCCGGTCATGTGGAATCCTGCGTCCCGGGGGTCGAATGGAATACGGGCGTACTGGGACAGGGCCTTTCCGCAGGCGCGGGAATGGCTCTTTCCATGAAGCTGCGGGAGAAAAAAAACAGGGTCTTCGTCCTCATGGGAGACGGCGAGCAGCAGAAAGGTCAGATCGGCGAAGCCCGCAGATTCGCCGCCAAATACGGCCTGAACAACCTGGCGTGCCTCATCGACCGCAACCACCTCCAGATCGGCGGAAGCACAGGCGCAGTCATGCCCCAGGATATCCGAGCCGACTATGCGGCCGCCCACTGGAACGTGGTCTACATCGAAGACGGCCACGATTTCGAACAGATTTTCCAGGCGCTTCGCAAAGTCTACCGCTACGAAGCCGGAGACCCGCGCCTTCCCTCGGCCATAATCGCCAGGACCGTCATGGGTAAGGGCGTCTCCTTCATGGAGAACAAGGCCAAATACCACGGATCGGTGCTGAGCGAATCCGACGCTGCAAAGGCCCTCGACGAACTGGGGCTGGATAATCCGATAGCTCTTTTCAAACAAAAGCGCACCGCCGCCCTCAAGATGGCGAAGTCCTTCTCGCGGCCCATCGCTTATCCGGTCGTAGAGACAGGCGAACCCCGCACCTACGCTCCCGGGACTTCCACCGACAACCGGTCCGCCTACGGCGCGGCCCTCGAAGACCTTGCCCGGCTCAACAACTCCGGCAAAGTCCCCCGGATCGTCGGATTTACCTGCGATCTCGAGGGCTCGGTCAAAATGGAGGGTTTCCATAAAGTCTGCGACAAGGCCTTCTTCGAATGCGGCATCCAGGAACACCACACGGCGACCGCTTCGGGCGCGCTCAGCAAGGAGGGCTTCGCCGTCTTTTTCAGCACCTTCGGTGTGTTCGGCCTGACCGAAGTCTTCAACCAGGTAAGGCTCAACGATATCAACGAAACGAACCTCAAGATCGTCTGCACGCACCTGGGGCTCGATGTCGGCGAAGACGGCCAGACCCATCAGTGCATCGACTACATAGCACTTCTGCGAAACCTCTTTGGCTTTTCCATCTTCATGCCCGCCGACCCCAACCAGACCGACAGGGTCATTCGATACATCGCCACGCAACGGGGCAATTTTTTCGTCGGAATGGGCCGCTCCAAACTCCCGACGATTCTCGACGAATCGGGAAATCCGGCCTTCGGCGGCGACTACCGGTTTTCTCCGGGCAAGGCCGACTGGCTGCGAAGCGGCGCCGATGCAGCCATCCTCGCCTGCGGCGCCCCCGTTCACGAAGCCTTGAAGGCGGCCGAGGACCTGGCCACGGCCCACGGCCTTCATGCAGCGGTGCTCAATTGCGCTTCGGTAAGGCCCCTTGACACCGAAGCAGTCCGAAAGGCCGCAGCGACCGGCCTCCTTGTCACCGTCGAAGACCACCACGCGGATACCGGCCTGGGGTCTATCGTAGCCGGAACGCTTTCCGAAAACGGCCTGCCCTGCAGGCTCGTGCGCCTGGGCGTTAAGCAGTACGGCTTTTCCGGAACACCCGCCGAACTCTACCGCGCCCAGGGCATCGACCGCGAGGGAATAGTAAGAGCCGTTTTGCAGGCCACGGGCGTAAGGTCGAGTCAGAAGAAGCAGGGAAAATAGTGGAGTTTGATAGTCAAAAAGATAATATCTAAAAAGCGCGGGGGCGTTTCGCCCCCGCACCCCCACGCCGCTTCGCGGCTCATTTCACGGCGCCTTCACGCAACTTCGATGTCTATGCGCTTCGGAAATTCCCTGAACATTTCGCTTCTTTCCACTTCCCCCTGGCGATTGAAAAAGCGCATATTTCCATCTTTTTCGCAGAACCAGACTTCTTTGGCGCCTGCTTCGAAAAACAACGAACTTTTCAACTGCATGTATCTTAGGCTGTTCGATCGGGATTTGACTTCAACCACGATTTCCGGGGATTCGGGGAGTGAAATATTATTGATCCCATGTTTTTTGAGGAATGCCGCGCTTCGCCAGGCAACATCGGCAACCTTGATGCCCCCGGAAGTCTCGATGGGACATTGGGGAGAAACCCTGCCATCCCTGGCCAATTTTCGAAGCCACGCCTCGATCTCTCCCTGATACAGGCCATGCGCGTCTGCGGCCGGCGACATCATAATTTGCCCCCATTCATCCGTTTCGATCTTGAAAGGGAGGTCTTTCAGGCTTGGATGCTCGACTACTTCATGCCATTCCATCTCAAGTCTCCTGTCATATTCCGTACTATATGGTTTCTTTTCGGACCTGACCAGTTTTTTCGCAGCAGCCTTGCGGCTGCAGCACCAGAAATAAGATAGGAGAATTACCCGCCCTCTGCTCTGCTACCCCTCTTCGCGGCTTCGCGTCTTCGCGTGAGACACCATACAAGCCTGGACAATCCGGCAAAACTCGTCCGCTACGGATTCGAGCGCCCGGTTCATGAAAGAGTCGCTGAAGGGGTTTCGCTGCTCGGGCATGGAGCGCGCGAGCAAATCGGGAAGCATGGGGCGGGAAGGCGCGACCAGGACCCCCAGGGAGCGCGTCGGGGGAAACGCGAGCAGTAGATCTCGCCTTCTGCCCAGGGTCTTGTTTGCAAAAAGCCTCAGCAGAAAGTTCTGCCACAGGAAGCACCTTGCGATCCTCTTTTCGGAGACTCTTCTTCGGGGACCGCCCGCAAATTCCAGAAAGCTTGCGTAATGGGAAGCGATCTCCAAAAGCCTTTCCCGCTTCCCCCAAAAATCGCCTCGAACAGAATAGCTTATTGGCGTCCCGGAAGACTTTGCAAACCAGAAGGCTTCGATTTCCGACTCGAGCAGTCGGTGGCTATCCAGGACGGAAAGGTTTTGCGCAAGACCCAGGCCCGCTTCGCTCAATTGCTCTATTAACGGGTGCCAGACCGCGTCGGCCAGGAAGTGACAGGCGAAGCCAAGGCCCCAGCAACCCGCCTCCAGGTTTCCTTTTTCAAACTCGTCGGAGATCCAGTCACAAATCGCGGAGATTTCAAGCCCGTGAATCCAGTCGCCTACAGGCGAAAGGGAGAAATGCGGCAGATCGTAGTAAAAGATATCCGGGGAAACCGCACCAATGAAAAAGGCGGGCAGATCGGCCAGAACCGGCGGCCGGGTCTCGCACAGCCTTGCGAGTTGATCGGCCAGGTAGATATGGAACCGCTCCTTGGGCATTGCGCCCCCTTTTCATTTTTTGTGTTGGGGTTCGCTTTGGCTCACCCCAACCTACCTTGTTGAGGTTCGTGGGTTCACCAACATTTTTGTTGGGGTTCGCCTTTGGCTCACCCCAACCTACCCTATGTCGTCTTCCGGGTCGCAATAGAGTTTGACTGCCTCGGGGATGAGTCTTCGGATGAAGGATTGCCGGTCGAATTCAAACTGCGCGGCATACTCCCTGTAGCGGGGATGTCTGCTGGAAAGCACGGGAGAACTGTGTCGGGAGGCCACGAACTTATCATGAAAATCCTCGACCAGATCGAGCAGCGCGATATTGAGGAATCGGTAGTCTTCCAGCCAGTCGAGTCGGTACATTACCTCGAAGCGGGTCAGGTCGAGGAGGAAAATCGTTATATCGGTCACGCACATCTTGGAACGGGGTTCCAAAAAGTCGAACCGGGCACCGTTTCCGAGCCCCTTTATTCCCATGATCAGTTCGTAGAAGGCAGTGGAGGACTCCTCGTTTCCACGCGCAAGACGCCTGAGCACCAGGGTATCCAGACTGCGGACCGTGGTGTTTTCATCAAACTGAATCCCGAAACGGCGCCACCAGGGGGCGAACCCCTTTCTGGCCGCAAGCCGCCGCTTGCACTCGGCGAGATAGAATATCCTGCCCATTGGTCAACCCCTGGCGTTAGAAGACGTCGGCCGAAAAAGCGTATATCTCGGCATCGGAGTCTTTCCAGGCTTCCTCGGGGAGCCCGGCCTTATGGCACGTCCACTCTAAAAATTTCTCGGCGCCCAGGCCGTGTTCGGTGGCGACCTGGGGCAAAAGAAGCCCGGATCTGTAGCCCTTTCGAATCAAAAGGCCATGTTTTCCGATCTCGATATCCGAGAGACCGCTTATCCGCCGCAGCGGGGTAAGAACCGATATCTCCAGATCGATTTCGCCCAATTCGTCGGGAGAAAGAGCACAAAAACGGGGATCTGCAAAGGCGGCCTCGACAGCCATCTTCATGACCGTTTCCCAGACAGGGGCCGAGGACTCGACCATCCCGATGCACCCGCGCAGCTCCTTTCCCTTGTGGAGGCAGACAAAAGCGCCCCCGGGCTCATTGAGCGCGGGGGAATCCACCTTGATGTCCGGCATGACCTCACCCAGGCAGCGGCACCGGATCGCGCGAAACGCCACCTCGCGCAGCATATCCTTTTCCTGTGCGCTAAACCCCAGGTCCACTCCCGCTTTTCGGGATTCAGCCGTTTTGTGCTCATCCATTTTCGGCCCCCCCGGCGACTGGCGCCGCTGCCGGATGGCCAAGCCAAATCGCCGCAGCGGCATACCCGACAACCCCGGAATCGTCTCCGGTCACCTCGCCCGAATGGGCATATTTCAAGACTGTACACCGGTCTGCCCCCAGATGTCTACCCGCATGGAGCAAAGTGATCACCGGGCCCGCCCCGCAGGCCTCGCTCCTCCGGTTTTCCACCTCCTCCGAAAGACCTTCCGGATCGTAGGCTTCAAGCAGTTTCAAAACCGCCCCGTCCATTCGCCGGGCAGTTTCGGCCGGGTGGTAATGAGACAAATCGCTGCTGGCGATCAGCAATACCCGCTTCGAGCGGCAGATTTTCGCGATTGCCTCCGCAAGCCTCAGGCAGAACTGCGGGGCGCGGGTCCCCAAAAGAAGCGGTGTGAGTCGAAAGTCGCCCAGGACCACCTGCAGGAACGGCAGCTGGATTTCCAGGGAATGCTCCCCGGCTTCGGCGCGCGGGTTGTGTTTTATGAGGTCGCGAAACTGGCCCAACTCCTCGATCAGTTCGCGGTCGAGCGGCACGACTCCCAAAGGGGTACGATACCCGGCGGCGGCAGAGGAGATGCTCGCACCGGAAAAAGCGGCGCTGTGGCTGGGCGCCATTATGAGGACCCTGTCGAACAGGGTTCGGGAAAGAAGCTTATAGGACCAGGCGGCCACACCTCCCGAATACATGTAGCCCGCGTGCGGGGCTACCAGGCCGACCAGCCGTCCTTCGAGAGCGGGCGGATCGGCCCGGTCGAGGTACCCGACGAGTTCTTCTTTCAACCTGGCAGGCTCAGAGGTGTACCAGGTCCCGGCGATCACCGATTCCCGAATTTTTTCGGCGTCCATCTCCCTTTTCCTTTTTCGTTCACCCTTTGCCCATGCTCATCGCCTGGTCGCCCTCCTGGCAATGATGTTTGATATTGACACCCTTGACCATGAAGATCACGCTTTCGGCAATGTTGGTCGTCTGGTCGGCAGCCCGTTCGAAGGCCTTGGCGACGATAATCGTCTGGACGGACCTTTCCACCGCGGGCGTTTCGGTGGCCATGTAGGCAAGAGAATCCTTCAGGATGCGGTAATTGAGCTTGTCGGCCACATCGTCCATCTGACACACCCGGGTGGCAATCTCGGTATCCTGGTTGACAAAGGAGGAGATAACGGTGTGCAGCATCTCCAGGGCCGTATCGGCAAGCTCCTCCATGGCGCTGTTGCGGGGCAGGGGAGGACGGCTGTTGAGAAACATCGCCTTTCGGGCGATATTGACCGCCTGGTCGCCTATTCGTTCGAGCTCCACCGCTATCCGCAGAGCTCCGATGATAAACCGCAGGTCCCGCGCCATGGGTTGGCCCAGAGCAAGCAGCCTCAGGCAGTGGCGGTCGACTTCGAGTTCGAGCAGATCGATTTCCCTGTCTTCGTTCAAAACTTCCCGTGCGAGGTCGTCGTTTCTCTCCAGCAGCGCCCGGGTGGATTTTTCCAGCGCCTTTTCGGCAAGCGCCGACATCTGCAGGATGATCATCTGGAGTTCTTCAAGGTTGGAGTTAAATCTTGTTCCCATTGCAGTACAAACTCCCGGCCATAGAGAATTCTGCCTGATTGGCTCCGCCCCGAGGGCGCTCTCAGCCTGTAGCCACCGTTTTCCCGGCCCGACGCGCATAGGAGGCCGCCTCCAGCCCCGCAACGCACCCCTCCCCCACCGCCTTGGCTATCTGCCACGGGGGACCGCAGATATCTCCTGCGGCATAGAGGCCGGGCACGTTGGTCTCCTGTTTCTTATTTACAGCGACAAAGCGCATCGATTCGCTGTCAAGCGCAACACCAAGCCCGGTCACCAGCTCTATGGCTCCCTTGGCCCCCAGTTCGATGAAAACCCCGCTGGTCGCTATTTCTTCGCCGTTGTCCAACAAAACAGCCCGAACTTCGGATTCTCCCACTATGCGGCTCACCTTTCGCCCGACATGGACCTTGGCTCGGCTGCTTTCGAGCTGGTGGCGGAGTTTTTCCGATATTTCCAAAGAATCGCAAACCAGGTGCGTTTCGCTTGCGACCAGCAGAAGCCGCAAGGCACCTGAGGCCGCCGCCGAACCGCTTCCTACGACCGTGACCACCTGGTTTCGATAAAAATTGGCGTCACAGTCTACGCAATAGCTCACGCCCTTGCCCAGCAGCTCTTTTTCGCCCGAAACGTTCAACCGGTTTCGCGAAACCCCCATGGCCACAATAACGGCCCTCACGAGCAGGGTTTCTCCCGATTCGAGCTTTACCGCAAACCGGCCGTCCTCGTGCCGCTCGATGTGCAAAACGTCTTCGTCGAGCAAAACCGCTCCGAATTTTTCAGCCTGGCGCCTTCCTTCGTCGAGAATGGCCTCGCCGGAGACGGTATCGAGAAGGCAGCAGTAGTTTTCGACATGGGCCCTGTACAAAGCGCTACTCCTCACTTTGCCCAGAACCGCCGTTGAGGCCTTGGCCCTTGCCGCGTGCACCGCCGCCTGCAACCCTGCGGGGCCACTTCCCAGTATGACTACGTCAAATTCGGATCCCACCGCGCTTCACCTCGCTCATTTGCAATTGTCCTATCCAGACCAGATCATGTATTGTAATATTGGTTGGGGACTGGTGCAATCGCAATGATGCCTGTCGATCGTCGGGTTTTTTCCAGGAGAAGCGCAAGGCGCTCGGGAGTCCTTAGTGAAGGAGACCTCGACGGGCCGCACTGAGATCACTGCGGCCCTTATCACCTCGCAGGGAAGGTTGCTGGTCGCGCAGCGGCCTCCCGGGAAAAAATTCGGGCTTCTCTGGGAATTTCCCGGCGGCAAGGTCGAACCGGGGGAAGCGCTGGAGGAGTCTATCGTGCGGGAAATCAGGGAGGAATTGTGCCTGGAGATTCAGCTGCGAAGCCTCTTTAAGACCATCTCGCTGCGCGAGCCGGGCTCGCAGGCGGACCTGCATGCCTACTGGTGCGCAATCCGCGGCGGCTCCATGATTCTTTTGGAACACATCGCCGTCAAGTGGGCGACCAAGTCCGAGTTGCAGGGACTGGAATTTACAAAAGTCGACCGCCTTCTCATGCCGTATCTGGAAAAGCTTCCGACATTTCCATGAAGGCCTGTTGCCCCGGGTTCGTATGCGAGTTACTCTTAGCATTCACATTTTTCCCAAACTCCGGAGAGTAAATACTGGATGTCCAAAGAAAGAAACGCGGTCTTCCGCCTGATCACATCGTTAAAACTTACGTTGGTTCTTTTCCTCGTACTTGCCGGGGCTTCGATTCTGGGGACCCTGCTGCCCCAGGGCGTAACGACAGCGCAACTGCAATCCCGCTTCGGCCCGGCATTGGGGGCACTGCTCGGGTTGCTGCACCTGGGCGATATTTTTCACTCCGCGTGGTTCGGCGGATTGCTGCTGCTCCTTTGTGCAAACCTTGTCGCCTGCACCCTGGACAGGCTCCCCAAAACCATCCGGATTCTCAAACAACGAGAAACGGCCTTCGATGCGAAAAAACTCTCTAAATTCGCACACAGCTTCGCCCTCACCACACCCCTGCCCTTTGAGAAAACACGCAGCGTGGTGGAAACTGCTGTGGGGGAAACCTTCGGCCGCATGTCGTCCGTAGAGTCGAACGGCGCCTTTTGCGCTTTGAGCGAAACCGGGCGATGGAGCAGGCTCATGGTCCACGTGGCCCACCTGAGCGTTCTGGTAATCCTGGTCGGCGCCCTCGTGGGGTCCTTCCTGGGATTTAAAGGGACCATGAATCTGGCCGAGGGCGATACTTCCAGCACCGTCATGTCCACAGACGGCCGGCATGCCATAAAACTTCCGTTTTCCGTACGGTGTGACAAATTCACCGTTTCCTTCTACAAAACGGGTGCGCCCAAAGAGTATAAAAGCGATCTCGAACTGCTCGAAGGCGGCAGAAAAATCCTTACAAAATCGATCCTCGTTAACCATCCCCTTATCTACAAGGGCATCACCTTTTACCAGGCGACCTATGGGACAATTCTCAAGCAGGCGGCAATCGAACTCACCGACCGCGACTCGGGCAAAAAGATCTCCATGGAACTGCCCTTCGAACAACCGGTCACCATCCCCGGCACCCATCATCTGCTCTTCATAGCCGACTACCAGGACAACCTCATGGGGTTTGGCCGGGCCATCGAACTGGCCTACGGGAAGCTCGGACAGGAAAAGGATTTTTCCGCCCGCTGGATCCTGGTCGACCGGTCGTTTCACGGAAACCGGATCGGAAACTACCAGGTGCACGTAAGCAAGGCCTCCAAGAGCTATTTTACCGGCATCGAAGTCAAAAAAGACCCGGGGGTCTGGTTTGTCTGGATCGGTTTTATTGCCCTTACGCTTTCCATCGGCCTGGCCTTTTATTCGAGCCATAAGAAACTGTGGGTCTGCATCCAAACCGATGCGGAGAAAAAAAAGAACATCATTACTTTCGCAGGCAAAGCGAGCCGCAATCCGCAGCTTTTCGAGGAAAAATTCGAGGAGTTGCGCGAAATCCTTAAAAAAAGGCTAAAAGAGCTTCACGCAATGGAAAATAGCGCGACCAATACCGATAACAAGGGGCTTTGATGACAAGTTCTCTACTGCTCAGCCTGACTACTTTTTTATACTTTTTTTGTACCCTCTTCTATCTGTCCGGTACGGTTTTCCGCTACCAGCCCCTGCTCAAGGCGGGCACGATTACCGGCTGGGTTTCCCTGCTCGTGCAAACTGCGGGCATCGGACTGCGGTGGGCCGAATCCTACAAGATGGGCTATGGGCACATTCCGCTTGCCGATATGTACGAGTCGCTCGTTTTTGCCTCCTGGGCCATAATGATTATCTATCTGGTGTTCGAATGGCGAATCCGCCAGAGGGCCATGGGCGTTTTGCCGGCGCTTTTTTCGTTTCTGGCGATGGCCTACGCCTCCTTTTCCAAGGGGGTCGATTCGAAGATTCAGCCGCTCGTTCCCGCCCTTAAGAGCAACTGGCTCATTGCGCACGTGGTAACCTGTTTTCTGGGCTATTCGGCTTTTGCCGTCTCTTTCGGATTGAGCGCGCTCTACCTGGTGAAAAAAAAGTACGGCGACGAGGTGGAAGTGCAAAACGGCGCCCTGGCCTTTTTGCCAAGCGTTTCCCAGCTCGAGTGGTTTAACTACCAGTTGGTGCTCTTCGGTTTCCTGTGGCTTTCGGTGGGAATCATAACGGGGGCGGTCTGGGCCAATTCGGCCTGGGGAACCTACTGGAGCTGGGACCCCAAGGAAACCTGGTCTCTTATCACCTGGCTCATTTATGCCGCGGTGCTCCACGCGCGCAATCTCAAGGGGTGGAAAGGGGAAAAAACGGCCTGGCTGTCAATGATCGGTTTTGGGTGTGTTCTATTTACCTATTTTGGGGTAAACTTCCTGCTAAGCGGATTGCATAGCTATGCAAGACAATAATTTTGGAGGATGAACCATGTTAGACGGACTGGAATGGGCGGCGTTACTGGCAATTGTGATGATCGTTGCGGGCGGCAAAAAATTGCCCGAGTTGGGAAGCGGCCTGGGAAAAGGAATCAGCGAATTCAAAAAGGCTCTTGGCGGTGATGAAAAACCCGAAGAACCCAAGCCTGCCCCGGAAGTCGAAGCCAAGGCCGCGGAAACAAAGTCGAATGAATCCAGGTAAGCTGCACAGGGTTTCGAGAACCTGTGGGAGGTGAGCTATGTTCGGATTCGAACACCTTCTGGTGATCATGATCGTGGTTCTCCTGGTGGTGGGGCCCAATAAGCTGCCCGATGTCGCCAGGGCGCTCGGCAAAGGCTACGCCGAGTTCAAACGCACGATGGACGATCTCAAAAGCGCGATGGACCAGGACGATACCGTTCGCGGACTGAGGGAAGAATTCCGTTCGGCGCAGCGGGAGGTGAGCCTGAAAAAACACCTCCTGAGCAGCCTCGCCTCGGATGAGGGGACCGCCATCCGGTCCGCGGTCTATGAGGAACCGAAAAAGGCCCTGGAAGACGCACTGGCCGAAGCGAAGCAGGAGAAGCCGGAAAAGCAGGAGAAACCAGAAAAGCAGGAATAGGTCTTAATAGGACTTATAAGACCTATACGACCTATTATAGGACCTATAGGGCCTATACGACCTATAGTTTTTTCAGCAATTTTCAACAGGAATGCCGATGTCGGATGAAGAAGATAAAATGCCCCTGTTTCAGCACCTGGAGGAGCTGCGAGGCAGGATACTGTTCTGCGGCCTCGCCATAGGTGTGGGCTTCGTTCTGTGCTATTTTTTCAAAGACAGGGTGTTCGATATATTCATATTGCCCTGGGTCAAGGCATTGCCCAAGGGGCAGCCCTACAAGCTCATCTATACGGTTCCCTACGAAGCTTTTCTGGCGGAGATGGAGGTATCCTTCATCGGGGGCGTGATCCTCGCCTCCCCGATCATTTTGTGGGAGATATGGAGATTTGTGGCTCCCGGCCTCTATGCAAGCGAAAGAAAGTACATCCTGCCGGTCATATTCTCTTCCAGTCTATTCTTCGTTGGCGGCGTTTTGTTTGGCTATTTCGTAGTCGTTCCCGTAGCCTTTAAGTTTTTCGCTTCCCCCACCTCCCCTTATATCACCCCCATGATGAGCATCGACAAGTATCTCGGATTTGCCGAAAAGATGCTGCTGTGCTTCGGGCTGGTGTTCGAACTTCCCGTATTCGCCTTTTTTCTTGCCAAACTCGGCGTGCTCAGTTCCGACTTTTTGAGACGCAAGCGCAAGTGGGCAATCGTTTTGATTTTCATTGCGGCCGCGGTGCTCACTCCAAGCCCCGACATCGTGTCGCAGCTTTTAATGGCGCTCCCTCTTCTGGTTCTCTATGAGGTGAGCGTGTGGGTTGTCTATTTCTTCGGGGCAAGACCCGCCCGCGTTGCCGAGCAAACAGGTGAATAGCCGATGTCCATCAAGGTAGCCGATCAGATTCTGGTAATCGCCACGAGAAACAGGGGAAAATCTTCGGAGATCAGGGAAATGCTCGCCGATTTTCCGATCCTGGTGAAGGATTTAAACGATTTCGGCCCGATTCCGCAGCCGGTCGAAGACGGCGAAACCTTTGACGAAAACGCCTACAAGAAGGCGAGCTTTACGGCCAAGGTCCTGGGGCTGCCGGCCCTGGCTGACGACTCGGGGCTCTCGGTCGATGCGCTGGACGGGGCCCCCGGCGTCTATTCGGCCCGCTACGCAGGGCCAAAAGCGACCGATGCCGAAAATAACACCAAGCTTCTCGCCGCTCTTTCCGGGCAAACAAATCGGAAGGCGCGGTTTTGCTGCGTTCTGTCCCTGGCCGTTCCCGCCGGAGCAGCCCTGACCTACGAGGCCTCGTGCGAAGGGGAGATCCTCGATGCGCCCCGGGGAACAAACGGTTTCGGCTACGACCCGCTTTTCCTTTATCCGCCGATGGGGAAAACGTTCGCGGAAATGAGCATGGGGCAGAAGCTCTCGGTCTCGCACAGAGGCCTGGCGTTGCGCGAACTGAAAGGCGAGTTCGAAAAGGTGCTCCAATGGCTCCAGTACCGGCAGGCCGAAGAAAACACGCGCCGGGGAGCAGACGAAATCTGCATGGGAAACAAATAGATGGAACAGTTGTTAGTTGCCTGATTGCCGGCCGCCGGCCGCCGGAAAAATCGGGCGTTGTCCGGATGTGCGCGGCGCCCCGGCTGCGGCGGCTCGCCGCGCATCTCCTCCCGAGATATACTCCTGCAACCCGTGCCAGTTTCGAAAAAGCATCCTCAGACGCTTGAAGCGATCGTAGCCGAGCAATTTTCTCACCTCCAAAGAGTAGGTGAACCGAGTGGAGGCCAGCAGGGTCCGGCTGTTTTCCAGTTTCCTCATTTTGTACTCGGCAGCGGCTTCATTGAGGTGTTGCCCCTCGACCGCATTCACCAGTTCACTTCTTTCCTGCTCCATTTGCATCTTTATCTGTGCCAGCCTGTTCCGGTTGTAGTCGAAGAGCCTGTCGAGCTGCTCTTTCTGCGCGTTCGTGATATCCAATTGGGTTGCAAAGTAGGGCAGGTGCCACCATCTTCCGGGGGGGATCTCTCTGGCTCTTTGATTCGCCTCGCTGGCGGCCCGATTGGCGAGCGTGCGGTTTATCCACTTTCCCGGCGCGGCCTGCTGCGCCCTGCACACGAAGGGACAGGCGATCAGAAAAACGGCTCCCAGCGCTATGACAAATGAGGCCTTACGCATTTTTCGATCCACCCTTGGGTGAGGGGACAGGGCCGTTTTTTGCGCCGGGTCCCGGGGCGGGTGTGTCCGGTTGACTGGCGCCGCCCCCCGATATATCCACATAGAAACTGGGCAGAGGATCTTTTTCGAGGCTTTGAACCTCGGCCATGAACTTCTCGTCCTGGAGCATCTCCTGGTAGACGACTGCCTTCGGAAAGAGTTTGTCTTTATTGATTGCCAGGGGACTCAGGAAAAGAACCAGCAGGGCCAGGGCGGCGCAAAACGCCACTGCGGGATGATTTCGCCACGCATTTACCAGAAACCCCGGGCTCTTTTGGGAAAGCTTCGGTTTTTTAAAGTCCACGGGAATGTCGGCACGCGACATTTTTCCGAATTGCGCAAGCCTTCCTTGCAGTTCCTCTTTTCGGGCGCGGCAGGCGGGGCACTCGGACAAATGACGGCGCAACACTCCATCCAGGCCGTTTTCATCGATTACGGCCTCGATAATCCGGTTGTCGTCAAGATGGCTGATTTTTTTCACCGTGCCATTCTCCCTGTAAAAAGTCATTCAAAGTGGTGTCCTCTTTGAATTTTTTGATCGCGCGGTACAGATGGGTCTTCACTGCGCTTTCGCTCCGGTTAAGAGTTTGGGCTATTTCTCTCAAATTGAGATCGTCGGCGAACCGCAAGAAGAACACCTCTTTTTCCATCCGTGAAAATCGCGTGGATAACCGCTTCACGTGCGACCAAAACTCTTTTCGGATGACAGTATCGAGCGCGCCGGGATCATGGTGCGGCTCGATATCAGCCACATCTGCATCTTCCCTGGACTCGGTCATCCCTAAAAAAGCAAGAAACTTGTTTTTCCTGTGAAAATCATGCACCCGGTTGAGCGCTATTCGGTAGAGCCAGGGGCGAAATCTGTCCGAGTCCTTGAGCTGGGGCAGGTATTTGAAGGCGGACAAGAAAATGTCCTGCGTCAAATCCTCGGAATCGACCCGGGAGCGTGTGCGGAAAAACACCAGCCGAAAAATCTCGTCCTGGTGAAGAGCCATAAGCTTTTCAAAGGCATCCCGGTCCCCTCCCCTTGCCTTCTCCACGAGCGCGGAAATCTGCTCGTCCCGGAGGGAGACTTTCAGTTCAAGATCTTCGGTCAGATTCATCCTGAAGAAAACACACCCTGTCGTGTATGTAATTTTTATCCCCCTTGCACTCTACGCATTATGAACCACTTCCTCGTAATAGGAAACGTCTTTTCGCGGCCCTCGTCGCACTCGGAAAGCAACCGCGAAACACTCTTCACCTAAATAACGGACGGCGTCCGGAATTAGTTTACAAGCCTTTGTTTTTTGGGAGCGCTGCCGTTGGAGTCCCTATATTTCATTCCTGCCGTGCGTTTTGATGATTATGTTATTTAATAATTCACAGTAGGGCGACCTTGACGATGCCAAGATCACCCGCAGGAGGGTGCAATGTCAGCCAAGAAAGTCATTTTTCCGGTGGATCTCGCCGGTTCCTCCCACCGCATCGCTTCCCGGGTACGTTCCGTTGTCGAAAGTCTGGACGCCGAACTGCACCTCGTGGTGGCGGTGGACATATTCAAGGGATACGATACCTTTTTCATTCCCCACAGGTCGCTCGATCTGATGGAAAGAGACGATAGGGTGCTCGCCGAACGAGACCTGGAAGAATTCGCCGAAAAATATTTCCAGGATGTTCCCCGACTGAGAAGGGTTGTGCTGCACGGAAAGCCCGTCGAGCAAATCAGGGACTACATCGCCTCGCAAAATGCCGATATGGTGATTGTAGCCGCCTATCATCTGCCCTTCTTCGAGCGAACGCTCTTCGGGGATATGGCGGGAAACATCGTCAAAACCTCCCCCGTACCCGTTACAGTCATCAACCCCTTTGAGCTGGAGGGGAGTCAAATGGCCGCTCCGGCGGCCGAGCCTCTTTTGGTTGAGGGACTCCCCGGAGCCTGATGCCCCGTTTGCCGCCATTTTACCTCTCTCACAGCATGCCGGAAAGGAAGGGACCCCAAGGTCCCTCCCTTCGGCATTACAACTCTCCCCTGCTCTCGTAAAGGCCTTGACGGAGGCAGGCCGGTACAATAAGGTAAGGGGCTTTAAGGATAGGAATCTTACCTGAAAACAAAGGGAGGAAGATCGTGGCCGATATTACGGATGTCATTCTGAAGCGCCGCAGCATTCGAAACTACGAAGAGAGGCAAGTTCCCGAAGAAGTGCTCGACCGTGTGCTTGAAGCGGTACGATGGACGCCCTCCTGGGCGAATACCCAGTGTTGGGAAATTATTCTGGTAAAAGACCGGGAGATGAAGGAAAAACTCCAGCAGACCATGTCAAAGGGCAATCCGGCAACCCGTGCCATAGTGGAAGCGCCCGTCGTGATGGCGGTGTGCGGCAAACTCCAATCGGCGGGCTTCTATAAGGGACAGTCCGCGACCAAGTTCGGAGACTGGTTCATGTTCGATCTGGGGCTTGCGACGCAGACCCTTTGCCTGGCCGCCCAAAACGAAGGCCTTGGAACGGTTATCGCCGGTTTGTTCGATCACGAAAAAGCAAAGCAGGCACTCGAGGTGCCCGAAGGCTACGAACTGGTCACTCTCATTCCGCTGGGATATGCCGCGAAGCCTACCGGGGCCCCCGGTCGCCGGGAGATTTCTCAATTCGTCCATCACGAAAAATTCTAAAATCAAAAGATTAGTGAGCCTCTTGCAAAACCACCTGTGGACAGGCACGAACGGTTCTTTATCTTCCCCCTTTGTAAAAGGGGATCGAGGGGGATTTAGCGCACTTAAGCGGGTGCAGAGTATTAAAATCCCCCCTTCCCCCCTTGCAAAGGGGGGAATCAGCCCTGTTTCGCCCGGCCTTCGCAACGTTTTGCAAGAGACTCCAGTGATTAGTGATTGGTCAGCGGTGAGTAGAAAAAGCTCTCGGCACCAGTCCACTAATCACTACTTACTAATCAGCACCCTTCCCGGAACAGCAAAAGAGGCGGATCGTAGATTTCAGGGGGTTCGATCCCGAGCAGTTGCATGAGAGTCGGGGCAACGTTTGTGAGACCCGGGGTTGCGATTTCGGGGTTGAACTCGATACAGCCCTCACCGGTTGGGTCAAAGACTATGAACCACACGGGATTTGTGGTGTGAGCGGTTTTTGCCCTGATTTTTCCGTTCGGGTAGACTTTGGGCTTTCCGGTTTTGGAGTCGATTTCAAACATTTCCTCGGCGTTGCCGTGGTCGGCGGTAACGATCAGAACACCTCCCGCCTTCCGGGTGGCGGCCATAAGCCTTCCCAGGCACAAGTCCACTGTTTCTACGGCTATCCGCGCCGCCTGGTAGACGCCCGTGTGGCCGACCATATCGCCGTTTGGGTAGTTGAGCCGGATCAGATCGTAGCGTTTGGCAAGGATCGCCTCCACGGTTTTATCGGTAATTTCGGCCGCCTTCATCCATGGCCGCTCCTCAAAGGGAGTCATGTCGGAGGGCACCTCGATATAGTCTTCGAGCTTTTCGTCGATCTTGCCCGACCTGTTGCCGTTCCAGAAATAGGTTACATGGCCGTATTTTTGTGTCTCGCTTATGGCCATCTCGCGCAGATTGTGGGCCGAGAGATACTCGCCGACAGTGTGGTCGATATGCGGAGGATCGACCAGAAAAAGCTTGGGAATGTGCAGTTCGGTATCGTACTCCATCATTCCGGCATACAAAGCCTTCGGATGCGGAACGCGTGTGAAGCGGGAAAAACTTTCTTCCTCGAAGGCCCGGCTGATCTCGATGGCCCTGTCGCCGCGAAAGTTGAAATAGACGACAGCATCGCCGTCCCGGACAGGCCCCACGGGGTTTCCCGCCCCATCGGCGATTATAAACGGGGGCAAGTCCTGGTCGATTATGCCGGGTTCTTCCCCGCGGTAGGTAGTTATGGCCGCTTCGGCGGAAGGAAACCGCCTGCCTTCCGCTGCGACATGGGTCTTCCAGCCCAGTTCCACCATGCCCCAATTGGCTTCGTAGCGGTCCATGGTGATTTTCATGCGCCCGCCGCCGCTGGCGATGCGATAATCCACTCCGGCTTTGGTCCGCAGGCTTTCGAGAAGCGTTTCGAGCCTCTCGACGTATTCGAGCGCCGAAGTCTCCCCTACGTCCCGGCCGTCGAGCAGGATGTGGACCCGCGCCCGTTGCAGCTTATCCTGGAAAGCCAGGTGGCTCAGCATCGCTTCGAGGTGCTTAATGTGGCTGTGAACGTCTCCGTCTGATAGAAGCCCCAGAAAGTGCATCGCGCCGTCATGATCGAAGCAATACCTGACGAGGCGCTGCCAGGCGTTGCCGCTAAAGATCGCTCCACTTTGGACGGCCTCATTGACCAGTCTGGCTCCCTGGGGATAGAAACGCCCCCCGCCCAAAGCGTTATGCCCCACCTCGGAGTTGCCCATATCGTGATCGGAGGGAAGCCCTACCGCTGTGCCATGCGCGCGCAGCAGCCGAAAAGGGCAGTTAGCCAAAAGCCATTCGAGATTGGGAGTAAAGGCGTTTGCCACCGCATTGCCCAGCGCCTCCTCACGAAAGCCGACGCCGTCCATGATTGCAAGGGTCACCGGGCGCGGACTGCGGTGCGTCAGTAGATTCACCATACCTTTCATTGCAGCACTCTCCAGGGGGTACCGGCAGTCTGGTCCGGATCGAGCGACCCACGGCTGCCTAATTTATTTTTCTCCCGGGGTCTTTCCCCAAGGGTTACGGTGAGGACCTTCGAGGCGCCGTCGCTTCGGACAATTCCCAGCCGGACCCTGTCTCCGGGATGCAGCCTGTCGATTTGACGTACAGCCGCATCGGCATCACCCACCTCGACCCCGTCCACACTCACTATCACATCTCCACCGCTCATTACAACGTCATTCCCGATCCGCTCCTTGTGATTTCCGCCGTGAAGGCCCGCTTTTTCAGCGGGCCCGCCGTGCACCATCGCGATTACCAGCGCGCCTCTTCGGACAGGAAGTTTGAGCGTTTCGGCGATATCGGGAAAAAGGCTCATCAGAGTGGCCCCCAAATAGGGGTAGCTGTAGTATCCCTTTTTGATCAGTTCGACTTCGACCCGTCTTGCCAGGTTGACCGGTATGGCGAAGCCGATCCCAACACTTGCGCCCGTGGGGCTGAAGATTGCCGTGGTGATGCCGATCATTTTTCCGGAGGAATCAATGAGGGGGCCTCCCGAACTGCCGGGGTTGATCGCAGCGTCGGTCTGGATGACATCTTCGACCAGGGCGCCGTTTGCCGCCCTCATCGTACGCCCCACCGAACTGATCACCCCGACGGTAAGGCTTTTGCCCAGCCCGAACGGATCTCCGATCGATAAGGCTTTCTGGCCCACCTGCAAATGGTCCGAATCCCCCATGGGGATAACGGTAAGCTTTTCGTTGCCGGCGTTTATCTTTAGGACCGCGAGATCGGTGTTGGAATCCGAACCGATAAGTCTTGCCCTGAACTTTCTGCCATCGGCCAGTGTCACCTCCAGCTTGCGCTCGCCGATGACATGTTTGTTTGTAAGAATGTAGCCCCGGGGATCGATGATCGAACCCGACCCGGTCCCTTCGGCGGGAACCGCTTGCATGAGCAGATCGTGTTCCATAACCGTACTGGTGATCTTCACCACCCCGGGGGAAAGATGCTTGTAGAGCTCTATACTGTTTTGTTCTTCCCGGGTGAGGGCAAGGGCCAGGGAGGACAAAAGCAGGAAAAAAACCGCGAGAGCGAGGCTAAGGATTTTCGTGTACCGCATGGCGCCTTTTCCCCTTGTAATAGAATGGAGCGCATTCCCTACCCCACAACGCGGCGTCGCCTGCTGTTGAGCATACGCAACACGAGGAAAACCAACAGGACAAAAGGGATCCAGGCAGCACTGCGCCGCCGGGGGTCCATGAGTCCGGGCGCCACTTTCCTCACGCGGCTGACAGGCGTTGCAAACCCGATGCGTATGCTCGCGCCGTTAGGACTCACGATCGCTGTGCAAATCCCCACGAGTCTTCCGGAAAGGTCCACCAGAGCCCCCCCGGAGTTGCCCGGATTTATCGTCGCATCGGTTTGAATGAGATCCCTGTACACGTTCCCCTTGTCTCTGACGGTCCGGCCGGTCATGCTGACGACCCCGGCAGTGAGGGTTTCCCCCAAACCGAACGGATTGCCCAGAGCAAGGACTCGCTGCCCGATTTGCAGCGCATGCGAGTCTCCCAGCCGGATCGCTTTGAGCGGCTTCCTGCCCGGGTCCACCTTGATTACGCTCAGATCGTCCCCGGGGTCGGAGGCGATAATTCCGGCCTTGAACCGCCTGCGGTCGGAAACCGTGACTTCGATGTCCCTCGCGCCGTAGACGACGTGGTAGTTGGTGATGATAAGCCCATCGGGCCTCAGCACCACCCCGGAGCCGATCCCCTTCATCGAAGGAACGGCACAATAGAAATAGCCGGGCTCACACAGGTTCGTGGTGATGTTTACAACCGAGGGCGCCACCTCCCGGTAGGCTTTCATGGTGGCGAGTTCCTGAGCCGTATAGGCCGAGGCGTTCGTGCGGATCAGCCCCAAAGAGGCGAAAAGAATCAAAACGGCTATCCTGGAGCATTTGGCAAAAATCCCAAGTCTTCGAAACATGAAAGTCTATTCCTCGGCCGGCAACCGGCGGTTTCCGACATATTGCGCGCCAGTCTCCAACATAATGGCAATCGCGTAAAAATCCACCACACGAGCAGACGGGGACACGGAGAAAAGGGCATCAACGTCCTTTGCACTTGCGCTTGAGTCGGGTTATAGTGGGCAGATGGCGATACAGGTAAACGAAATTTTCCACAGCATCCAGGGGGAGTCGTCCCGGGCCGGAGAGCCGTGCGTTTTTGTACGGCTTACCGGGTGCAACCTGAGATGCGCCTACTGCGACACGCGCTATGCCTACGAACAGGGGGAGTTTCTCGAAATTTCCGAAATTCTCGAACGAGTCCGAAACCTGCGGTGCGATCTTGTGGAGGTGACCGGAGGAGAACCCCTTCTTCAGGCAGATACCCCGGAGCTCATCGTGAAACTGCTCGAAGCGGGCCATGCGGTGCTTCTGGAAACCAACGGGAGCCTGGATATAGGAGCGGTCGACGAGCGCTGCCAAAGAATCGTCGATATCAAGTGCCCTTCGAGCGCAATGTCGGGGCGAAACGATTTGCGAAACCTGGCGAAGGTGGGCGCGCGCGACGAACTGAAATTCGTCCTCGGGAGCCGCGAAGACTACGAATTCGCGCGGCGCATCCTGGAAACCATGCCGGATGCGGGATGCACGATCAATTTCTCCCCGGTCTTCGGCGCCCTCGCCCCCCGCCTGCTTGCCCAGTGGATTCTCGAAGACCGCCTCGCGGTCCGGCTAAATCTTCAACTGCACAAACTCATCTGGGACCCCGAGGCGAGGGGCGTGTGAATTTTACAGAATATATCGACTCAAGTCCTCGTCCTTGATGATCTCGTTCAGGATATTGCGAACGTAGTCGGGGGTTACATGGACGGTCTGGCCCTTGAGGTCCGGGGCGTTGAAGGAGATATCGCTCAGAAGCTTTTCCATGACCGTGTGCAGTCTCCGTGCGCCGATATTTTCAGTCCTCGAATTGACCTGATAGGCGATTTCGGCCAGTTCGTCGATGGCCTCGGAACTAAAGACGAGTTCGACACCTTCGGTTTCGAGCAACGCCTTGTACTGGGCGATCAGGGCATTTTCAGGTTCCTTCAGGATGCGCACGAAGTCCTCCTTGGAAAGCGAGGTGAGTTCGACGCGAATGGGGAAACGGCCCTGGAGCTCCGGGATGAGATCGGAGGGCTTGGCGATGTGAAACGCACCCGAGGCGATAAAGAGGATGTGGTCGGTTTTGACCATTCCGTACTTGGTCGTTACGGTAGAACCTTCCACGATGGGAAGTAGATCGCGCTGAACGCCCTCCCGGGAGACATCGGGTCCCCTGCCCCCGGATTCTCTTCCGGCAATCTTATCGATTTCATCCAGGAAAACGATCCCCGAGTGTTCGACCCTCTCGATGGCCAGCTTGATCACTCTGTCCATATCGATAAGTCTTTGGGATTCGTCGGCGATGAGGATTTCTCGCGCTTCGGGGATTTTCACCTTCCTGCGCTTGGTCCGCTTGGGCATCATCGAGCCGAGCATTTCCCTGAGGTTGTAGTCCATATCCTCCATGCCCGCGCCGGCGAATATTTCAATCATGGGGATGTTTCGGTCCGGGACCTCGAGGTCGACGTAGCGGTCGTCGAGGGCGCCCTTGCGGAGCAGCTTTCTTAGCTTTTCCCTGGTCGAATCGGCCTGGTCGGCCTCCTGTTTGGCCGCGATCAATGCCGTGGGCTCATCGGGAAAGGGGTGCTCGCGCACCTCGGCGGTGTTCGACTGCTTGGGGGGCAGCAGGATGTCGAGCAGTTTTTCCTCGGCGATCTCCTCGGCTTTTACCTTCACCCCTTCCATCTCCTCGTTTCGCACCAGGCTCACCCCGAGTTCGGTGAGGTCTCGAATCATGGACTCGACATCCCGACCCACGTAGCCGACCTCGGTGAACTTGCTGGCCTCCACTTTGAGGAAAGGAGACTGGGCGAGACGGGCAAGACGGCGGGCGATCTCGGTTTTACCCACCCCCGTTGCCCCGATCATGATGATATTTTTGGGCGCTATCTCATCGCGCAAATGCTCGGGCACCTGCTGGCGTCGCCACCTGTTTCGCAATGCGATGGCGACCATGCGCTTGGCATCTTTCTGGCCGATGATATATTTATCCAGTTCGCTTACAATTTCAGCCGGTGTAAGGGGTTGTTGCATCTATCACAGCTCCTCGATTACAAATTCCCTGTTCGTATAAATACAGATCGACGCGGCGATGCTCATGGCTTCCTCGGCGATCTGGCGGGCCGACAGGTTGGTATGGCGGTCCAGCGCGCGCGCGGCGGCGAGCGCATAGGGCGCCCCCGACCCCACGGCCGCAAAGCCGTCGTCAGGCTCGATCACATCCCCCGTGCCGCTCAGAATAAAGGCATCCTTGGCATCGGCGGCGACAAGCAGCGCCTCCAGCCTGCGAAGCGCCCGGTCCATTCGCCAGTCTTTGGCCAGTTCCACCGCGGCGCGTTTGAGGTTTCCGTTATATTGTTCGAGTTTGGCTTCCAGTCTTTCAAACAGCGTAAACGCATCGGCGGTGGACCCCGCAAAGCCCGTCAGGATCTTGTCATGGTAGAGCCTGCGAATCTTTTTGGCCTGCTGCTTTACAATGGTCTCTCCCATCGTCACCTGGCCGTCTCCGGCCATCACAACCCGGCCATCCTTACGGATGACTATCACTGTGGTGCTGCGCACCCTGGAACCAGGCTCAACCATTTTTCTTCTCTCCCTCAAGTCCTATAGCGCTTTATCCAAATTCGGTCAATTTGTCTCAATTGTTGAACGCATTTAATATAATCACAGCCGACTCATTTTTTCCTGCTCCTGGGGTGAGATGCATCGTATACTTTCATCAACCGGTCGATATTGACATGGGTGTACCTCTGCGTCGTCGACAGGCTCTCGTGTCCGAGCATCTCCTGGATCGCCCTGAGATCGGCCCCCGCATTGAGAAGATGGGTAGCGAACGTGTGCCTCAGTCCATGCGCGCTCAAATGCTGCCACAGCCCGCACCCGATCAGTTCCGCCTTGAGTATCCGGTTGACCGACCTCACCGTAAGCCTTCCTCCCCGCGAATTGAGGAAAAGGGCCTTCGTGGCCCCCGCTCTCCTTTTCCCGAACTGAAATTCCAGTGCGGAAATGTAACAGGTAACGGCATCGAGCGCTTTTTTCCCGATCGGGGTGATCCGCTCCTTGCGCCCTTTTCCGCTCACCCGCACGACGCCCTCGTCAAAAATCACCCCGTCGCGATCAAGCTTTACCAGTTCGCTCACGCGAACGCCCGTTGAATAGAGCGATTCGAACAGGGCCCAGTTGCGCGCCTTTCTCCATGAAGCGCCCGGTTTCCGCGCCGCGCTCGAAAGCGCGTCCAGAAAGTGGAATACCGCATCCACGGTCAGGAAGGAAACCATTTTTTGCTCTATCTTGGGGTGGGCGACCAGTTCGGCGGGATTATCGTCCAGTAGCCCCGCGCTGATGAGATAGCGAAAAAAGGAGCGAAGCGCCGATAGTTTGCGGGCGCGACTCGTTTTTTCAAGCGATCTGTGGACCGAAGCCAGATACCCCCGGATGGTCCCCGGATCGATCGAATCGGGCGAGAGGAGGCCTTCGCCCGCCACACTTCGGGCATATTCGGCAAACTGGCTCAAATCGCTTGCGTAGGCCCGCACGGTCTCCTCGCTCAAATTCCGCTCGTATCGCAGGTATTGCAGAAAAAGCGCCTGGGCGCTATCCCAATCGGCGCTGCGGTTGGCGCCGCTGCCTTCGGCGGCGGGGCCATTCGTTGTGGCTTTCATTCGTTCCGGAACGGATTTCTTTTTCGATCCCACGCAAAGGCCTGTCTTTTGGATTAGGTAAAAGGGGTATAGCACATGGTCATGCAAAAATGACCCTATTTTTTTGCGTTAGCCCGGCCGCGCATCGATCAGCGGTGAATTTGCAATGTAAAGAGAGCTGCGATATTATCTTTGGTGATGGAAAAATTCCCCGGGAGAGTCTGAAGACCAAATCCCGGGAAGAAGCGCACGGAACTCCAATTTTCAAGGTGCTCCCATGGCAACTGCATCCATGATCACGATTTCCCGGCAACTGGGCAGCGGAGGTTCCTACATCGGCCGACTGGTTGCCAACCGGCTCGGCTATGCCTTCATCGACCGCCAGATCATACAACAGGCGGCCAGGGAACTCGGGGTGGAGGAGGCGATTGTCGAAGACCGTGACGGGCGCCTGCAAACCTTTTGGGAAAAACTGGTCGAGGCCTTCGCCAATGGCGCTCCGCTCGGCGGCTACACGCCCCCGCCGCTCAACCTCGTATCGGACGAAGAACTCGTGGATACCGAGCATCGCCTGATTACCGAACTGGCGGCAAAGGGCCCGTGCGTGGTTCTGGGGCGAGGCGCTTTTCACCTGCTTCGGGGGAAAGGACGCCTTCTAAACGTCATGATCCACGCTCCCATGCGGTTCCGGGTGGAGCGGCTGAGGAGCATCTATCATGTGAAAACCGGGGATGAGGCCGTCAGGATGATCGAACGCTCGGACCGGGATCGCCTCGGCTATATCCGGACCCTAACCGACCTCGACTGGTTTGACGCCAGAAACTATCATCTGACGATCGATACGGGCCAAATCGATTTCGCCACCGCCGAGGAGATAATCGCCTCTCTGGCCGGGCAACTGCCCACAGAGGATGAGTGGCCCTGGGTGAGCGAACCGAAATCAGGCACCGGACAGGAGCACGGTATCGCATGAAAGGGGGCCGCAGATGAGGGAGAAGAACAGGAAAGAGATCCTCGCAAACCTGCTCGCCGATCTTCCCGAATTGGAAACTGTCTACAAAGACATACATGCCCATCCGGAACTGTCGATGCAGGAAACCCGCACGGCCGGGATCGCCTCCAACCATCTGAGCGCTCTGGGCTTTGAGACAACCACGGGGGTCGGCAAAACCGGGGTTGTAGGAATCCTGCGCAACGGAAACGGCCCCACCGTCATGCTGCGCGCCGACATGGATGCGCTGCCCATAAAAGAAACGACCGGCCTTGAGTACGCGAGCACTGTTACGGCCACCGACGATGAGGGCAGGACCGTACCCGTCGCCCACTCGTGCGGGCACGATATGCACGTTGCCTGTTTGATCGGCGCAACACGTCTTTTGGCCAGGAGTCGCTCCGCCTGGAAAGGGACTCTTATGGCGGTGTTTCAGCCGGGCGAGGAGACCGCGCAAGGGGCCGAGGCGATGCTCGGTGACGGAATGCTCAGCCGATTTCCAAAACCGGATGTTGTGCTCGGCCAGCATGTCATGTGCTTGCCGTCCGGAAAGATCAACTGGCGTGAGGGGGTTGTCACGTCCGCGGCCGACAGCCTTCAAATTCGCATGTTCGGTCGAGGCGCCCACGGATCGATGCCCGAGTCGAGCATCGACCCTGTGGTGATGGCTGCCTCCACGGTGATGCGACTCCAATCCATCGTTTCCCGGGAGATCTCCCCCACCGATTGCGCCGTCGTTACGGTTGGATCCCTTCAGGCGGGAATGAAGGAAAACGTCATTCCGGACGATGCAGTGCTCAAACTGAATGTGCGCACCTTCGATGAGGAGGTGCGAAAACGTGTGCTGGCAGCCATTGAGCGCATCGCCAACGCCGAGGCGGAAGCCTCCGGGGCCTTGATGCGGCCGGAAATCACCCCGCTCCACCGGTATACGTCGGTAAGAAACGATACCCAGGCGACAAGGAAGGTCGTTAAAGCATTTCTCGAAGGCTTCCCGGCCGATTCCGTCGAAGAGACAAAGCCCACCATGGCAAGCGAGGATTTTGGCTGCTTCGGTGCCCGATGGAACGTTCCGGCAGTGTACTGGTTTTTCGGCGGAGAGGACCCGGCGACGTATGCGAAGGCAAAGCAGGATGGAAAACTCGGCTTTCTTCCGACCAATCACAACCCGGCCTTTGCACCGGTCATTCATCCGACTCTGGAAACAGGCGTAAAGGCCCTGGTGTTTGCGGCGCTCGCGTGGCTCGCCGCGTAAAAACGGCATCCAACACCGGCGCTATCCTCCGTCCGGAAACAGGAAAAAAAAATGGAACGGGATCGATCATGACGGAGACCGGCGCTTCCCTTACCTGGACTATGCTGAGCATCATGTATTTCGGCGATGTGGTCTTTGCCGTCAGTGGAGCGTTGACTGCGGGCCGCTACAACATGGATATCGTGGGATTTGTTCTCATCGGCACAGTCACGGGAATCGGAGGGGGAACCATACGAGACCTCCTGCTCGGGCGGACAGTCTGGTGGACGCAAAGCCCGGCGGAACTGATACTGTGCGTGGTTGCCTCCGTCATAACCTTTATCTTTCTGCCCAAGCGCATCGCACGGGACAAATGGTTACCCTGGCTCGATGCCCTGGGCTTGGCATCCTTTTGCGTCGTCGGCTGTCATGTGGCTTTGAGCCTTGACGCCCCCTTCGTCGTTGCCGTGTTCATGGGGACGATAACGGCGACGGGCGGCGGGGTCATCCGGGACATTCTTACAAACACCCAACCGATGATTCTATGCGGGCAACTCTATGCTACCGCAGCCCTGGCTGGAGCAACCCTATACGCAATAGTCTCCCGGTTCTTTCCGGGGACCGGAGCCTATGCGGAACTGGCTGGGTTTGTGACTGCCTTTGGGATTCGTGGAGCCTCACTTCTCTTCGATATCCGAACAGGCCCGCCCGGAAAATTCTTGAGCTCCGGACCACCCAGGTCCGAGGAGAAGCAAAAAAGTGCTGCAATTCATGACCGGATGTCTAAATAAAAGCGCGGGGGCCGTCGGCCCCCACACCCCCTCGCCGCTACGCGGCTCCTTTTGGCGCTTGCGCACGGGGCTGATTTGAGCGGGGGCGAAGGGACCAAACCGATCGCTATCGAGATTGGATGCGACGGGTGGCTATTTTCGGTTCAACTGGTCGGCATCCTTCCATTGTTCCGGCAACGGCTGGGGTCCCGGCTTGATTCCCGCAATATCCGGATCTTCGTCGCCGTCAAGCGGGGGCCTCTCCGATTTTGCCCTTTTGGCTTCCAGACGGCGGGCTTCCTTATCTCTTTGTTTCTGCTGCTTTTCTCTTTCCTTTTCCTGCTTCTGGAAGGTTGCTTTCGATCTTTGAGCCATAGGCGAACTCCTTACAATTGATTTGGTGAAGCGGTTGTAACGGGAGGGCGATTAATTCCGAAACCCGCGCATCGGGCGTTTGGAGGGTGGCTTCGCCTGGCTCAGCTTGATGGACTGCTCCTTGAGCCTGGTTCCGTTTAGCCCCTTCATGGCCTTATCCGCTTCCGAATTGTTGGGCATTTCCACAAATCCGAACCCCTTCGACTGTCCGGACGATCTATCTTTTATGATCGTTGCCGAAACCACTTCGCCGTAACTGGCGAAAAGATTCCGCAACTCCTCATCCGTCACGTTATAGGCAAGATTGCCCACGTGCATTTTCATACAGGTTTTCCTCTCAGCGCATCGGCCTGAACGCCCGGTGAAAGAAAAAAAGCCGGAGAGACTCCGGCTCTTTGTTACATCGTAGAATGAGATTTTCGAGGCGAACTAGAGTTTTCTCACCTGCGTTGCCTGCGGACCCTTGGGGCCTTTTTCCTCGGCAAAGCTCACTCTGTCGCCTTCAGTCAGGGACTTGAAACCGCTTCCCTCGATGGCCGAAAAATGAACGAACAAATCGCTTCCGCCATCTCTTTCGATAAATCCAAATCCCTTGCTCTCATTGAACCACTTTACTCGACCTTCCGCCATTTTAGAACCTTTTCTCGTAATAGATTTATATCGCCCGCTTAGGAGCTTTGAAACAATCGTTTCCTCGCACCCGCCCGACTCCGGCAATCCTGCAGGAGCCGGCAGCGCGCCGGTTGCTACCCGAGACGCTTGATCGATCGCAGTCGCTCCCATACGTTGGCGATCTGATCATCCAAGTCGACCAGATAGATTTCCCCCGAGACCTTTACTACAGTCCCCACGCCGTTGGGCGTCTGGACCCTTTCGCCGAGCTTGGGCCTCCACCCTTGCACGGGAGTCGCACGAACAGACGGGAAAGCCTCTACCTTTTTCGCCTGCTTTCGAAAGGAGGCGAATGCACCACGGCGTCTCACCATGACCTACCGCTTTCCGGCTTTTCGCCATAAACTCCGGCACAGAAAAACCACTCGCGTGGAAGCGCCCAAAGCATGCTTCCCCGGCCCCGGGACAATTTCTCGAAACGATACATATCCCTACCGGACCCTCCGGAAGGAACACTGCCGGTTTCCGATTTAGAGCTTTCGTACCTTCGCGGCGCTTGGACCCTTGGCGCCCTTTTCCACCTCGAAGCTGACCCGGTCTCCCTCGGCCAGGGACTTGAACCCGGCGCCTTCAATGGCTGAGTGGTGAACAAAAACATCATTTCCACCGTCAGCTTCAATAAAGCCGTACCCCTTTTGATCATTAAACCACTTTACTCGACCTTCCACAGTTTACTGCTCCTGATTTGATATGTTTTCTTCTCTGTCATTTCCGTCCAGCAACTTGGGGATACCCGAAATCGCACCAACCAATGAGGATCGAACGAAGTATGACCACTCTTTGGCAATAGTAACTACAAATTGAAATAATGCAACCACTTTTTTCGACAAAATTGCAATATTTTTGGACATCACTCTAATATCAACGGAAATGCAAATATCATTAGAGATTTTGAAAAAATGATCGTTCGGAAGAGCTATCTTCCCATATGTCGGTTTAGATGCTCTTCGAGGACCTTTAGTTTTTCCTGGTAATTCTCGGCTCGATATTGCTCAAGGAGATCGTTTCCCTTTTCCGAAACCGATGTGAATACCTGCTGGAACAGGAGCGACAGGACTTCCCGACCCGGTTCGCGCACCTCGATCGTGAAACGAAACAGGTACAGATGAGGCGCTATTATGAGAAAATCGACCAGGCGGGCCGCCATGTCGTAGCGGAGCGTGTGCCAGTACAGTTCGACACCGTAGGGTTTTAGGGTCCTGAATATGGCGCCCTCTTCGTTATAGCCGCTTTTCGACCAGATCGTTTCGCATTCCCAGCCGGGAATCCACTCTTCTTCTCTTTTCGGGCAAAGAAACGGGAACACGGTAGCAAGAGTGCCTTTGCACTCGACGACACCCTTTCTTACAAGCTGCTGCGATGTAAAGCTCATCGAATCATCCTTTTTACGCCCCCGCCGGGAGGAACTCTCCCGGGTGGCTCTCGAGTCGTTTAGCCCGAATCGGGCATCGCCGGTTTTTCTCCGGGCTGTTTTCTGCTCAACCGGCCGCGGATCAACCAGACTTGCTTTTCCGAAATTCCCGGGGAAAGCAAGAATGCATGATGGGCCTCGGGAGCGCGGTATTCTAAAGCGAAAAGGATGGTTGACGACAAAAAAAAACGGGGGCGAGGGATTTGTATGTATAATGTATTACTGACTGTGGCGATTTGCTTGAGTGAGATTTTCGAGGGTAGAGAAAAGATGGAAGAAGTGAGCCCGTTTGATCTCCACGCCGCCTTCCTGCGGCGTGCACAAACCGATATCAGGTCATTTCTGGAGGCGTTTGCCCAAACGATGGAGCAATCCCTGCCCGGACGGGTGGAGGTGCGCCGCAAGAAAGACTTTTTTTTCGCAAAAACGCAGCACGTGGTCGAAATTTCGATTCATCTGGGGGCAACCCGATTCGTGCTGGAAAATTCCGAAAAAGGGTTGCGGCCGATCCGGAGCAGCGAGGTTCGCGGCGTTGTGCTGAAAAGTGAAGAACTGCCCTTGCCCGAGTGGCTGGCAGGACTCAATAAGGAGCTCGGCGCGTTGTCGGAGGGCATGGATGACGCGCAGGCTGCGCTCCACGATTTCCTCATGAGCTGAGGTGGAACATGTCACTATTTGGAAGGCTTTCGGGGGCGGGCCGGGACCCGGAGGAGCAGAAACATCGCCTCCGGCAGCGGGAGCGCGACCAGGCCTGGGAGACGGCGCTCGCGCACGGAACGGTGCCCGAATTCGTAAAAGAGCGGCTGGAGAACACGAAAGCCGGAAGACTGCCCTGGGTTTCCACCGGGTCGGTGGGGGCCCTGGTGGCGCAGAAGACCCACGGCATCGAGCCCGTGGGGATGGTCTCGGGCAATTGCTGGTATCACTATGGCTATTCCTGGACACGGGGCCACTACGACGGGTGGCATACGGCCATCGACCGGATGCAGCGGGAGGCGGCACTGCTGGAGGCAAACGCCGTTGTCGACGTGCAGCTGAAGGTGAGGCGCCTGGAAGGCGCGGGTGCTGACCAGATGGACTACGGCGTTTTCGGCACGGCGGTGCGCATCGGAGGCCTTGCTCCGGCGCAGGCGCCGGTCGTAGCGACGGTTTCGGCCCTCGAATTCGCGCGGCTTCTGGAGTCGGGCATTTTGCCCGTGGGACTGGCGATCGGGGCCCACTTCGACTGGTGCTACACGTACCGCAACGCAGGCGGCTTCGGGACCTGGTGGAATCAGGAATTATCGTTTTTGTCGCAATTTATGAATGGAGTCCGGCGCACCGCCCTTAGCCAACTGGCCTCGGACGGAGCGCGGATGGGAACGGGCGTGCTGGCGCGGGTGCAGTTTTCAGAACTGATCCATGCCGAATCTCCGGAAAACGACCCGCGCGAGCGGTTTCTGGGGCACCATATTGCTTTTGGCACCGCCGTGCTGCACGAACCGCGGCACCACGCGCCGCTGGGGGTGCGCGCGGTTTTCAGCGCAAAAGATGGGAAAATGACCCCGGTGGCGGCAACAAACGAGGAGATCATCTAATGACGGAAAAGATAGCAACGGAGCAAAATCCCGCCCTGGCACAACTCCCCCCGCACGCCCTGGAACGGTTGCAGGGTCTTCGCGAAACGGGGCGCAGCGGCGGAATTTTTACCTCCGATTTATCGGTAAACGAATTTTTGATGATTCGCGAGGCGGGTTTTGAACCCCTGGGGCTGGTGGTGGGGTCGTGCATATATCATGTCGGCATCCAGTACGGCTCCTGGACAAAGAACCAGGAACTCGACGTCATCTCCCAGGCCATGTACCAGGCAAGGGAACTGGCCATGAGCCGCATGGAACAGGAAGCCCTGGTGCTGAAGGCCGATGGGGTGGTCGGAGTGCGGCTGGAAGTAAAGCGGCTGGAGTGGGACACCAATATCCTGGAGTTTATGGCCATTGGCACAGCCATCGCCCACAGTGCGGGACATCCCGGGTTCAAGGGGCCCAAAGGAATGCCGTTCACCTCCGATCTTTCCGGACAGGATTTCTGGATGTTGCTGCGGGCCGGCCACCGGCCGCTTGCGATGGTGATGGGGTCCTGCGTCTACCATGTGGCTCACCAGGGGGTATTCAGGGCCTTGGGCAATCTGGGGCGAAACGTCGAGATAACCCAGTTTACGCAGGCCATGTACGATGCGCGCGAACTGGCGATGGAGCGCATGCAGCAGGAAGCCGCAGAGGCCGGCGCAGACGGCGTGGTCGGCGTGCAGTTGCACGAAGGCTCCCATAATTGGCAGCCCCATGTGATCGAGTTCTTTGCCATCGGGACGGCCGTAAAGCCCATCGAAGACAAGTCGCTCATTCCGGAGCCGGCCTCTCCGCAGATCGTGATTCCCGTAAACGATTGAAATGGATGGATAGTTGCTAGTTGTTAGTTTCTAGTTGTTAGTTGCTGGTTGCTGAAACTATCAGGGGGAGGGGCCCCATGAAATGGCGTAAGGGCGCGGCCGTTATTGCTTTCTTTCTCGCATGGGGTGCATCGGGTGCGATCGTTCGGGGAGATTCCGCAAGGCCGGCCGCAACCCGGGGCCGGCTCACGCATGTTCTTCCGTCCGGCCGCATCGTTTCTCCCGTGGGAACGGTCGCCGGCAGCCCCAACTTTGTGACCGGGGTGGCGGAGTTCGGAGATGGTGTCGCCGTCCTGAATAACGGGGCGACGCGCACCCAAATGGTCACCGTGTATTCGGGAAAGACGCTTCGCCGGGTCGCGCATTTCATCGCCTACAAAAAAAGCGGCAAGACGCCGGCGCCGGGACTTCCGAGCGCTGTCCTCGACCGGCAGAGCTTCTTTCAGGGCCTGGCGGCCGGGCCGGATAACCGCCTCTACGTTGCCGGGGGCGTGAGCGACAATGTGGCGGCACTTGCCCTGCAGGGCGGAAATCCGCGCGTATTGCGCAGCTACCCCCTGCACTGGCAACCCTTTCCCCGCAATCAGTACCCCTACCGGTACCAGGGCCGTCATGACGGGAAAACACGCCACTTCTACCCGGACGCCGTCGCAGTCGGCCCCCGGGGACGCCATCTCTACGTCACCGGAATGCTCTCCAACAGTCTTGCCCGGATCGATCTGGCCACGGGCAGGACACAGTATCGCAATATAGGTCCCTACCCGTTTGCCCTGACTTTTGCCGACAGCGGCCGGCGCCTGGTGGTGAGCCTCTGGGGCGGCAATGCGGTAGCGGTTGTACACCCCGCCACCATGCGGCTGCTGGGCACGGTGCGGGTCGGCCCGCCCACCGGACCGGGCAATATGCGGGCAGGAGTGCATCCCACAGCTCTTGCCGCCGTTCCCGGCGGCCCCGACGTGCTCGTCGCCCTGGCCAATATCGACCGGATCGCCCGGGTGGATACCCGCTCCCTGAAAACAGTGGGCTATCTCGACGACAGCCCCTACCCCGGCGCCCCCCCGGGCAGTTATCCCGACGGCCTGGCGGTAGGGCGATGGGCCCGCCTGCCAGGTGGCCTGGCCCATCCGCACGGCCAACTCTATAATCCTGACGGTCCCGCCGCCGCCAAAGGCAGCGGCGCTTCGGCTTGGCAATCCCGTCCGCGGCGACACGCCGCCGACACCGCCGCCGGGATGATCTTTGTGGCCAATGCCGGCAATAACGACGTCGCGGTTTTCGATCCGGCTTCGGGAAAGCTTTTGGGCCTTATCCCCACCGGCTGGTATCCCACAGCGCTCACAGTGGCCCACAATGCCCTCTACATAGCTTCCGCCAAGGGTTTGGGCTCCGGTCCCAATATCGAACACCAGTGGGTGGGCGACATGATGCACGGGTTGATCCAGAAAGTGAACCTGGCGGATATCCCCGCGCATCTTTCGGCGTGGACGAAGGAAGCCCTGCAAAATGACGGCTTCTCTCCGGCCCAACGCACCGCCCGCCAAGACAAAGATGGACGTGCCACGGCGTTTTTACGCGACCACATCCGTTATGTGGTCTTCATTCTCCGCGAGAACAAAACCTTCGATGAAGACTTCGGCGATTACCGCAGAGCCGGCGACTGGGCCGATCCGCATCTCGGTCTCTACGGCGAAAGAGAACTTCCCAACCTCTACCACATGGCCGACCGCTACACGCTGTTCGCTAATTTCATGGCCGACGGCGAGGTGACCGCCCAGGGGCACCAATGGACGACAGCCGCGTCGGATTCCGATTTTGTCCAGCGTACCTGGCCGGAGTACTATTCGGGCCGCGGCCTTGTCGCCAACCCCGGCTGGACGCAGTCCCTCGTTCCAGGCAAAGCCACGGGAACCGGCGGGCTGCCGCTCGGCATAGACAACCCCTATGCCATCTACCAAAACCTCTCCGCGCTGGGCGCCTGGTCCAACCCCTGGATCAGTTATCCGCAACGCCTTTTTCTCTTCGACGATCTTCTGGAACATCACGTATCTTTTGAGGACTTCGGCGAATTCGTCTCCCGTTCGCAGGCCGGAGAGATATCCTCCGCGATGAAAAAGCACCTCGCCACCTCATTTCCGGGCTGGGACCGCATGATTCTTGATACCCGCCGCGCAAATCTGGCGATCCGGTGGCTAAAGGCTCATCCGCGCAGCCGTTTCCCTCATTTTCTCTATATCTGGCTGCCCGACGACCACACGGCCGGTCGCTCTCCCTGCTATTACACGCCGGACTACTATGTCGCAGACAACGACCTCGCCACCGCCCGTTTCATCCACTACTTATCCACCACGCCGGAATGGAAACAGATGGTCGTGTTTCTTACCGAAGACGACGCCCAGTCGGGGGCCGATCACATCGATGCGCACCGCACCTTCGCCCTGGCCATCGGGCCCTGGGTGAAAAAGGGCCATCTGGAAACACAGCTCTTCTCCCAGGTGAACATCTTAAAGACCACCGAAGCCATCCTGGGGCTCCCGCCGCTTTCGCAGTGGGACCAAAACGCCCGTGTGTTCTCCGGGATCTGGACCGAACATCCCGATTTTTCCCCTTTGCGTGTCCTGCCCGGCCGGGTGGGCGCAGCCTTCAATGCCGGAGAGTGTTCCGACTATACCCTCCTGCGTCGTGAGGCCGGGGCAGCCGGCCATAGCCTGACGCCTCGCTGGATGCGCTGGTACAAAAAGCATCGGACTTCGCACGGCGCGGGACTCCCCGCCCCGGCTAGCGAGGAATCCTATTCGCCAACCGCCCTCCTCAAGGTGGAGGGCCCCGAACAGATGAAGCAGGAGTGGATCGCCGCCCGGGGAATACGACCCTATGAGCGGGAAATGGCCTATCTCAAGGCATACGCACAAAAACGTCACGCGCCCCTCGCGGCGTTCCTGGGAACCGACAGGGATTGATAATCTAGGAGAAACCCATGCTGGACTTTAGGCGCGAGAGCTTTTGTTCCCGGATCGTTCTTCCGGACGGCCGCGAGATCGAAAGGACAATCGAGGTTCGGGTGAGTCCCGTTACGGGGCGCACCTGCCGGATTACGTTCAGCCGCGGCGAAGAGCGAGAACCCGGCGGGGAGAGCCTGCCTGCGCCCCCGCCCTTTGCCGGGGAAAAAGACTCCTGCCCTTTTTGCCGTGAGCGGCTCTTCACCCATACCCCGAAGCTTTCGCCCGAGCTCTGCCCCGAAGGCCGCATGACCCGCGGGACTTCGACACTTTTTCCCAATCTTTTTCCTTACGGGCGCTACTCGGCGGTCAGCATTTTCGACGACAACCATTTCGTAGAAATCGGCACAGCCTCCCTGCAGGCTTACGTAGACAGCTTCCTCAACTGCCGGGACTACCTCCTTCGCATCGCTTCCCGCGACCCTGCGGCGGTTTTCATGGCAATCACCCAGAATCATCTGCCCTCGGCGGGCGGGTCTTTACTCCACCCGCATCTGCAGGTCCAGGCCGACCGCCTTCCCGCAAATTCCCAGCGAGTTCTCAAGGCGCGCGCCGCCGAGTATCGACGGGAGACCGGCTCACGTATCTTCTCCGACTATCTCCACTCCGAAAGGAAATCGGACGAGCGCTACATCGGAGCTACGGGCGCCTGGCACTGGCTCGCGGCTTTTGCTCCGGAGGGGTTTTTTGAAATCTGGGGGATACTGCCCGATGTTTGTTCCCTTCGACAGGTTTCCGATGTGCACTGGGAGGACCTGGCACGCGGGGTTCTTGCGACGCAACGGTTCTACCGAAGCCTTGGCCGAAACGGCTACAACCTGGGGCTGCTTTTCCTCGAAGACGGCTCGGACGATCTCGAGCTTCGGATCGTTTTGACGGTTCGCAGCAACTATGCTCCCTGGGTGCGAAGCGATTTCACGGGCTTTGAGGTCATGCTGGGCGATATGGCGACCTTCAGCGCTCCGGAGCTCACCTGCGAAAGGGCTCGGCCCTTCTGGCAAAATAGGGACCGATAAAATTCGCTTGGGCGCTTTCCGGGGGAAAATGCTCCCCCGGCAAACGCCCTTCAAATTTTTGCCGAAAACTCCAGCGTTTACTCGAACGTGTAGCCCACCTCACCGTGCTGGCTCAGATCGAGCCCGATCGATTCGTCTTCCTCATCTACCCTGAGGCCCATCACGGCATCCAGCACCTTCAGAATAATGAAGGTCACCACAAAAGAATAGACCCAGGCGCTCACTACGGAGAGAGCCTGGATGCCAACCTGCCCCGGGTGCCCGTAAAACAGGCCGTTTGCCCCCCCGGGATTTATGAGCGTGGAGGCGAAAAAGCCGGTAAAAAGCGCTCCCACGGTCCCGCCTACGCCATGGACGCCGATTACGTCCAACGCATCATCGTAGCCGAACATCGACTTGAGATTTACCGCCGAATAGCAGATCGCCCCGGCCAAAAGCCCCAGAAGAAGCGCCGGCATGGGACCGATGTACCCCGAGGCCGGAGTGATGGCCACAAGCCCGGCCACAGCCCCCGAGGCAAAGCCGAGGGCCGTTGGCTTTCCCCTGTGAATCCATTCGGTAAAGAGCCACGAGAGGGCCGCAGCGGCCGCCGCAATGTGAGTCACCACAAAAGCCGAAGTTGCAAGCGCCCCGGAAGCCACGGCACTTCCCGCATTGAACCCGAACCAGCCAAACCAGAGGAGCGCCGCCCCCAGCAGGGTCATGGTGAGGTTATGCGGGGCCATGATTTCGGTCCTGTAGCCCTTTCTTTTTCCCAAAACGAGGATACAGGCAAGCGCCGAGACCCCTGAGCTGATGTGCACCACGAGGCCTCCGGCAAAGTCGAGCGCCCCCATGTCCTTTAGCCACCCCCCAGCCCCCCATACCCAGTGGGCAAGCGGATCGTAAACCAAAAATGCCCACAAAACCATGAACACGACGTACGTGCTGAATTTGAACCTCTCGGCGATCGCGCCGGAGATGAGCGCCGGAGTGATGATCGCAAACATCATCTGAAAAATCATGTACGCCTGGTGTGGCACGGTCGCGCCGTAATCGGGGTTGGGCGCGAGTCCCACGTGGTTTAGCCCCAGCCAGTGCAGGTTTCCGATAAAATGACCGACGTCCGGCCCAAACGAAAGGGTGTAGCCGATAAGCACCCACTGAACCGATATGATGCCCATCGCGACGAAACTGTGCATAATCGTTCCCAGCACATTTTTGCGCCGGACCATGCCCCCGTAAAACAGGGCGAGCCCCGGGGTCATCAAAAGGACAAGGGCCGCCGAAATCAGCAGCCATGCGGTGTCTCCCGTGTCGATTTTTACCGGCGCGGCAGCCAGGGCGGAAGCAGTTCCCGCAAGGGTCAACAGCAAAGCAAGCGAACAAATCGCCGACAACCTCTTCATATCTCTAGCCTTTCTCTTGGATGAAACATATAGAATCGAGTTCGCGTTCCCAATACCGAAGGACCGGTCTCTTCCGGCCCACATGCTTCGAAATTCCACGGCCAAACAGAGTCCAAAGCACGTGCCAAAGCCCTTCTCCAGGAGCGCATGATCCATCTATGTATCTGACATCATAGTTGTTTTTCTTTAGAACGCGAATCTTGAAAAACCATTTTCGACTCTACGAACACTACACAATTGTACTTACATAGCGAGAAAGAACATAATTGAAACAATTTTGTCAGGATTTGCGGATCTTAGGAAAAGCGACCAATCGTCAAAACGATAAAAATTATGCGGATCTCCCAAAATTCATGTCCGGGTTGCGAGGCGAAGCCTCCCCTTGGCAGGGGCGTTTTTTCCACCCCATGGTAGAGGAAGAATCGCAATTTTAATTATTTTACCCTGGAGCCGACCCTCCCTGCCCCCATGCGTGCACATATTTGTCGCATTACAAACGGATCAGGCAGTAAAAAATACGAAAATGTTTTCTTTTTGAGTGCTCTTCTGTGACCATAAAGACCAAAATGTCTTTTACATCCATGAGTTGCATTTCCAAAGCCTTCCGGGTATGCGGATTGCTCTTATCGTAAATTTTATTTATTTTTTTTCCAGATAACTTATCAAAATCAAACAGGAAAGGTATGTTTGCCATGACTTTCAGGTCCCGGACGTCCGCCTATTTGCGCTCGTCAACGATAGTTGCGCCCTTTTTGTATTTTCTCCTGGGGTCTCATCCCGCGATGGCTGCTCAGCCGGGGGTGGTAAACCCGGCCGACACCGCCTGGGTATTGACTTCCGCGGCCCTCGTCCTTCTGATGATACCGGGTCTTGCTCTTTTTTACGGCGGCATGGTGCAGCGCAAAAATGTACTAAGCTCTTTCATGCACTCCTTCGTTGCGCTGGGGATTCTCGGGATGCTTTGGATCATCGTGGGCTACTCGCTTTCGTTTACCGACGGGAACTGGTTTATCGGGGGGCTGGGCCAGTTTATGCTCCTCGGGACAACCATCCATTCGGTCCATGGGACCATCCCGACATACGCCTTCGTCATGTTCCAGGGGATGTTCGCCATCATCACGCCTGCGCTGATTTCCGGTGCGGTGGCCGAACGCATGACCTTCAAGTCATACCTCCTATTCCTCATACTCTGGTCGTTTCTGGTCTACTACCCGCTGGCCCACTGGGTCTGGGGCGGGGGATGGTTTGAGAAGGCGGGGGGGCTCGATTTCGCAGGAGGCCTGGTCGTGCATCTTTCGGCCGGAGTTTCGGCCCTGGCGGTTGCCTACATAATCGGGAAACGAAGCGGTTTCCCCCACGAAATGTTTGTTCCGCACAACCTCACCATGACCCTTTTGGGCGTTGGTCTCCTGTGGTTTGGCTGGTTCGGCTTCAATGCGGGAAGCGCCCTTGCGGCCAATGCGACGGCCGCCCTGGCGTTTACCGCCACGATGACGGCCGCGGCCGCCGGAGCATGCGCCTGGATGATTCTGGAGTGGGCGATCGCAAAAAAGCCGAGCGCGCTCGGATTTGCTTCCGGCATCGTTGCAGGCCTTGGCGCGGTGACGCCGGCCTCGGGGTTTATCTCCCCCCAATACGCCATGGTGATCGGAATCGTCTCCGGGGCGATCTGTTTTTTCGGTGTCCGGATGAAATTCCGGTTCCACTACGACGACTCGCTGGATGTTGTGGGAGTCCACGGTCTGGGCGGAGCATGGGGGACGCTTGCAACAGGGCTTTTCGCCTCGGTGGGCGCGACTGGCCTCATAGCCGGAAATCCGGGGCAGCTGAAAATGCAGGCCCTGGGGGTCGTTGCGGTAGGACTTTACTGTTTTTTAGCCACCTGCGCGATCGCGCAATTCCTCGAAAAAACGATCGGCTTGCGGGTGAGCATCGAGGAGGAGATGTCCGGCCTCGATATGGAACTGCACGGCGAGGTGGGCTACAGCCTGTAGGAGGCTGACCGGGAACCCCGAATCAGCTGGTTTTCGATAGGTGCGGCTTCCGCCGCCACGGGCCTATCGCGGCTGGAATCCGCTCCCGCAGAACCGGAGGAAGCACCGAAGATGTTCTCAGACAGCCTGCCGGTGTGAAATCCCGCAAATTAGCTGATACAAAACGATAGCCCCTTCCATCCTCCTGGCAGGCTCCGCCGGCCAGGAGGAATATCCTGGAAGGTAAGATACGTCACACTGGCGTGTTTTAAGGGATGGCGTCAAAGGTTGGGTACGGTTTATGGTGGATTAATGTCAATCCTTGCAGGCTTTTTATGATTCAAACTCACGTCTGGGAACGCCCGACTGGCGGATAATCGATTGAAGGGTGCCAATGCGGACTTCGTCATGATTAGGAACCGGGACGGTAATTGTCGTATCTGAGTTCCTCTTTTGCATCACGATATGGCTGCCCCGCAGGTGAACTTCCGAAAAACCATGGCGCGCCAGAATGCCGCAAACCTGTTTCCCGGAGAGGACGCGCAGCTTACCCAACGGATACCTCCAGTTTAGTCACATAAACCTCATCATGTAATCTTGTTTGAATTTCATCCGGAGAAGCGGTTTCGAAAAACAGTTCAACAGCTTCTCGCAAGTTGTTTCGAGCCTCCTCGATCGTATCGCCTTGACTGGCAATATCGAGTTCAGGGCAGAGCGACACGTACCCTCCTCCTTCACGCTCGATGATCGCCGTAAGTTGCTTCTTCATCGTATCTACCTCAATTATTGGTGAATTTTGTCAACTAACAGCTAACAATCATTTCATGGTTTGTCACTGCTGCCAACCAACTTCGAGGCATCGGCCGCCATGGCCCAGTGGCCGGAATTCTCGGCTTCCGCTACAATACCGGCATGATAGCCGACATCTCAGTGAAATAATAGCGCTGGAGGTATTCAAGCTGATGACCGGAGAAGAAAAAACGATTGGCGTGCCGGTGGGCGCCTGAGGAGGAAATGTCCGGGCTCGACTGGGGATTGCACGGCGAGGTGGGCTACAGCCTGTAGGATACGATTCTTCTTGCTATCCGGCTGGATCGGTGCTAAATGTGCCCTCCACCAGGTAGCACTGTCATAAATCCTGGAATGATGGCGCCGGAGCTTTTTGTCCGGCGCCTTTCTTTTTTTCTTCGTCTTACGTCTTTAGACCCCTGCCGCGTTTTCCCGCAGATTCATGGAATTTAGCAGGTAGGCCTCGATGAAGTCATCGAGCTCGCCGTCCAGAACGCTTTCCACATTGCCCTTTTCCACATTGGTGCGGTGGTCCTTGATCAGCCTGTAGGGCTGGAGGACATAGGACCGGATCTGGTTGCCCCAGGCGATTTCGTCGAGGTTGTCGTGCGTCTCCTGCATCTTCGCCTGCTGCGCGCGTTTTTCCCGCTCGTAGAGCCGCGCCTTGAGAATCTTCAGCGCTATATCGCGATTGCGGTGCTGGGACTTTTCATTCTGGCACTGCACGACGATGCCCGTGGGCAGGTGTGTCAGACGAACGGCCGAACTGGTCTTGTTGACGTGCTGGCCACCCGCGCCGCTCGCCCGGAAGGTGTCCACGCGCAGATCCGATTGCTTTACCTCAACCTCGATCTTGTCGTCTATTTCGGGAAAGACCAATACCGCGGCAAACGAGGTGTGCCTGCGGCCGCTCGCATCAAAGGGCGAGATCCTCACCAGCCTGTGCACTCCCGATTCGGCCTTCAGCATCCCGTAGGCATAGGGGCCCGAAACCGTGAAGGTAACGTTTTTGACTCCGGCCTCTTCTCCTTCCAGAAGATCGATCATTTCGACCTTCAGGTTCTTTCTTTCACACCAGCGCAGGTACATTCTCAGAAGCATCTGGGTCCAGTCCTGCGCCTCGGTTCCTCCTGCCCCGGCGTTGATGCTCACGATGGCGCTCTTGTCATCGTTTTCATCGCTCAACATCTGCAGGAGTTCCATCTCCCGGTATTTTTTCCGCAGTTCCTGGAGCTTACGCTCAACCTCCTTGAGATTGGCTTCGTCCTCTTCCTCGATGGCCATATCGAAGAGCAGTTCATTGTCTTCGAGCTCCCCGGCAAGGGTGCGCCACGAAAGAATGACCTCGCTTAGCTCCGAGCGTTCCTTTAAAACATCGCGGCCGGCCTCGGGGTTTTCCCAGAAGTCCTGCCGGGCCATGAGCTTTTCGAGCTCGGCTGTGCGGGCTTCTTTGCCTGCGATGTCAAAGATAGCCTCCCAAGGTTCGAATTTTTTGAGAGAGCTCCCTGAGCGAGTTTCTGAGTTCGGAAGTATCAATATTCATCGGACTGTCCTCCTGCTGCCGTACCTGTCGGCCGTTTTTTATAAATTCTGCTCAATTCCCTATTCTCAAGCGCAACTCCGCTGGTGCCCAGCGCATGAGCCGGAGAAGTATCACACACGCGGTCATGAACACGCAAAACCAGGCAAAGAAATCGCCATATCTAACATAAACGGAAAGATAAGACATCGGATAAACGCTGCACGTAAGAAAACCGCGCCTGTCAAGCGCAAGATTTCCACATTCCCGCCCCGTGGCGTCGAAGACCGCACTGACTCCCGTATTGGCGGCCCGCACCAGCGGGACCCGGCACTCGATGGCGCGCCAGCGCGAGATTTCGAGCTCCTGATAGGGTCCACCCGTATTTCCGTACCAGGCGTCGTCGGAGATGTTTACAAGAAGCTCGGCCCCTCTTCGCACCGTTTGCCGTGCAATTTTGGGGAAGATGTCCTCATAGCAGATCAGAATCCCGAGGGGGAGCCCCTTCCAGACAAGCGGCCCGGGATTTTTCCCCGGGACGAAATTCACCGGCCCCACCGAGGCG
Organism: Syntrophobacteraceae bacterium; assembly: GCA_049964955.1. Classification (GTDB taxonomy): domain Bacteria; phylum Desulfobacterota; class Syntrophobacteria; order Syntrophobacterales; family Syntrophobacteraceae; genus SbD1. Next base: position 70,569 of record JBMFWU010000003.1, read on the forward strand.
CTCTGCGCAAAGCGGAAAATACTTATCCAGGGCACGTACTCCCCGAACGGCACCAGGTGCTGCTTGGCATACGAGCCCAGAAAATCCGCCTTCCCGTCGAGAAGACAGGCGAGGTTCAGCAAATGGACCTTCCCCCCCGACCTCGTAGCCCCCAGGCTCCCGAAGAGCAGCGGCTTTCCCGTCGCCTTCACTATCTCGTTCACCTTGGCGCTCAGCTTCGGGTTTAATCCGTAAAAAAAAGGCATGGCCGATTCGGGCCATACGATAAGATCGGGAACAGGGTCCTTTTTTGCCGCCTCCTCACTCAGCCGCCCGTAGGTCGCGATCGTCTTCTCCAGCGATGCGCGGTCCCACTTCATGTCCTGAGCGATATTTCCCTGTACGAGGGCAACGTTTACGGGGGTCTCACCATGTTGCAGACGCTCGATCTGCCCGGTGCGAAAAAACCCGTAGGCAAGAACGCAGACGAGCAGACCCGCCAGCACGGCTATGCCGCTTTTCCTGCAGTAGTTTTTGAGAAAGCCGCAACTCACCGTACTGCCCAAAACGACGAGCCAGCTCAGCCCATAGACTCCCGTAATATCTGCCACCTGGATCAGGTGCAGAAGCGGGGTCTGGGTATAGCCAAGGTTTGACCAGGGAAATCCGGTGATCGCGTGCGCCCTGATCCATTCGAGCGTAACCCACACGAACGGAAGTCCGAAGACATAGAGCACGGGAAAGGATTCGAATTTTTGGGCCGCAAGAGCGAAAAGAGCGGGATATACGGCCATGATTGCGCAAAGCAGCAAAAGAATCAGCCACGAGAGCACGAAGGAAAAGCCGCCGAAGTGATAGATGGCGTAATCGATCCAGTAGAGGCAGGTCACGGAATGGACGAGCCCGCAGAGATAGCCGAGGCCAAAGGCCTTTTTTGCGCTCTTTCCGTAAACGGCGTAGAGCAGCGGCACGAAGGCCACCCAGGCCAGATAGAACATGGCCGGCTTGGGAAACCCCGCTGAAAGCAGTAGTCCGCTCAGGACCGAGAGCAGTATCGCGTACATGCTTTTAGATATGCTGTGGAGGCACAGGTGGTTGGAATCCACGGCCGGCTAGAGCGGCTCTTTTCCCGAAGCAGTTTCGGGAAGCCCCATGCCGGGTTTTCGGATGCGCACCCTGTCGATCTTTCTGCTCGTAGCCGCCTCGATCACTATCTCCATTCCCTCATAGATGACCTTTTCGTTCACTTCGGGCACTTTGCCGATTAGGCTGATAATGAAGCCGCCAACCGACTCGAAGTCCCCCTCCGGCAACTCGACTTCGAGGAAATCTTCGAGTTTTTCCACATCGCACCGGGCGTTGACCGTGATCGAACCGTCCTCGTGCTCTACGATCAGTTTCTGTTCCGCGTCGTATTCGTCCATCACCTCGCCGATTATCTCCTCGATAATGTCCTCAAGAGTCAGTATGCCCGCCGTTCCGCCATATTCGTCGATCACTATGGCCATGTGCGACTTGTTGTCCCGGAAATCCTTAAGGACTTCGCTGATTTTTTTCGTCTCGGGAATAAAGTAGGGGGGCCGCACCATGTCCCGGATCTCCCGATCCTCGGTGTGCCAGAATTGGAGCAGGTCCTTTGCGTGGAGCGTCCCGATGATGTTGTCGATATTGTCCTGAAAGATCGGGATCCTGGAGTGTCCGCTCTCTATGATCGTGCGGATGATTTCGGAGAGCCTGGTGTCGGCCTCGGCGTACACCGTATCGGTGCGCGGCACCATGATCTCCCGGGCGATCGTGTCGCGAAAGGAGAATATCCCCTGGATCATCTCCCCTTCATCCTCGGAGATCAGTCCGCGCTGCTCCCCTTCGTCTATCAACTGCTGGATCTCTTTTTCGACGTCATCGGCGTTTTCAACACCGGCAAGCCGCCGGAAGCACATTCGTAGCCAATTCTGAATTCCCTTGGCTGTAGGTTCTTCCAATTTTGAGTTCACTTTCGTATTCGTGACCAAACCACAGGCAAATCAATGCCCAGCCCTTGCCAATCCCGCCACAAGCCCGCAGCCGCTCTGCACCGGAGGTTAGACTCAGCCCCTGCGGAAAACGGCGGGCTCCGGAATGGGCAAGTCTAACAAGCAGGTCCTCTCCTGTCCATGAAAAATTAGACGCAAATTTAGCCTGCTATTGATAATAACAGGAAGTTGTGGTTTTATAAATGGTTTCAATTCCACCCGCTCCCGGGAGATCCCTTTCGGGAAGATCACAAGGAAATGTTGCGCACATGGAAAACTTACGCAGGTTGCCCGCCGAGTGGGAAGAGCAGGACGGCGTGCTCATGGCCTGGCCCCACGAAAATACCGAATGGGAAAATCTCCCGGCGGTGCAAGAGGCCACAATCGATATCGCACGGGAAATCGTCGGCTCGGAGCTTTTGCTGCTGGTCGTACCCGATGTGGAAGAGGTGCAGGGGCGCCTCGCCGAAGCCGGGCTCCCTCTCGACCGGATACGGCTTTTCACCGTCGAGACAAACGACACCTGGGCCAGGGATTTTGGACCTATTACCGTCCTGGAAGGGCAGAAGCCGCTCCTTCTCGATTTCGGCTTCAACGGCTGGGGCCTCAAATTCCGGTGCGATCTGGATAACCAAATCACCCGCCGGATGGCCGGCCTGGGGGCTTTTGGCAAAACACCCCTGGATACGATCGGGTTGATCCTGGAGGGGGGAAGCATCGAATCAGACGGCCGGGGAACGATCCTCACCACCTCCGAGTGCCTGCTCAGCCCCAACAGAAACCCCCATCTTTCCCAAAAAGGGGTCGAGGAGTTTCTCTTTCGCGAGTTTGGCGCAAAGCGCGTTCTTTTTCTGGAGCACGGCGGTATCGAAGGCGATGACACCGATTCGCACATCGATACCCTCGCCCGGTTTTGTCCCGATGACGTCATCGCCTACACGGCATGCGACGATCCCGCAGACGTTCATTACGAGCCGCTCTGCGCCATGGCAGAGCAGCTCGGCTCGTTTCGCACGGAAGAGGGCGGCCCCTACCGGCTTCTTGCACTTCCCTGGCCCGATCCCGTCTACCATGAAGACGGACGAAGGCTTCCGGCAACTTACGCAAACTTTCTCGTCATAAACGGCGCCGTGCTCGTCCCCACTTATGGAACAGATAAAGATGCGGCCGCCCTCGAAATCATCGCAGAGGCTTTCCCCGGCCGCAAAATCACGGGGGTCCCCTGCCTGCCGCTTTTGACAGGGAACGGCTCGCTGCACTGCATCACCATGCAGTTGCCCAAAGGAGTCCCGGGATGAGAAAACTCGTTGCCGGACTCGTCCAACAGAGCTGCACGCAAGACCCGGCCGCAAATCTCCAAAAGAGCGGTGGTGCCATACGCCAGGCCGCCTCGCGGGGGGCCGAACTCGTCTTGCTCCAGGAACTCCACCTTGGCCCCTACTTCTGCCAGACCGAAAATCCCGCCCACTTCGATCTCGCAGAACCGATCCCCGGACCGTCGAGCGCCGCTCTCGCCTCCCTTGCCGCGGAGTTGAAAATCGTTCTCGTCGCCTCCATTTTCGAGCGGCGTGCGCCCGGCCTGCACCACAACACGGCCGTGGTGTTCGAAAAAGACGGCTCCATTGCCGGCAAATACCGCAAGATGCACATCCCCGACGATCCCGGCTTCTACGAGAAGTACTATTTTACGCCCGGCGACCTCGGTTTTCGCCCCATCGCCACTTCGGTCGGAAACCTCGGAGTGCTTGTCTGCTGGGACCAGTGGTTCCCGGAAGCGGCCCGGCTCATGGCCCTCTCGGGTGCCGATCTGCTTCTCTATCCCACCGCCATCGGCTGGGATATCGACGAACCCGACTTTGAACGCCCCCTCATGCTCGACGCCTGGACGACCATCCAGAGGTCCCACGCCATTGCCAACGGTCTTCCGCTACTTTGCGCAAACCGGGTCGGATTTGAACCCACGAGCGCCGACACCGATCACGGCCTGATTTTCTGGGGCAACAGCTTTATCGTCGGCCCCCAGGGCGAATTCCTCGCCAACGCCGGTGGAGATGCCGAAGAGGTGCTAACAGCGCAAATCGATCTATCCAGAACGCAGACGGTCCGGCGCAACTGGCCTTTTTTGAGAGACCGCCGAGTCGATGCCTATAAGGACCTGCTGCTTTTGTATCGCGATTAGTGCCCATCCGGAAACCTGACCTAAGGCGCGGACCGGACCGCATTCCCCCCCTTTGCAAAAGGGGGGCGGGGGGATTTCAAGGGAGTATACGTCTGATTTATTAGCAAAATCCCCCTAGCTTTTTTTCAAAGGGGGACTGGGTCTTCGCCGCCCATCGCATCCCCGGGTTTCCGGATGGAAACTGACTATACTATAATACGTCATAAAACCTCAGACGGGGAGGACATCATGGAAAACCTCTACGAGAAAGATTTCTACCAATGGACCCAAGAGAATGCACAACTCTTGCGGCAAAGAAGGTTTTCAGAAGTAGACCTCGACAACCTGGTGGAGGAAGTGGAAGCGATGGGGAGAAGCGAGAAGCGGGCCTTCGTTAGCCGTCTTACCCTCTTGATATTGCATCTTCTCAAATGGCAATGGCAACCCGAACTTCGATCGAGGAGCTGGAAAAATACGATCCGGGAACAACGCAGACAGACGATCGCCATTCTGAAAGACAACCCCTCCTTCAAACATTACCTGGACGTGATGCTGCCGGAGGCCTACGAAACGGCGATGGAGAAATTCGAAGAGGAAACGGACCTTCTGAAAAAAGTCCTTCCCGCCGATTGTCCCTACTCGTTCGAGGAGATCATGGACAAAGAATTCTTTCCAGCGGAATAGGGTTAAAAAACCGCGCCCCCCGGCGACAGGTGGAAAGAAAAAAGGGGTAGCGCCCCGAAGGCCCTACCCCTTTTTTCTTTGCCTCTTTTACGAACCGACGCCTCGCCGGCACCGACACTCAATGCCGTTGTTTGAGCATCCTGTCCATTCGCACCACCTGGGCCGATTCACGGATGGTGTTCGGAAACTCCTGCCCCCGGTCCAGCACCTTGGCATCATGCTTTTTTATATCGAAATAGCCCTTGATCGTCCTTATAGCCACATCGGTATCGAATTCCTTGCACGAAAACATGTCGATGCTCAGATACTGCTTGTCTGGAAATGTATGGATACTGATATGACTTTCCGCAATCAGCACAAAACCCGATACACCCCAGTCTTCCGGGACCAGCCCGTTATACCGGAAAACGTAAGGCGGCATGATCTTGGTCATATCCATTTGAGAAGGATAGTTGTCGAGGAAATTGTAGATAAGATTGATGTCTTGCAGCGACTCGCTATCGCAGCCATACCCATCCAGAATCAAATGGACCCCGAAACCGAATTCAGGTTTGCCCATGGCAGTCACCTCCCCTTGTGAGAACCTGTAGTCCCCTGTAAATGCTTTTTGCCGCTCGTCACCGGAGATGCTGCTGTGAGCACTTCTGAAAACGCCTTCGGGTCTCAGCGTCTTCAGCCATTCTGGAATGGGCTCAGCTCTTCCAGATTAGGAGCGGACTCAATGCCACGCCATAAAGTGGTCTCGCACACGGGTTAACGCCAAAAAAGGAACCGCCTCGACCCCGCACCATGTATAAGCTGCAGATTCCCGGGCGGCGCCCGCCGCTTTCCATTTCGAGACCGGATCAGCCATTCCCGAGCTAAATCCAGCAATTCCCGATATTTACTAAAAAAGGGGAACCATCGCCCCCCTCAATCCTCGCTTATATAAAGTACGCTCCGAACAGTGTCAAGAGATTAATCATAAATGCAGAATTTTATTTATCTTTTGTGGCTCTCAGCACGAATCCTCATCGACATGGACGTGATTGTTGTCAAGGTCCCTTTTGGCCGTATAGAGCGCCTTGTCTGCCCGAAGGATCATGTCCTCGATGTCCTGATCGATCGTACCCGATTTTTCTATGAACCTGGCGATGCCGACCGAAAACGCCGTGGGTTTGGAATATAGAAGGTTGAATTTCCACGAGATGCGCTCTGCAACGCCTCTCGCCTGGTCCACGGGAAGGTGGGGCAGAAGCATGACGAACTCGTCGCCTCCGTAGCGGTAGACACTGTCGATATTTTCTCGAATCGAACCGGTGAGCAGTTCTCCGGCCTTCATCAGCAGCCCGTCACCTGCCCGATGCCCGTGCACGTCGTTATATTGTTTGAAATTGTCGACATCCATGAAGAACAGGAACAGCGTGTGCTTATAGCGGACCGCGCGCATGGCCTCCCTGCGCGCATTTTCCTCAAAAGAGCGGCGGTTGTGCAAAGAGGTCAGGGGATCGCGTACGGCCAGCCTTTCGAGTTCCTCCCGAAGGCATCGCTCCCGGATCAGCCGGTTCAGCTTCGCCTCCAGTTCATTGAGTGAAAAGGGCTTCGTAATGAAATCCGCAGCTCCCGCCGCCACCACCTCCGTATACTTGTACTTCATGATGTGCCCCGTGATTGCGATCACATCGATCTGGGAATGTTCACGCGCCACGTGCTCAATCAACTCCATCCCGTCGATTCGGGGCATATCCATGTCGGTAATGACGATTGTGAAATCTTTTACTTTTATTTTCTCCAGCGCCTCCCCGCCGTTATAGGCGATATCGACTTTGTGCCCCCATGCGCTCAGGGCATCCGAGATGATTTCGCAGGCCTGCGGCTCGTCATCCACCACGAGTATCGCCTGAGAAGGAACTGCGTTTTGCTGCTCTGGTTGCATGGGCCCCCTCTGCGCCACCCCCGGGAATTGCCCCGCTGAGCGGCAAATCTATTGACTCCTGTACAATAACGGCCTATAGGCAGTTACACTGGTCGCTCCAACGCAAGTTAGAGCAACCGGAGGATTTTGACAAATATTTTTATATAATTCGGCAGCCTGTCTGCAGGATTTTGTGTTTTGGAGGAGTTCGATGCGTCACGTATCGATCATATATAAACGCATGCGGCCCGAGGCCGCGCGGCTTGCCTGCGAACTCGAGAAATGGTTCCGGAAGCGGGGCGTAGAGGTTTTCATCAGGGAAAACATCGATAACGCCGGAGTGAGCTGCACCTACGAAAAAATCGATATGCCGGCAGAAGTCGAAGCGGTCATCGTGGTGGGAGGCGATGGGACCTTCCTGAGCGTCGCCCGCTTCATCGAACGGCGGCCGATTCCCATCATAGGCGTTAATCTCGGGGGGCTCGGGTTTCTCACCGAAATCAACGCGGAGACTTGTTTTGCCGAATTTGAAAAGATTCTTTCCGGCAACTTCGAAGTCGAGGAACGAATGGCCCTGCGGGTAACCGTCCGGCGCGACGGCGAGGAGATTTTCAGCCACCGCGTCTTAAACGATGCCGTGATCAACAAGGGAGCGCTCGCCCGCATAATCGATCTTCACGCTTCCATTAACGGCCATTTCCTGACCCATTACCGCGGCGACGGCCTCATCATCTCCACCCCCACCGGTTCTACGGCCTACAACATCTCCGCAGGCGGGCCGATCATATTCCCGACCGCGCGCGTTGTCATCCTGACGCCGATCTGTTCCTTCAGCCTTGCCAACCGCCCCATTGTCTTTCCAGCCGAAGCCGGCGTCATGGTCGAGGTGGCCGAGCAGGCAACAGACGTTACCCTCACCTGCGACGGACAGATAGGGTGTCCGATCCGTGACTTCGACCAGGTCTCGGTTACCGCCGCCTCTGTTCCGCTGCGTTTTATCCGAACCCCGGGCATCGATTATTTCGAGATCCTGAGGTCAAAACTAAAGTGGGGCCAGCAATGATCCCCGCGGGAAAGGATTTGCCTCCAATATGAACGATTTGAGAAGCGCAGTCATAGGCACCGGGGCTACCGGGGCCGTTGTCGCGGCGGCCCTGCTGCGAGCCGACCCGCAAACCATGATCGTCGTGCGCAGCCCCGTCCGCAGGCTCGCGCTGGAACAAGACGGCATCCGCATCACCGGACAACTCACCTTCGATGTCCCGGTCAAAAACGTCTTCGATAGCGTCGCCCGAATGGCCCCAAACCCTCCCGACGTCATCTTTATCTGCACCAAGACCTTTCACCTGCACTCCGTGCTCGATAGCCTGAAGCCTATTGTCCGCCCGCAGACCAAAATCGTTAGCGCCCACAACGGCCTGGGAACCGAAGACCTCATTGCGGAAACCTTCGGCCACGAGACCGCCTTGCGCATGTCGCTCAATTTTGGTGCCGCTCTCAAAGGGGCCACCGAGTCGGATGTGACCTTCTTTAACCGCCCCAACTTCCTCGGGGCGCTTTTGCCCGATAACCGAGCTCTCGGAGAGCGGTTGGCCGCGCAGCTCTCCTCCGGCGGCCTCGATACCGATTTTGTCGAAGACATAAAACTTCACGTCTGGAAGAAAATGGTCATGAAATGCACCATGGCCTCCATTTGCGCCGTAACGGACAAAACCATCAAAGAGGCCCTCGAGTTTCCCCCGACCCGCGAAATCGCAGACGCATGCTTCCGGGAAGTGATTGCCGTGGCCAAAGCCAAAGGATACGACCTGGGTCCGGACTACCTCACCCAGATCATGGCCTATCTCGAAAAGGTCGGCCTGCACAAGGATTCGATGTGCGTGGATATCGCCAATAAGACTCAAACCGAAATCGATTTTCTGGGCGGAAAAGTGGTGGAATACGGAAAACAAACCGGCGTACCGACACCCTGCTACGCAACCATGGCCAACCTCGTGCGCACGATCGAACACGACTATTTACGCTAGGTTCTCCCTATCTTCGATGAAACTCGATCAGCTTTTCTATCCTTTGCACCGATTCGCGATGAAAGGCCTGCAGAAGGGAGTCTTCCCTCAGCCGATCGGAAAGCGCGCGGTGCATCGGCTCTATGCTCTCAGACCTCTGGCAGAGCAGGAAAAAGTCTATCGAACAGGCAAGCCCCAGAGCGGCTGCTTCTTCGGGCGAATAGTTTTCGGAGATCGCGGCCATATCGAGGTCGTCGGCAAAAAGGACGCCGTGAAACCCCATCTGGTCCCGCAGCCGGGTGCGGCAGATTTCGCGGGAAAAGGTCGCAGGAAGTTGGGGATCCACGGATCGGTAGACCGCGTGCGAGGTCATCATGCAGTGTACTCCGGCACTTACGGCGGCTTCGAACGGAACCAGATCGAACCGGAAGTCCTCTTCGCGCTCCCCGGAGATGACGGACGCAAAATGGTGCGGGTCGAGTTGCGCGCGCCCAAGACCGGGAAAATGCTTTGCCGTTGCCGAAATCCCGTTTTCCTGGAGCGTTTCGATCCAGACCCCGCCCAGTTTGGAAACCTCTTCGGGGGTCTCGCCAAAGGAACGGGACTCCATGAAGCTGGCTTCTCCGCGTGTAACAATATCCAGAACGGGAGCGAAGTCTATCTGCACGCCGATTTTCCGCAGATCTGCCGCGCAGGTGGCAGCCCATCGGACAACCGCCTCCGGCCCCTTTTCGGAAAGCTCCTGCGCCGAGGGAAGCGGCGTGTAGTGGGCCGCGAGCCGTTGGACGCTTCCCCCCTCCTGGTCTATAGCAAAAAGAAGCGGGCGGCCGAGTCGTTCCATCGAAAACGCCTGTGCGCTCGCAACAAGGGATTCGAGTTGTTCGCGCCCCTCTATATTTCGTTTGAACAGTACAACCCCGGCCGGTTGATATTCCTTGAGAAGGCTTTTTAGCTCCTCGTCGATATCAAGGCCTTTAAAACCGACAAAAAGATGAATCCCCGCATCGCCCATACTTATGTGCTTCCTCATTTCATGTTGCGGATTCTGACCTCGGTCCCGGAGCCCTTGAGCATTTCCTTAAGCCTCGCGATATCTGTATCGCCGTAGCGGTAGGGGTAGAGTATCGCCGGCTTTATCGCCTTTACCGCATCGACCGCCATTTCCAGAGTCATGGCGTCGGGAAGGCCGATCGGAAGGAAAGCGACATCGACACGGCCCAGTTTGTCCATTTCGGGTATCTTCTCCGTGTCTCCCGCGATGTAGACATTCGTATTCCCGAACCCGATGAGGTAGCCGTTACCTATTCCCTTGAAATTATACGGAAAGCCCGAAGGACTCAATTCAACGATATTGTAGGCCGGAACGCACCGGACGTTCAGGCCGCGGATACTCTTGAAGTCGCCGTTTTTCATCACCAGCCCTTCCCGATATTTCAACGCGCAGATTTCCGGAATCACAACCATCGTGTCCCGGTTGCTTATTTCCCGCAACGCCTTCAAATCGAAATGGTCTTTGTGCTGGTTGGTGAAAAAGACGACGTCGGCCTTGGGCATCCCGGAAAAATCGGTGGCGACCGAGGAGGGGTCGATGTAGATGTACCTGCCGGTAAAATGCATTCTAAGGGATGCGTGGCCGAGGAAGGTGATTTGGAGCAGACCTTCGGAGGTATTAATGGTGTCGGTTGCGAAACTGGACGCAGCTCCTGCCGCCCCCGCGCAGAGCGCAAGAACGCATGCCGAAAAGATCAGGAGTTTTAAAAGCTTCATAGTACGATCACACCGCCCCGGAACTCTTCAGCTCCTCGATTCCGGCCGGCGAGTATCCCAGCTCTTCAAGGATCGGGAGTGTGTGTTCGCCAAGGCCCGGGGCATGCGAGCGAAGGGTGCCGGGGGTAAGGGAGAATTTGGGCGCGATCCCCAGCTGCCTGTAGGCGCCCCAGGAGGCATGGACAAGATCGACAACCATGGCGCGGTCCTTGGCAAGGGAACTCTCCATCACCTCATCCAGATTCAGAACCGGCTCACAGCAACAGTCCGCATCCCGGAACAACTCGATCCACTCCGCCATGGTCTTTTGCAGGAAAAATTCGGTGACCGACTCGATCAGCCCCTTCTGGTGGGCGCCCGGCTGGAAATAGAGCGGGGTATCCCATTCGGGCCTTCCCGCCGTGCGGCAAAAGGATTTCCAAAACTGCGGCTCCAGCGCCCCCAGGCTCATGAACCTGGAGTCACGGGTCCGGTAGATGTTGTAACAGGCCATTCCGTGGTTCAGCATATCATCGCCGGGCGCAGGCACCTCGCCCCCCGCGATGAACTTTCCCCAGCGCATGCAGTTCCAGGCCAGAGCCCCGTCGGTCATCGAGATATCGATAAACTGCCCTCTTCCCAGCCGTTCGCGCGCAAAAAGCGCGGCCAGTATCGAAAAGGCGGCCATGAGTGCCCCACCGCCAAGATCGGCAATCTGGACGCCGCTAAGCGTCGGTCGGTCTATGCCGCTATGGGATAACACACCGGAGAGCGCGAGGTAATTGATATCGTGACCCGCTTTGTCTCTATACATCCCATCTGCGCCGTAGCCGCTGATGGAGCAGTAAACCAGGCGCGGGTTGCTTCGCTCAAGACTCGGAAAATCGAGCCCGAGTTTCGCCATGACCCCGGGGCGAAAGCCTTCGAGCACCACGTCTGCACCCGCGGCAAGCGTTTCGAATATCTCCCTGCCTTCGGGCTTTTTGAGGTTCAGGGTAAGAGAGCGCTTGTTGCGGTTGAGCACCGTGTGATATCCGCTGCTTCCCCCGATTCGGGGAGTCCATGCCCGGATGTAGTCGCCGATCCCCGGCTCTTCCACCTTGATCACATCCGCCCCGAGGTCGGCCAGCAGCATCGAGCAAAACGGCCCGGGCAACAGCCGGGTGAGATCTAGCACTTTCAGTCCAGATAGAGCTTCTTCCATAACGATCTCTCAAGCATCGATATCTATATGCACCGGAAATTCTTTGAACATTGCGCTTCTTTCCAATTCTCCGCGCGAATCGAAAAAGCGCATATCGCCATCGTCGCCGCAGAACCAAACCTCCCTGGCGCCCCTCTCAAAGTACAAGGCCATCTTGTGCTTTCTTGCCTTTTCACTGTTGGAGGGCGATATCACTTCGACAATCACCTCGGGAGACTCCTGGTAAGGATCATTATACTTGTTCCTTCCAAGGAACTCAGCACTTCTCCAGGCAACGTCGGCGATCTTGACTCCGTCGGAGGTTTGAATATTGCACTCGATGATCGCCCTGTTTTCTTCTCCGTGACTTTGGAACCAGGCTGCGATTCGGATCTGAAACTCCCTGTGCTTATTTTTGGCCGCAACCATCATAATGTAGCCTTCCGCATTCGTCTCTATTTTGAAAGGCAGGTCCTGCAGACTCGGGTGCTCGATCACTTCGCGCCATTCCATCACAAATCTCCTTTACGCCTTCCCCCATAATGATGTGACTTAACGGCGATTCCCCTGTTCAAAGTAGGCCACTATGGAATCGACCAGCCCCTGGATCGTGTACTCCGAGGGCATGATGTCGGTCGTAAGACCGAATCCGGCGGCGGTCTGGGCCGTTATGGGGCCGATGCAGGCAACAGCTGTTTTCCCTTTGCAGCGCGCAAACTCCTCTTTTCCGATAAGGGAGAAAAAGTTCGAAACGGTTGAAGAGGAGGTGAAGGTGAGGCAGTCTATCCGGCAATCGTTCAGAAGGGAGCGGATTTTTTGCGCGTCATGTTCTGGAAGAACGGTCTGGTAAGCGGGAACGACATCGACCTTCGCGCCGCGCTCCATCAGCGTTTCGGGCAGGATTTCCCGCGCGACCATCGCCCGCGGCATAAGGAAGCGCTTTCCCCTGACATCGTAATCTGCCAGGGCTTCCAGGACCGCTTCGGCACGGTATTCGGACGGGACCAGATCGGGCCGCAGCATCACCGCTTCGAGGGCTTCGGCGGTCTTGGGGCCTATGGCGGCCAGGCGAATGGCGTGAAGGTCGCGAGCGTCCTTTCCTGCGACCTGCATTCTTCCGAGAAAGGATTTCACGCCGTTTACGCTCGTGAAGATGATCCAGTCGTAGCCGGAAAGAGAACCGATCGCCTCATCAAGGGGCGCCCAGGAAGGAGGGGGAGCGACGGCGATGGTGGGAAACTCGATGCATTCGGCGCCAAGACCCGCGAGCGCTGCCTTGAAATCGCTCGCCTGCTCTCTTGCCCGCGTGACCACGATTTTTCTACCGAAAAGCGGTCGATTCTCGAACCAGTTGAGCTCCTCGCGGCATGTTACGACCTCGCCTACGACGATCACCGCCGGCGGCTGCAAATTGGCCGCCTTCACCTTTTCCACGATATCCGAAAGGGTTCCCGCTACAGTTTTTTGCATCGGGGTGGTGCCCCAGCGCACAAGAGCTATGGGCGTGTCGGCAGACCTTCCACAGGCAATGAGTTTCCGGCATATTTCGGGAAGGTTTTTCACCCCCATGAAGAACACCAGCGTTCCCGCACCGGTGGCTATCTTATCCCAGGCAATTTTGGACTCGCCTTCCTCTTTATCGGCCCTTTCGTGGCCCGTAATGAAGGCTATGGTAGAGGTAAAGTCCCTGTGGGAAAGCGGTATGCCGGCGTAGGCGGGAACTGCGGAGGCGGCCGAGATTCCGGGCACGGTTTCAAAGGGGATGGAGTTTTCGACCAGTGCCTGCGCCTCCTCGCCGCCACGGCCGAAAATGTAAGGGTCTCCACCCTTTAGACGCACGACGATATTTTCTCGCCCCTTTTCGACCAGAAGCGCATTGATTCCTTCCTGCCCCAGGGTGTGGTCTCCGCCTTTTTTCCCGACGTAGATGCGCTCGGCGGTGGGCGGGGCGAATTTGAGCAGTTCCTCGTTGGCCAGGTAGTCGAAGATCACCACTTCGGCCGTCTCCAGGACTTGTCTGCCGCGCAGCGTGAATAAGCCCGGATCTCCCGGGCCCGCTCCCACAAGATAGACCTTGCCTTTTTTCACAGCATTCTCTTTTCTACTTCACACACTGCCGGGCCCCGCAGTTTCGGCCCGATAGATGTCATCGAGGATTTTCCTGGCGCCAAGATCGAGCAATTCGGCCGCAACCCGTTTTCCGAGAAGTTCGGCGTCCTCCAGGGGCGCAGCGCCCGCGGCTCGAAACAATTGACGGCCGTCGAGCGAGGCGACGAGACCCGAGAGTTCCACCGTCTTTCCGGTAATGCGCGCATGGCCGCCGATGGGCACCTGGCAGCCGCCTTCGAGTTCGCCGAGCAGGCTCCGTTCGGCCCGCAGCGCCACAGCGGTTTCAAAATGGTCGAGAGGCTCGAGAAGCCGCCGGATATGCGGATCTTCGGCCCTGGTCTCGACGGCCAGGGCGCCCTGCCCTACGGCGGGAACGAACGCGCTCGGGTCCATGCAAACGGTCGCCCTTTTCTGCCACCCCATTCGGTTGAGTCCGGCGGCGGCGAGGATAATGGCGTCGAAGAGCCCTTCCTCGAGTTTTCGAAGACGTGTATCCAGGTTTCCGCGCAGATCGCGGATTTCACAATCGGGACGCAGAGAACGCATCTGCGCCGCGCGCCGCAGGCTGCTCGTCCCGACGATCGCCCCCTGCCGCAGCTCTTCGATCGCTTGCGCCTCTTTTGCGATAAGACAATCGCGCGGGTCTTCGCGCTCGGGCAGGGCGGCTATAACGAGGCCTTCGGGCAAAACGGCAGGAACGTCCTTCATGCTGTGGACCGCAAGATCTGCGGAGCCATCCAGAAGCGCGTCTTCGATTTCCTTAACAAAAAGGCCTTTGCCGCCTACCCGGGAGAGCGGAACGTCGGTTATTTTATCGCCGGTCGTTTTGATCGTTTGCAGCTCAAACCGGATTTCGGGCCAAATCTTCTCCAGGGCGGCTTTCAACATCCCGCTCTGCCTGAGCGCCAGCATGCTGCCCCGTGTAGCTATCCGGACAAGTTTGGTGGTCAAGAAATTTCCCCTCTTTCCGGCCGTTAGTGGCAGGAGGCGCAGCTTCCACCCGCGCACCCGGCGCACCCCGAAGATGCGGTGGTGGACCCCACCCGGCTGCTCGCGGCACCCTTATCGCCTCCGCTCTTAAATCCGCAAACCGACATCCTCTTTTGGATGTTTGCAGATTCGCACTTGGGGCAACTCACCGCCTCGTCACTTCGGAAAATCAGCTTCTCGAACTGTTCACAGCACTCGCAGCACTCATATTCGTATATCGGCATCGAAACCTCCTCAGAAAGCCGTAAGCGAATTATCACCGGATAAAAATAACATTTCATCGCATACGGGCCAACTCCATAGATAGTGTCCATCCGAGAACCCCGGGGCGCGTCGGGTGATTCGAACCCAAGTCCCCCTTTGGAAAAGGGGGATTTAGGGGGATTTTGTAAATAAATCAGATGTATACTTGTTTGAAATCCCCCCTGCCCCCCTTTGGGAAAAGGGGGGCGGTCCAGTCCCTAAGATCGGATTTTCCGGACAGAGACAACACTATACGATCTCTTTTCGGGGTTGGCCAGTTTTTTTGCGCCGGAGAGGTTTGCTGCCCTTGGCTGGCCCCGGCGGGCCATCTCCGTCTCGTTACTGCTTTTCGAGGACAACCTGCGTAGCCGCCCCTGCCTCGACGGCCGCCTCGATAGTTTCGAGGGCCGTGATCGCTGCACGCTTTTTGGTATGTTGCACAAACTGCACGGCTGCTTCGACTTTGGGCCGCATCGATCCACTCGCAAAGTGCCCTGCCTCCAGGTAGTCGAGCGCCTCCGAAACCGACATTGAACCGATCAGTTCTTCGCGCGGCGTGCCGTAATGGAGCATAACCCCCGGGACATCGGTGGTGATGACAAGAACATCCGCATCTACTTCGCAGGCGAGGAGCGCGCTTGCCAGGTCCTTATCGATCACAGCATTTACCCCGGCAAAGGCGCGTCCCTGTCTCACGACCGGAATACCGCCGCCGCCGCAGCATACGACGATGAAATCCGAATCGATCAGGTGGCTGATTTCTTTTTTTTCGACAATCGTTACGGGTTTGGGAGAAGCGACCACTCGCCTGTAGCCCTTGTGCGTTTTCACTGTGGGATAGGGAAGCGTGGCCGCAATCTCTTCGGTATACGCCGGTCCGATGGGTTTGGTGGGGTGCTTAAAGGAGGGATCGTCCTGGTCCACTACAACATAGGTAATGAGGGTCACCAGCGGGCGGTAATCGATTCCCCTTTCCATGAGCGCTTCATCCAGGGTCGATTCGATCATGTAGCCGATCTGCCCTTCGGTCTGCGCGACAAGCATTTCCAGCGGCAATTGGGGAACGGCGCTGCAGCATTCCTGTTGTAGGAGCAGATTGCCCACCTGGGGGCCGTTGCCGTGGGTAATGATGATTCGATAGGACTCGGAGAGTTTGGCGATCTGCCGAGCCGGTTCGCGCAGGTTGGCGAACTGCTCGGCGATCGTGCCCTTCTGCCCGTTGCGGATGAGGGCGTTTCCCCCCAGAGCTATGAGAAGGATCGGTTTTCGGGTCCTTGCAGGAGCGTCTTCTTCCATGAGAAAAATCCCCTTCCCCGGCCTTTTCAGTCGCCCAACGCCCGCAAGATCAGTTCCTCGAGGGTCGGGTCCCCATGGTCGGCGTATTCGTAACGAATCCGTACGCAAGGCTTATCGATGGACACAAGCGCGCCCAGATTTATGGGGGTTGCGGCCAGCACCAGGTCGCAATCGCACCCGTTGATCGTGGCTTCCAGGTCCCGTATCTGCTGTTTGCTGTAGCCCATGGCCGGCAGCACCTTCCCGATGCCGGGATAGGTTTCGAAGGTGTCTTTGAGAGTGCCGACCAGATAGGGTCGCGGGTCGACGAGGGCCGAGGCGCCAAAGCGCTCCGCCGCAATGACTCCGGCCCCGTATTTCATTTCTCCATGGGTAAGAGTGGGTCCGTCCTCGACGACCAGCACGCGTTTTCCGCGAATGCTTTCCGCATCCTCGGCCAATACATTCGAATCGGCAAGCACGATGGCAGCTTTTGGATTGTGCTGAGCGATGGTCTGCCGGACTTTTTCCACATTTTCGGGAAGCGCGCTGTCCACCTTGTTGATCACGGCTATGTCGGCCAGCAGCATGTTGGTCTCCCCGGGATGATAGCTGATTTCATGGCCCGGCCGGTGGGGGTCGAAAACCACGATGTGGATATCGGGCTTGTAAAACGGCGTATCATTGTTGCCGCCGTCCCAAACAATCACATCAGCCTCTTCTTCGGCCTGCTGCAGGATCTTTCCGTAATCGACTCCGGCATAAACAACAACACCCATTGCAACCATGGGTTCATACTCTTCCCGTTCCTCAATGGTGCATTCGTGCCTGTCAAAATCCTCATAGCCGGCGAAGCGCTGGACGACCTGTTTGGTAAGATCGCCGTAGGGCATGGGATGGCGCACCGATACGACCCTTTTCCCCGCTTTCTGGAGTATTTCGACCACTTTTCGGCTGGTCTGCGATTTCCCGCAGCCGGTTCTCACCGCACATACGGAGATCACTTTGCGCTTCGAGGGGATCATCGTGTACGGAGCGCCGATAATGATAAAATCGGCGCCGCCGGCCGTAACTATCGATGCCTTGTGCATGACTTCGGCGTGGGGAACGTCGCTGTAGGAAAAGGCCACCAGGTCCACCCGGTGTTCTTTGATCAAATCGGCCAGGTGCGTATCGGCAAAGATCGGAATCCCTGCGGGATACATGCTGCCGGCCAGCTCGGCAGGATAGCGCCGTCCGTCGATATCGGGAATCTGGGTTGCGGTAAATCCGACGACATTGTAGCGCGCGTTGTCTCTGAAGTAGACGTTGAAATTGTGGAAGTCGCGCCCTGCGGCTCCCATGATGATCACATTTTCCACCATTGCAGCACCTCTTCTGATTTTTCTCCGTGTAATAATTTCCGCCTTACAATGAATCGCTCAGGGTGGCCACCATCACGGCTTTTATGGTGTGCACCCTGTTTTCGGCTTCCTCAAAAACCAGCGCGGCGCGCGCTTCGAAAACTTCCTCGCTCACCTCCATGCCATCGAGCCCGAACCTCCGGTAGATTTCCTCCCCAATGGTCGTTTCACGGTTGTGAAAGGCCGGGAGGCAGTGCAGAAATCTGACGGCGGGGTTGCCTGTTTTTTCCAGCATCGTCGGGTTCACCTGGTAGGGTCTGAGCAATTCGATACGTTCCCTCCACAGCGCGGGGTCCTCTCCCATGGAAACCCATACATCGGTTGCAAGAAAATCACAACCTCGCACACCCCGGTGCGGGTCATCCGTAATAGTTATGTTCGCGCCGGTACGGCTGGCAATCTGTCGCGCCCGGGCAACCAGATCCTGCCGGGGCTGCAGAGTTGGAGGCGCCACTGCCCGGAAATCCATTCCCATCATGGCCGCTCCGACCAGTAGGGAATTGCCCATATTGTTGCGGGCATCTCCGACAAAGGCCAACGCAGTCCTATTCAAAGGCTTCTCACCGTGCTCCCGCATCGTCAAAAGATCGGCAAGCACCTGGGTCGGATGAAATTCATCGGATAGAGCGTTCCAGACAGGTACGCCTGCGTACTTGCCCAACACCTCCACACCTTCATGGGAAAACCCACGATACCCTATTGCGTCGTACATCCTCCCGAGGACCCGTGCGGTGTCCCTCAGCGACTCCTTTACGCCCATCTGCGAAGCCGAAGGACCGAGATACGTGACATGTGCACCTTGGTCATAGGCCGCAATTTCAAATGCACAGCGGGTTCGGGTGGAGCTCTTTTCAAAGATGAGCGCGATTTTTTTCCCGTTGAGCCTCCGAGATTCGGCGCCGGCATACGAACCGCTCTTCAGCGCACCGGCAAGGTCCAACAGGAAGGCGATCTCCTCAGGTGTGAAATCGAGCAGTTTGAGGAAATTTCTCTTTTTCAACTCAATTGCCATGCCCGTCTCCGGATTCCTCGAACACCCCGGCGATGCGTTCGATCGCCCAATCGATCACGTTACGGTCAATGACCAGGGGAGGCGCAAACCGAATGGTATTGTCGTGCGTCTCTTTACAAAGCAGGCCTTGTTCCTTCAACCGCTGGCAATATCTGCGGGCGCCCCCGGCTTCCGACAAAAGCTCCACGGCAATCAAAAGGCCTTTCCCGCGAACCTCCCTGATCATCGGATGGCGGATGTCGCGGAGCCTTTCCAGAAAGTAGCTCCCCATGGCGGCCGCATTTTCAATCAGGTTTTCTTCCACCAGCACCTTCAAAGCGGCGCGAGCCACCGCACAGGCCAGGGGGTTCCCCCCAAAGGTGCTGCCATGCTCCCCGGGCTGGAGCACATTCATTACCTCCGTATTGGACAGAACTGCCGACACGGGATAGAGTCCGCCCGAGAGGGCCTTGCCGACCAGGGTCAAATCGGCTTCGATTCCTTCATGCTCTTCCGCCAGCAGTTTTCCCGTACGGCCCAGGCCGGTCTGGATCTCATCGAGGATCAGCGTGATGCCCCGCCGGGTGCAGATCTCTCGAACCTTTCGCAAATACCCCGCAGGCGGGATGATGACACCGGCTTCCCCCTGAATCGGCTCAACCAGAAATCCCACCGTATTGGGACCGATCGCCTCTTCGAAGGCCTCCGCATCGCCGAAGGGCACAATCTTGAAACCGGGAGCAAAGGGGCCGAAACCGTTTCGGGAGCCTGGATCGGTACTGAATCCAACAATTGCGATGGTGCGCCCATGGAAATTATTTTGACAGACGATGATTTCCGCCTGGTCCTCCGGGATGCCTCTCACCTGATAGCCCCATTTGCGCACGGTCTTTATGGCCGTTTCCACGGCTTCGGCTCCGCTGTTCATCGGAAGGACTTTGTGGGAGTGGGTAAGAGTGCACAATTCTTCGTAAAACGGCCCGAGCTGGTCATTTCGAAAGGCGCGCGAGGTGAGAGTAAGTAGAGAGGCCTGCTCCACCATGGCCTTGACGATTCGGGGGTGGCAGTGACCCTGGTTGACCGCCGAGTATGCCGAGAGGCAGTCAAGATAACGGTTGCCCTCCACGTCCCAGACCCATACTCCCTCCCCGCGATGCAAAACGACATCCAGGGGCTTATAGTTATGGGCGCCGTAGCGTTCTTCCAGTTCCAGGTAGTCCTGCAGCTTCATCTCCACTCCTTTTCAATGTCATGAAACAGGTGCATGGTCCGAGACTCTCTTTCGGGCCAAAAATTGACAAAAATTGATTTCTCATTATATAGTCGCCGCTAAACCGTCATTACCAATGAATTGTATTCATTTATGGAATGAAGTGTATGAATCTCACCGGCTTCGATCTCAACCTGCTCATCGTCTTTGACGCCATTTTCAGGGAAGGAAATCTTACCCTGGCCGGCCGGAGACTGGGGCTGACCCAGTCGGCCATGAGCCATGCGCTCACACGGTTGCGCACCCTGCTTCACGATCCCCTGTTCGTTCGGCAGGGTCATCGCATGCTCCCCACGCCGTTGGCCGAGGAGTTGAGCCTGAATGTTGGCAAGATCATCGATCTGGCTGAAAAAACCTTCGAAGATCACGGCTCGTTCGATCCCGGACACTCCATGCGCACTTTCAACATCGCCATGCAGGACTATCCCATGATGGTGCTGCTCCCAAGACTGCTGCGGGAAATTCGAACTACCGCCCCGCATATCAACATCAGAATTTTTCATCTCAACATGGAGAGCCGCAAAATCGCCTTGGATGACGGGGATATCGAACTGGTGATCGGGGTGAGGCAGGAATTCGGCAGTAACATTCACCAGCAGCATCTGTTCCGGGATCGCGACGTCTGCATTCTGCGGGAGAACCATCCGTCGATCTTTGATGAGTTGAGCTTCGAGCAATACATGGAAGCGGAATTCATCGGACTGGCTGTCTCCGAATTCGGCATGGAGGCGATAGACAAACAGCTTGCGGAGATAGGAGCCAGGCGCAAGATTCGCGTCACGGTAGAACAGGAGGTGGCGGTCCCTCACCTTGTCGCCACAACGGATCTTCTCGCCAATGTTGCGGAGTTGGTGGCGAAGGAATATATTGATAGATTTCCGATCAAAATCCTTCCCATTCCGGTGGGGACCCGCCAATTCGACATAATGCAGTACTGGCACGCCCGCAATCACCTGGACCCGGGCCACAACTGGCTCAGAAAGTGTTTAAAAGGTGTTTGTGAAAGACTCTGTGAAGGTTAAGGAAAAAATAAAGCGCGGGGGCTTTCGCCCCCGCCCCCCCACGCCGCTACGCGGCTCAGTTGGCGTTATCCCCGTCCATCTGCTCGATAACCGCAGCCATGAGCAGCGGGAACATGATTTCGTGATGGCCGGTAAGGCCAATCCCGACGCCGCCATCCATGGTGGGCCGTTGCAGCACGTTGACAAGGGGCCTGTACTGGCGCGCAAAATCCATATTTACGGCCGTGAGGCCGTGCAGGGGGACCCCCAGGTTTCCGGCCACGCTTACAGCCTTGAGAAACACTTCCGGGATCACCACCGCAGAACCCAGGTTTATGAAAACACCGTTCTGAAGAGTCGCAACAAGCGAGCAAAACAGCCGGAAATCGAAGTGGGTGAGCGCGCCCATGGCGGCCCCGTCCATTTCCGGGTGCATGTGTATAATGTCGGTCCCGATCGCGACGTGAACCGTCACGGGCAGGCGGTGCTTCGCCGCGGCAGCAAGAATGCTCATCTGAGAAAAGGGCGAATTATCTTCGAGAAGGGCCTCGCCAACCGCCTGGCCAAGACCCTTACCGCCCTTTGCAAACGCTCTGGAAACGGAGCCCAGGATAAATTCCGCGGTCTCTTTGGCCATCCCGAATTCGCCTTTTCCAAGATGCGCCGCGACGTCTTCGGAGGTTTTCCCGGCCAGGGCGATTTCCACATCGTGGATCATCCCCGCGCCGTTCATCGCTATTCCTGAAAAGACACCCCGTTCGATCGCATCGATAATCAGGGGATTCAATCCGACCTTTATGGGGTGGGCGCCCATTCCCAGGATGAGCGTCTTTTGGTTTGCGGCTGCGGCGGCTATGGCCGAGGCAGCCTTGCGGATATCTTCGGCGGCCAGAATGGAGGGAAGAGAGTCCCAAAAAGAGCGAAAAGAGCCGCCCGCCCGCACCGGACGAGCGAAATCGGCCGTCGACACCTTGCTTTGCCGCTCATAGAGGCTCACCGTTTTTATCCCGCCCAGGTCGGCAGGCTTCCAGTCGAATGTGCGCGCTCCCATGTTTATCTCCTCCTCACCCGTTTACCCGTTCGATCCTGGCACCGACGGCGGAAAGTTTCTGCTCGATGGCCTCGTAGCCGCGGTCGAGGTGATAGATACGGGTGATCTCGGTTGTGCCTTCGGCGGCAAGAGCGCCCAGAACGAGCGAGGCCGACGCGCGCAGGTCCGTTGCCATTACGGGCGCTCCCGAAAGCTTTTTCACCCCGCGCACGATGGCCGTTCTGCCGTCGAGCTGTATATCGGCGCCCATACGCTCCAGCTCCAGAACGTGCATGAAGCGGTTTTCAAAGATGTGCTCCTTTATCACGCTCACGCCGTCTCCGATGGTCATGAGCGCCATGAACTGCGCCTGCATGTCGGTCGGAAATCCCGGGTAGGGCTGGGTCTCGATGTCGACGCTGCGCACCCTGCCGTTTGCGCGGACCTCGAGAAAGTCGCTTCCGGATTCTATCGAAACCCCGGCATCGAGCAGCTTTTGCACGACCGACTGCACATGCTCCCGGCTGCAGCCCGTAAGCTTTAGCGAGCCCCCCGTTATCGCCGCAGCGGCCAGGTAGGTGCCGGCTTCGATCCTGTCCGGAATCACCTCGCAGCTACAGGGATTTAGCTCGCGGACGCCCGTAATGGTGATCGTATCTGTTCCCGCCCCCTCAATCTGCGCTCCCATTCCGACCAGGTAGTTCGCGAGGCAGATAACCTCGGGCTCCCGCGCCGCATTTTCCAACACGGTGACCCCATCGGCCAGGCAGGCGGCCATCATGATGTTTTCGGTCCCGGTCACCGTTACCTGCTCGAACCGTATGGCAGCGCCAATAAGCTTCTTTGCCTCGCCCACCACGTAGCCGTGTTCGAGCTCGATATCCACCCCCATCTGTTCGAGGGCTTTCAGGTGCAGATTGATCGGCCGCGCCCCGATGGCGCACCCGCCCGGAAGAGAGACCCGCGCCCTGCGGTAGCGGGCAAGCATCGGTCCCAGCACCAGAACCGAGGCCCTCATCGTTTTCACCAACTCGTAGGGCGCCGTCAAGGTATGGATATCCGACGTATCGACCTCAAGCGCCCCGTCATGGTCGGACACCGCCCCCATGTGCGCAAGAAGTGTCCGCATCGTCATTATGTCTCGCAGGCGCGGCACATTGCCGAACCGGTGTTTTCCGCTTGCAATAAGCGTTGCAGCCATGAGGGGCAACGCACAGTTTTTTGCCCCGCTGATCCGCACTTCGCCGTGAAGAGGCGCCCCCCCTTCGACGAGCAGTTTATCCATTGCTTAAAACCCCTTCCCCCCTGACGTGCAGAATTCTTCGCACGCCCGAATAGTCCCGAATGAACTCGAACCTTCCGGCAAAATCGCCCGCAAGGGTTGTCTCGAGGATTTCCGCCTGCCCCAGGCCTATTTCCATCAGTAAAGAGCCCTGCGGCTTCAAATACGTCGAAAACTTTCCGAGGATTCTTTTGATAACGGCCACCCCCCGCTCTCCTCCGCCCAAAAGGGCGGTCTGCGGCTCATAATTGGCAATTTCGGGCGCAAGGTCAAGGAATTCCTCATCGGAGACGTAGGGAGGGTTGGAGACGATGATATCGAAATGAGGCCGGCCTTCGAGAGCTTCGAAAAGATCCATGACGGTAAAAAAAATGCGGCCCGCGACCCCGTTTTTTCC
Organism: Syntrophobacteraceae bacterium; assembly: GCA_049964955.1. Lineage (GTDB taxonomy): Bacteria > Desulfobacterota > Syntrophobacteria > Syntrophobacterales > Syntrophobacteraceae > SbD1. Next base: position 94,222 of record JBMFWU010000003.1, read on the forward strand.
CGCGTTTCTTCGCGCAACCTCGATCGCCCGCCTGGATTTGTCGGCCGCGACCACCCGTATCCCTTCACGCTCGTGGGCAAGCGCAACCGCAATCGCACCCGATCCCGTCCCGATATCGAGCACGAGCGTCGAACGCTC
>JBMFWU010000004.1:0-12037 GCA_049964955.1 Syntrophobacteraceae bacterium
GGGGAGAAAGCGGATCGCGATACGTCCTGGAAGAGGCAAAAATCCCCGCCCTTTACGCCCGGGCCGCCAAAATTCTCACATCCTATCTGGACCCGGAGTCTTTTTCCCAAATTTATCCCTGGCACCACGCGGCCGGGGATTTCATCATCGATGCCAACCAAGACCCTCCAAGTCTCAAGCTCATAACCGTCCGGGGCTACCGGCCGCTTCTATCCCGGGAGTCCGACAGCCATGACAAGATGTTGGGCGCCTTGCACTTTTTTGTCAACCTGTGCATCAGGATGCGCATCGACCGACTGGACGGCGTGGGAGAACTCGCCTGGGCCGGAGCCGACTGCCTGCCCGGCATCGTGAGCGGATTCAGGGACGCGTGGAAAACCAAGTGTGAAAGCTCTACCCTGCCGAGCGCCGAAGAGATTTTTTCCCTGCTCCTCGCCCTCTCGCCCGAAGAACGGCTCGCCTTTGCAGAGGTGGTTGCCGCAGACGGGATGGTCGAGGCCGACGAAGCCGATTTTCTGCTTCCCCGCCTGCCGGGGTGCATGGAAGAGCTGGCATATGCGCTGAAAGAACATAAGAGCTGAAAAGCGCGGGGGCTATCGCCCCCTGCACCCCCACGCCGCTTCGCGGCTCATTGGGCGCGAGGGAGACGCCAAATAGTTCCCCGCCCGCCCGCGAAGCAGGCGGGCAACTCGGCCGCGGCGGCTCGCCGCGCTAAAACTCGATGCCTTTGCTTGCCTTGAGCCCCCGGTCGTGGAAGGGGTGTTTTACGACTTTCATTTCGGTCACGAGGTCTGCGATGGCGATCAATTCCTGAGGGGCGTTTCTTCCGGTGACCACGATATGGCTGGTGGTCCTTTTCTCAAGCGCATCGATAACCGTTGCTACCGGTAGAAGCCCAAGCGAGAGTATAATGTTGAGTTCGTCGAGCACGATCATGTCGTACCTGGCGAGCCGGATCTCGGAGAGGGCCTCCTGCCAGCCGGCTTCGGCCAGGCGCCGGTCTTCTTCCAGGTCCTCCTTTTTCCACGTAAACCCCGTGCCGAGCTGCTTTACCTCGATCTCTTCGATTCTTTTGAAAGAATCCAACTCGCCATAGCTCCACCCGCCCTTTATGAACTGCAACACGAGCACTCGCATGGAGTGTCCGGCTGCGCGCATCGCCATGCCCAGCGCAGCGGTGGTCTTTCCCTTTCCATGCCCCGTAAAGACGAGTAACAGGCCCCGTTCCGACTTCACTTTTTTCCCCGATTTTCTACAAAAAAAAAGCGGGCCGAAACCCGCTGATTCTTTAAAAAGATGCTAAACTCAGCACTTATTGCCTACGCCTCACGACTGCTTGGCCGGGGAACTCTCGGTCTTGGTTTCGGCAGCACTCGGCTTGTTTTCCGCCGGCTTCGCCGTGCTTTGGTTTTTGCCGGCATAGTCGGTCGTATACCAGCCAGAGCCTTTCAGGTGAAACGTACTCATGGAGATGAGCTTGCGGAGCTCGCCGTGACACTGCTCGCACTGCGCCAACGGGGGATCCGAAAATCTTTGCATCGCCTCAGTGGTTTTCCCGCATTTCAAGCATTCATATTCATAGATTGGCATAGGTCAACCTCCTCTAGTGCCCATGGTTCTGTCTTTAATCCTACACATTATAAATCCGCACAAGTCGATGTCAAGTATTATCTTAGTCGTGCTCAGGGATATACCTGCATCATGGACCCGTTTCTCACCTGGAAGATGGAATACTGGCATACCAGGTCGCCACCCGGGGTGACCGTATAGTTTCCGGTAACCCCCTCGAAGTGTTTTGCCTGTTCGAGCAGGTTCTGGAAGAGTGCGTTTCGGTTCGCCGCCCCGCCCTGAGCGCTCCTGGCCTTAAGCAGCAGGGTGAGTGCGTCATAGGCCTGCGCCTCCAGGTAGGAAGGCATCCCGTTGTAGAGCGCCTTGTATTCACTTTCGAAGGCCACCACCTTCGGGTTGGTGCTCTGCGGATAAAACGAGGTAGCAAACAGAGCGTGATCGACATACACCCCGCCCGCCTGCACGAGCGAAGGCTCGCTCCACAGGTTCGTCCCGAGCAGGGTTACCCCCACAATATTGTTGTAGGGAAGCTGCGGGGCGATAAGGGAAACGGTGTTCACCTGGTCGGGAATGAAGAGGGCATCGAAGGGCGTGGCCCCGGTGACCGAAAGCGGTGCGTTTTTCTTGGCTATGTCCATAAGGGTACGCAGGGGCGCGGTGAAATCGGTGCTCTTTTCCATGTAGGAGGCGCTGGCCATCATCTGCCCGCCGTTTTTCTGCACGGTTTCGGCGAAAATCTTCGCAAGGCTTCGCCCATAGCGGTCATCGGGATAGAGACACGCAAACCGTTTGAACTTGAGTTTCTCGCGGCAGTATTTGACGAGCGTGTCGACAAGCGTGCGGCTGTCGATGAAGGTGTGCAGGACAAATGTGTCGTTTCCGGCCCCCTTTTCCTTCTGGGTAAGGGAGAGAAGCGGCACGCCCTGACGGTCGGCCATGGGGATGACGGTCCGGTTGGCCTGGGCGCCAAGCGGGCCGACAATGGCTGCAACCCCGTCACCTTTCACCAGCTGATTATAGGAGGCCGCGGCGGTAGCGGGATCGAGGCCGGCGTCCTTAACATCCAGGGTGATGTTCTCGTCCGGGTGAGTCTTTTTCCAATCGGAGAGGGCCATATTGAGGCCGCGGATCACCATTTCCCCGTAGACCGCATTGGGGCCTTTCAGAGGCGCCATGACCCCGATCTTTTCCGGATTGAAAGGAATCCCGGTTTCAACGACCCCCACGCCCCTCACGGCTGCCTGTATGGCCAGGGCAAGCGGGTGGTTGGGGTTTTGGGAAAGGAGCTGCCGTAGTTGCTGACGGGCCTGCGTTTTCTGCCCGTTTGCAATCTCGATCTGTGCGAAGCGAAAGTCGAGGAAGACCTTCATGAAATCGGAGGGCTTCTTCGCATAGAGTCTTTTGAGAACCCCTTTATCGGCGTTAGTAAGGGTTTGTTGCGTGAGATCGGTCAGGGTTTTTTTCTGCTCCGTCGTCCGGGCCACGGAAAAGCCGCCCGTACACCACTTGAAGGCCCGCTCGGTGTCTTTTCGGGAATTATAGATCCCGATCATCAGCTTGGCCAGGCCAAAGCGGACATTGGGATGTTCCGCCGCCTCCTGCCACAGCTTGTCGGCATCCTCCATGACCTGCTTTTGCTTGCCCGTTCGCGCCAGCACCCGCAACTGGTTGAGCTTTGCCGCGGGAATCCCGTCCCACCGAGGATAGGAGTAGACAAGGAAGTTAAAGGCCCTGGATGCAAGGTCCAGGCGGCCCTGGGCAAGAAATACCTCGCCCACCCGGTTCATCGATTGGGCGGCAACCGCCGTACCGGGGTACTGTTTTATAATACGGCGCCAAAGACCGATCGCTGCTGAGCTGTCGCCGGCACGATAGCGCTCCTCCGCCTTCTGGTACATCCTGGCGGCAGTGGGTGGGGTAACGGTTGTAAAGCTCGCCGACAAATTGGGCGGCGCCTGTTTTTCGCCACCGGCGCAGCCGCTCAGAAGTGTGAGAACGAGCAGGAAAAAAAACCATCCGCCTTTCTTAAAATCGCTCATAAAAAAAGCCTCTTGCGAAAAGTCAGCATACCCCGGAAAACACGGGAAACTCGCCCCCGCTTCATTCGCGGAAAGTAAAACAGGGGCACGGCTATCAGCGTGCCCCTTAATACACCGGAAAGCAATTGAAGAAAAGGTCAAATGAAAGAATTTGGCCCCGTTCTATTTCTTAACTTCTTCGAAGTCCGCATCCACCACATCGTCATCGGACTTTTTGTGCTGCTCGGGTTCGGCCTCAGAACCCGCCCCCGGCTGTCCCTGGGCGCCGGCCGCGCGCTTGTAGGCCTCTTCAGCCACCTTGTGGGACAGCTGCATCAGCTCATCGAGGTCCTTCTGAATAGCGTCTTTGTTGTCGCCCTCCATCGTGGTCCTGAGCTTTGCAATCTGGGCTTCGATGTCCGATTTGGTCTTCTGGTCGAGCTTGTCGCCCATCTCGCGCATCGTTTTTTCGGTGCTGTAGATGAGGGTGTCGGCCTGGTTTCTCGCCTCGATCAATTCGCGCTTCTTCTTGTCTTCCTCGGCATGCGCCTCGGCCTCCCGCACCAGGTTTTTTATCTCCTCATCGGAAAGACCGCTCGAGGCGGTGATCTGGATCGACTGTTCCTTCTGGGTAGCCAGGTCTTTGGCCGAAACATGCACGATGCCGTTGGCGTCTATATCGAAGGTGACCTCGATTTGCGGGATGCCCCTGGGCGCTGCGGGGATTCCAACCAGTTCGAAACGCCCCAGGGTCTTGTTGTTCGAGGCCATGTCGCGCTCGCCCTGCAGCACGTGGATGGATACCGCTGTCTGGTTGTCGGCGGCGGTCGAAAATATCTGGCTCTTGCGGGTGGGAATCGTCGTGTTGCGCTCGATGAGCTTGGTCATGACGCCCCCAAGAGTTTCGATCCCCAGCGACAGCGGGGTCACATCGAGAAGCAGTACGTCTTTTACGTCGCCGCGGAGCACTCCGCCCTGGATCGCCGCCCCGATCGCCACGACTTCATCGGGGTTTACGCCCTTGTGAGGCTCTTTTCCGAAAAATTCCTGCACCTTCTGCTGCACCCTGGGCATCCGGGTCATGCCGCCGACCAGGATCACCTCGTCGATCTCGCTTCGCGAAAGGCCTGCGTCTTTGAGCGCCTGCTCCATGGGAGGCAGCACCTTGTCGACGAGTTCTTCCACCAGGGATTCGAGCTTGGCCCGCGTAAGCTTTATGTTCATGTGCTTGGGGCCGGAGGCGTCCGCCGTGATGAAGGGCAGATTGATCTCGGTCTCCATGGTCGTGGAGAGCTCGATTTTCGCCCGCTCGGCGGCTTCCTTGAGTCTCTGGAGAGCCATCTTGTCCGAGCGAAGGTCTATCCCGTAATCTTTTTTAAACTCGGTTGCGAGCCAGTCGATGATGCGCTGATCGAAATCCTCGCCGCCAAGATGGGTGTTGCCGTTGGTGGATTTGACCTCGAAAACGCCCTCTCCGATCTCCAGGATGGAGATATCATAGGTGCCGCCCCCAAGGTCGAAGACCGCGATCTTTTCGTCTTTTTTCTTGTCCAGACCGTAGGCAAGAGAAGCCGCCGTGGGCTCGTTTATGATACGCAAGACATTGAGACCGGCGATCTTGCCCGCGTCCTTTGTCGCCTGCCTCTGGCTGTCATTGAAATAGGCCGGAACGGTGATGACCGCATCGGTCACCTTCTCCCCGAGGTAGTCTTCGGCCGTTTGCTTCATCTTGGTCAAAATGAAGGCCGAAACCTCGGTGGGGCTGTAATCGCGCCCCCTGATCTTCAGGTCCGTATCCCCGTTTCCCGCCTTGACGATCTTGTAGGGAAGGACCTTTGTGTCCGACTGGACTTCCTGTGTATCGAACTTGCGCCCGATGAGCCTTTTTACGGCAAAAACGGTATTCTCGGGGTTGGTTATTGCCTGGCGCTTTGCAACCTGCCCAACCAGCCGCTCGCCGCTTTCGGTGATCGCCACCATGGAGGGGGTGAGCCGGCTGCCTTCCGCGTTGGTCAAAACCTTGGGTTCCTTTCCCTCCATGATCGCTACCACCGAATTGGTGGTCCCGAGGTCTATTCCTATAACTTTACTCATTTACTTGCCTCCTTAGGGTTTGCCTTGAAATCGTCTCTATTCGGGCCGGGGCCCTTGCCGCTCCCGACACCGCTATGCTCAGCATGAACTGTTTTTCGCGCTTCTTGCCACTCCAACCCGCGCAGGTCTCAGGAGCCTGTCCCGCAGCGTGTAGCCTTTCTGAAATTCCTTTGTCACCGTCATGTCGGGAAACTCCGGGTTTTGCTCCTGAAGCACCGCCTCGTGCCGGTTGGGGTCAAAGGGCTCCCCCACGGATTCGAAGGGCGTCGCGCCAAACCGCGCGAGCGCATCCAGAAAACTCTTGTGGGTCATCCGAACCCCTTCGAGAAGCCCCTCGGCATTTTCGTCCTTTTTTTCGCCGTGCTCGATGGCCCGCTCCAGGTTGTCCACTACCTCGACAAGCTGGCGCATGATGCTCTCGTTTGCGTAGGCTATCCCTTCGGATTTTTCCCTCTCCAGCCGCTTTCGGGTGTTGTCAAGCTCTGCGGCAAGCCTCAAGAGACGCTCCTGCGCCTCTTTTAGCTCTTCCTCGCGCTTGCGCAGAAGCTCCCTCCACTCTTCCCGGACATCCTGCGAAGCCTCGGCCCCGATTTCCACCCGGTCTTCGGAGGCTGTTTTTTTGTCCGTATCTTTTTCATCACTCTGTATCAAACTGTTCCCTCCGTATGTATGCGCCTGAATATCTTCCGACGCCGGAAAATCCGGGAGCAGGCGTCCGAGAGCCTACCGCGCATCCGGAAATTCCAGTATCTGGCTGAGAAACTGCGCCGTAAATTCCACTATAGGGATGATCCTGGAGTAGTCCATGCGCAACGGGCCAAGCACGCCCAGAACGCCAAGGGGCGTATCCCCCTGCCGAACCGGAGCCGATACCAGGCTCATCTCCTCCAACTCCCGCATGAGTTCGCCCTCGGTCCCCAAAATGATCTGGATTCCCGAGGAAGCCTTGAGCGTCTCGTCGAGAAGCCGGATCATTTTGCCCTTGTCTTCGAATGCCTCGAGTATGCGCCGCATCTGCTCCACATGGGCAAACTCCGGATTATCCAGAAGATTGGCCCTGCCCTCTATGTAGATCTCGCTGTCTTCGATCGCATACTGGATCGCACGGTTGGCCATCTGCAACGCCCGCGAAAAAAGCCGGTCGAACAGTGCCTTCTCGCTCTCCATTTCCTCCCGAATGCGCTGCTTCACCAGGGAAAGGGGGACGTTGCGCAATAGCTCGTTGATATACAGACTGTACTTGTCCAGCTCGGCCTGCGTGATCTCTTCCTTTGTCTCGATATGGGTCTGATGAATCAGTCCCGCTTTGGAAATGAGAATCACCATGATATCAAACGGGCCCATCCGCAGGAATTCGATATGCTTAAACGAAGCAATCGAAAGCTTGGGCCAAAGCACGACACCCGCCTGCCTGCAGTATTGCGACAGCAGCCTGGATGTCGAGCGCAAAAGCTCGGTCATATCCAGCGGCCTGTTTTGGAGTGCTACCCGGATGCGCTCCTTGTCAGGCCCCCCGAGCTGTCTCGATCGCATGATCGAATCGAGGTACAGCCGCAACCCCTTCACCGTAGGAATTCTTCCCGCCGATGTGTGCGGCTGGTGCAACAGCCCCATTTCCTCGAGGTCCGCCATCACGTTTCGAATGGTGGCCGGACTCACGCCCATCGCCCCTCGTTTGGAAATGGTCCGCGAGCCCACCGGCTCACCCGTTTCGATATAGTCGTTGATAATGGCTTCGAGAACGATCTGATCGCGTTGTGTAAGCTCAATCACATCCTGGCTCTCCCTGTTGGTAGCACTCACCCAAAAAGAGTGCTAGAACGAACCTAGTGCCATCGAAGTCATTTGTCAAGATACAACCCCCAATATCCTTCAGCCCTGTTTTCGAATTATACGGCAAAATCCCCTGAGAAGCTCCAGGACCCTGACCGCCTGCTCTTCGGAGAGGCTCCCGCAGCCGCAGCTCGGGGTAAAGAGCGAATGGGAGACGATGTCGGCCGTTCTTTCCGGGGCGAGTGCGCTCACCTGTGCGGTCCACCTGGCCGCAAGGCTTTCGGGGCACTCGGAGGCAATCACGTCGGGGTCCGAGGTAGGCACGATCCCCCAGGCGATGTTTCCACCCCTGTCGATAAAATCCAGGCAATCTTTCCCATAGAGGGCGAATTTGTCGAAATAGCTGTAGGCATCGAAATTGATGATGTCGAAGCCGGACTGGAAAGCCAACAGCCAGTCGGTGTTTGCACAGACGTGCACCCCCGCCAGGCCGCCCGCGTCGTGAACGGCCGCAACGACTTCACCCAGGACCCTTTGGACCAGTTCGGCCGAGACGGTGATAAGGGCCGAGGAGCCAAACCCCGCAAGGCCCGGTTCATCGAGAAAGATAATGATCGGCACCCCGAAGGCCCGCATCGTCTCGATCTGCCACCGGGCCTTGAGACCCAGAAGCTTGGGCACGATATCCACAAACTGTTCGTTATAAATAAGGGCGCGGCCCTCTTGGTCCTTGAGGCCGCAAAGCAGGGTAAAGGGCCCGGTCACCTGACCTTTTACGGCGCGCGGGGCAGCCCCGGAGCGCTTCAGGGTCTCCAGGAATTTCCGAAAAGTCGCCCCGGTCTGCTCGCCCAGGCGAAAGGCAGACTCGTCGACCTTCAGTCCGCCTTCTTCGATGGCGAGAAATTGTTCGTAGAATAGCAGCACCTCCCGGTCGAACCCGGGCGCCGCACAATCGACAAACTGCCGCTCCTCTGCGTTCACAAGCCCCGGCAGGCCTTCGACATACTGCGCCATCATCTGCTCGGCGCCATTTACGGTAAGCTGCGGCCATGCGGGAATCTCGGGGGCCGTTTGCAGCACGAGGTCGATAGTCTTTTCGCGGTCCTTCTGGGGCATGCTGCCGATAAGGGTTGCGCAGCCCATACCAAGGAAATCATTCACCATGCGGTTCCTTTCCTGTCATATCTTGAAGGCAAAGTCCTGCCCGTCCGGCCCCGAAACGCGCCGGTCTATTTTCCGAAATAATCCCATCTCGGGCGTCTAGCAAGTTTTATTTGTTTTTGAACCTTTTGCCGATTTACTGATAAGATTGGTGCTCAAACATTTCAGGAGGAATTAATGGGCGAAGATCTCAAGAAAATGTACCGTACGGTAATGGAGGATCATTTTCCGGACTCGCTTCGGGTGAGTTTCGGAGACCAGACGCTCGTCTACAGGAAGCGATCCTGGAAGTTTCCAGACGATAAAACGGGCGAATTGATCGAAAAGGGGTTGCGCTACGGGGAAAATCCGGGACAGGAAGCCGCGCTCTACGAACTTATCGACGGAAACCTCACCCTGGGCGACTGCCGGTTCATCGATCCGGGCAACGGCTTAACAAGCGCAATTACCGAAGAAGATATGCTCCAGGAAGGCAAACACCCGGGAAAAACCAACCTGACCGATCTGGATAACGGCCTGAATATCGTGAAGTTTCTCATGGGAAAGCCGGCCGCGGTGATCCTCAAACACAACAATCCCTGCGGCGCGGCCCTGGCCGGGAGCCTGGCTGAAGCCTACCACCGGGCCAACCGCGCAGACCGCATTGCCGCCTTCGGCGGCTGCCTCGTTTTAAACCGGCCCCTCGACAAGGCTACGGCACAACTCATTTCGGAAAACTACCTCGAAGTGGTCGCCGCCCCCGATTACGAGGAAGGCGCCCTGGAAGTTCTCAAAAAGAGAGCCACCCTGAGGATCATCCGCGTCTCCCGCATCGACCGGCTCCGAGACTACATCGACAAGCGCTTCGTGGATTTCAAGTCTCTTATCGACGGAGGTCTCATCGTTCAGCAGTCTCCGCGCTACGCCATCCGAAGCGCGGACGATTTTAAGCCTGCCCAGTGCTCCTACCAGGGCAAAACCTTTACCATCCGAAGAGGGCCCACCGAAAAGGAAAAGGCCGACCTTCTTTTCGGCTGGTTCGTCGAACAGGGCGTTACTTCCAATTCTGTCCTCTATGTCAAGGATGAATGCACCGTGGGCATAGGCACGGGCGAACAGGACCGCGTCGGGGTGGCCGAAATCGCGGTCTACAAAGCCTATCAGAAATACGCCGACGCGCTCTGTTTCGACAGGCTCAAGATGCCCTACAAGGACCTCGAGCTTGCCGTCGAAAAAGGCGAGCGCTCCAAAGAAATCAAGGACGAAATCGACGCTCTTACCCGGGAGGCCAAAGGCGGACTCCCCGGATCGGCCATGGTTTCGGATGCCTTTTTCCCGTTTCGAGACGGCATCGATGTGGGGCTGCGCCAGGGCGTACAGGCGGTCGTCCAGCCCGGGGGCTCGATGAGAGACTTCGAAGTGATCGAGGCGTGCAACGAAGCCGGCGCCACCATGGTATTCACCGGACAGCGGGCGTTTAAACACTGAGCGGAGCGGTATGGCTCTTGACATTCCCTCCCCCTTCCTCTATCTATTGGCAACCCGTACTCAGAAAGGAGCTATACCATTGAAAAAGTTACCATTTGTATCGGCACTCCTCGTGTTCTCCGCCGCAATGCTGCTCGCAAACGTCACCTTCGCCCAAAGAGGACGCATAGACGAACGAATCAGGTTCCAGTGGCATCATATCGACCGCGCGGTGGCAGAAGGCAGACTTTCCGAACGGCAGGCCCACTTTCTTCACTCCCGCCTGCACCAAATTCGCGAGGAATATGAAAGGGCCCGCTACTCGGGCGCCATGGATTTTCACACAATTCACCGGCTGAACGAAGAACTGGATTTTAACGAAATGAAACTCCGACGCATGGAGCATGGTGAACGCGGCGGGTACGGGTATAGACCGATCTACTAAGGAGAGATACTGAGCGGGGGGCGAGAAGCAAAAGAGCGGGGGCTTTCGCCCCCTGCCCCCCGCAATTTTTCAATTCTCTAGTGACAGTTCTTTTCGTGGTGCGCTTTCCACTCCTCGCGCGCCTTTTCCAGTTTAGTGCGCTGCTCGGGGGTCAAAACCGCATACATCCGTGAGCGCATGCGAGTCTTTTCCACTATGATCTTGGCAAGGACAGCCGCCTGGCTCTTCGCAATGGCGCTCACCTTCGACTCGTCGAATTCAGCGCTCCGCGCAAGGCCCCCCAACTGCTCACGCCCTGCCTTGAGAGATTGGAACAGGGGCTTCATCTTTGCCCGCTCGTCGAGCCGGATGGAAAACATCTCTTTTTTCTGATTGTCGGTCAAATGGAGCATTTTCCCGAATCCATGGTGATGTCTCCAGTGGTCGCAGTGATGGTGGCCGCAAAAGCCTTCCGCTCCAAAGGCGACCGAACCGAATAGAATCGATGATCCAAACATCCATGCTGCAGCAACGAGGGTGATAGTCAAACCGGTCAACAATCTTCTCATTCCATTCTCCTGTGAGTTGAAGTAATCAAACGTTGCCAAGCATGTATCGCAAACTCGCTTCCACATCGAGTTAACATTGGTTAATCGAGGTAAAGTTTTGTTAAGAATCAGGCATGCCCGAAAGGACTGAAAGCCGGGTGGAGAGAGCCCGGCTTTCATTAAGAGGGGGGTACGGAAACCAGCATTGCCTGGTCGTTAAATTGCTATTTTTTGACTGTTTTAACAATGCGGCGAATACAGTAATCGCTGTAGAGCTTTTAGGTATTGTCTACTAGTAATGGCGTATCGAAGCCACGCCAATTCGGGGAAAACGGCGGGCCAAATGGGGTAAAGACCGTAGACGACCGCCTTGCGCCGTGCCTGCAGGGCGAATAGAGGGAACAACACACCGCATGGGGATGAAAATGAAGCCGACAATGCGCATGGTGATGGGCGACGGGGTCCCGATACAGTTGGCCGATTGGGGAGGAGGCGGAAAAACGGTTTTGTGCGTGCACGGGCTGACGGCCAACTGCCGCTGCTGGGACGGGATCGCGGAGGCTCTCTCGCCGCAACATCACATTATGGCAATGGATCTCAGAGGGAGAGGCCATTCCGGCCACTCGTCCACCGGATACGATTTACGCCTTCACTGCCGGGATATCGAAGCGATCCTCCACAACCCGGATCCGGGTCCTGTCGTACTCATGGGCCACTCGCTCGGGGCCTTCATCACGTTGAGCTTTGCAGCACTCTACCCGCAACACGTCGAACGCATCGTTTTGGTCGACGGCGGCGGCCAACTCTCCGCGGAACAATTCGCCAAAGTCCTCGAGGGGATCAAGCCGGCACTGGAGCGCCTGGGCAAGGTTTTTCCCTCCCACGAGGCGTATCAGGCCGGAGTAAGACAAGCGCCCTTCCTGCAGCCCTGGTCGCCGGCTCTGGAGACCTTCTTTCGCTACGAAGTCGAGGAGGCGCCGGGAGGGATTCGCTCCCGCGTGCAA
>JBMFWU010000004.1:12137-65123 GCA_049964955.1 Syntrophobacteraceae bacterium
TTCATTGTTTCATGCTCAGCAGAAGTCCGTATGCCTTCGATAGCGCAAGAAACGATTCGTGGTCACCCCCCCGGTCCGGGTGGATGTCTTTTGCCTTGCGCCGGAACAGGCGAGTGATTTCGTCTCTACCTATGTGCCTCAATTGCTCTTCGGTAATCCCGAAGACCTTACAGGCCGCCTGCACGCTCATGGAAGGACGAGAAACGGGCGGGCGGCTATATTCCCGCTCGAAATGAAATCTCTCGGATCTGCTTTGAGCCTGGAATGGAAAATCGAAGTAGAGCCAGGCGTATTTGATGAGATAGGGGTGGAGACTGCCGCCATTTTGCCGACAAACGCCGAGGAAAAAATCCTCGTCGTCATCGATACGGCAAAGCTCCTCAATAACGAACCGATCCATTTTTTCCGGGCTTACGCCACCCGGGTAAGCTCGCAAAGCCGCGGGCAACAGCAGCGCTATTCCGAGGCAAGCATAAACATAGGGCGCATACTCGTCGGGGCGTAGCTGATGCTCCATCCGCTCAATGTAAACCTCTATCTCATCTCTGGATTTTAACAGTAATGCATTGAGAAATTTCCAGTGCTTTGCACCCAACTCACCCCTGTCGATTCTGCCCAGTCGCAAAAAGTAGAGCCTTCGAGCATCGAACAGGTGAACCTTTCTGTGTCCGGGCGCAAGCTCATCGATAGTAAAGCCGATTTGTCCCACCGGCCTGCGAACAGGATCGAATTGATCGAGGATTTTGCGAATATCTGGTCTTAGAAACGGTTTGAACACCTCTTCGAGGTCTTCGGAGACAAACTTGACCCCCATTTCCTGAAGGGTTTCCTCGATATCGGGGTTCAACCAGAATCCATGCGTGCCAGCATAGTTGATGTGAGCGAAGATATCGGGTCCAAGGTCCATGAGATCGCGCGATTTCAAAATCCCTCGATCGACATAGCTCTCCCGGAGAATATGGTGATAGACGGTTTGCTGCTTAATTCGACGGAGATAAAAGGTAAAGCTCCTTCTTGCGGCGAGCCGCCGCGGTCGAATGGTCGGGCCTGTAGGAACAGCCATTCGCGAGCAGAAAAGCTCAAGTCCAACGTATCGGGAAAAAAATGAACCGCCAGGTTCCCTCCGAGCAACGCAGGCAGAGGTTTCCCACGCAATTTACGCTGCCGATGCGGAAAATCTCACCGCCCAACTCGCAGCTCCCGTTTTCCAGGTTTTCGTCTTCCGGTTTTTCCGGCAAAACAATGGACATTCCGCACCTCCCTCAATGGTCCAGGAATAAGATAAGCATAAAAGAGCGGAAGGGATGCCCCCCGCATCCACCGGGGGCAATATCCGAAACGAATTGAATTATACGCGCCCCTGCGGTTTTTCTTTCACCAATTCCGATTCTGTTCTAGAATGCTGCAAACTTTTCATTTTTGTAAAACACGAAGTCACACAGCGGGGAAGCAGGTGTTGTCCAAATGGTGAAATTCGGAGCAGTTCCCAATCGAGGCAGGAGCCGGCTGTTTCTGGTGGCCCTGGTTGCAACCGTTTTCCTCCTGAGCGGGTGCGACAGGCTCAAGCAGATCGCCCGACAGCCCGAACTTGTCAAAAAGCAGCAGAAAGAAATCACGCGTCTCGATACGAAAATTCGCGGCCTGGAGATTCAATTAGCCGGTGTTCAGCAGAAACTGCAGTCTCAGCACACCGATTTCGAGCAAAGACTTGCCACCCTCGACTCCTCCCTGAATTCGCTGGGAACTCGGTATGCCGTACTCGATTCGGACGTAAACAAGCACAGGAAGTGTGTCTTCCAGAAAAATTCCAAGGAGGTCCAAAGGCTTGACACCGATATGGGCCCGCTTCTGGTCTCCCTCGATGGGATAGAGACGAAGAATGGTAAGTACACGCTGAGCCTTAATATCGGCAATCCTGCCATGTCGGAGATCTCTGCCTTCACTCTGCACGTGAAGTACGGCAAGGAGTTCACCCCAAGCGGTTCCCAATCCTATGAAGACTGGGAAAATTCTTTGAAATCGGTGGTACAACCCTTTAAGGAAGATCTAAAACCCGGCATGTGGAATACAGTCGCAGTTCCGCTGGGAAAATTGCAGCCCGAGGAATCCCAATATATTACGGTGCAAATGATGGTTGACAACATCAAGCTCAAAAAGCAATAGGTACTGTTTCCTTATTTACTTTCTACCAAAGAATGGAGGAATTCTCATGCCCTTTGTAAACGTAACGGTAGCGAAGGCGAGCGGCGCACCCGGCGCCACGCCCGATCAGAAAGCGCAGATCATGAAGGGAATGACGCAGGTCCTGGTGGACGTGCTGGGAAAGGACCCCGAGACCGTGTACGTCATTATCGACGAGGTGGATACGGACAATATAGGCAAGGGCGGGCAAAGCCTCACGGTGCTGCGGGCAAAGGCCCGATAAGCCGAGGGGGGGGCCCGGGCGACAACCTGAAAACCAACGGGGAGCCTTTTCGCCCGTGAGAGTCCTCGTCGAAGAAATCGGTATCCACCGGGACTGGCGCGGAGTGGTGTTCGAGCCTCTGGAGGCCGATGCCCTCTGCGCGCAGCGCAATGTACACGTGGTCATTACCCAACCGGGCGTCGTTCGGGGCAATCACCGCCACCGACTGGGGGTGGAGACCGTCGTCGTATACGGCCCCGCTCTGGTGCGCTTCCGGGATGGGGAGGAGACGACCGAACGGATGGTGACAGGTAGCTTCCCGGTGCGATTCACCATCGCCGCGGGGGTTTCCCACGCCTTCCAAAACATCGGGGACAGCCCCAATCTTCTGGTCTGCTTCAACACCTTTTTTCACGATCGACAAAACCCCGACACCGAACCCGACGTTTTGATAGAGGGTTGAGGGGGCAAAGCGAGGAAAGGACATCAATGGGCAAGAGAGTCATATCGCTTCTTGTGCTCCTCCTTACGGTCGCAGCGTTTTATTCGACGTGTGCCTACGCTTCCGGAATGCAGCAGGACGTAAACCAGGCCGTTTCGATCCTGGAGCGTTTCCGCAGGATTCCCGAAAGGTCCGTTCCTCCCGAGGTGTTGCGACACGCCAGGGGGCTTGCGATCATGACCGTGATCAAGGCGGGCTTCATATTCAGCGGCCGCGGCGGCACCGGCGTGGTCGTGGCACGCACCCGAAGAGGCTGGAGCGGCCCCTCGGCGATCGCAACCGGCGGCGCCGGGTTCGGATTCCAGGCGGGCGCCAAGGTAACCGAATTCATTTTCGTTCTGAATACCCCGAACGCGGTGAGGGCCTTTTCCCGGGGCAGCAACGTGCAATTGGGAGCGGATCTCAGCATCGCCGCCGGTCCCGTGGGCCGAACGGCAGAGGCGGACGTGACCCCGACCGCCGCGGTATATGCCTACAGCATCAGCCAGGGCCTCTTTGGAGGCATTTCCCTCGAAGGGACCGTGATCACGGCAAGAGATGAGGTCAACAACCGTTATTACGGCCGGTATGTAACGCCTGGCCAGATCCTTTCGGGAAGGGTCAGAGTGCCCCGGGGCGCCTGGCGCCTCCAAAGGGTGCTTGCCCGGTATTAGAATCGCGCCGTAGCACCAGGATGTGCGCCGAATCGGCCGAGATATTCTTCGAGTTTTGCCTTGTGCTCCTCCGCAAGCGCAGGGCATTCCTCCGGGGCCCTGGCCCCTTTTGCCGCCTGCGCGGCGAAGACCATGCAGGTTTTTTCTCCGCAAAGCCCGCAGTTGGTCTTGGGCAAAAGCCTTAGAATATCGAGCACCCTCGGGGCGGCAACCGAGTCGAAACAGGGCTCGATTCGATCCCGACTCTCCCAGGTGTCGTTGATTTTCGAGAGCAGCCACTCCCTGATTTTCTCCCCCTCCTGCCTGCCTGCGGGAGCGTTTACGCAGATCTTTCGCGGATGGATCACCACCAGCTTTCCCTCAAGCCGGAAGGAAACCGAACGGGGTTCCTTCGTATATTGAATCCCCCCGAACACGGTGTTGCAATACGGAATGACCTCGCTTATGTCCCGCTCCAGATGAATGACCATGTCGGGCGCATCGCTTTGCGAACCGCACGAGATGCGCACCTGTTCCGTAGTGTAGCTTTCGATCAGCATGTACCAACTCCTTACCGGACTTTCCCCCGCAAAACGACCCCACGGTTGTCCTAAACCCGCTATACCTGCAACACTTTTGGTTTCGAATTCCCACGTCCCGAAATTATAGCAACATAAAAACCATCTGGCCAATTTTCCCTGCATCGCCATGCTATAGCTGACTCATCCCCACAACAATTGCGAGGAAGGGTCCCGACTATGCAGGTAAAAAAGAGAATCGTCATCGCCGAAGGCCACACCATTCTCCGGGAGGGGCTCAAAATGCTCCTTTCCACCAACCCCGAAATCGCGGTGGTCGGAGAAGCTCAGGACGGGCTCGATGCCATCCGCTCGGTAAAATCCCAGATGCCCGATCTTGTGCTCATCGACATCTCCCTGCCAAAACTGGACGGCACGCGGGCAATAAAGGAGATAAAGAAGTGCAATCCCTCCACAAAAATCCTGGTGCTCACCATTCACAAGACAGAAGACCACATCCTGGGGGCCCTTCGCAACGGGGCCGACGGCTACATCCTCAAGGAAGCGACCTACGAAGAGCTCTCGATCGCCATAGAGGACATCTTTGCGGGCAGAAGCTACATCAGCCCGACAATTTCGGAAAAGGTTATCGAGGGCTATCTGGATGGCAGACGCCACCTCAAATCCGCTACCTCCTGGGATGCCCTCACTCCGCGTGAACGACAGATCCTCAAAATGGTCGCACACGGGAGCAGAAACAAACAGATTGCCGGAAGTCTGTCCATAAGCGTCAAAACGGTCGAGAAGCATCGCGCCAACCTGATGAAAAAACTCGACCTGCACAGCGCCTCCTCTCTCACCGCATTTGCCATAGAAAAAGGGCTGGCGATCAAGTAGTCGTTTTTCACCTCGAACACAGTCTACCCTGTTCATGAAAATCAAAAGCGCGGGGGAATGTTTCCCCCGCCCCCCCGGGGACGCAACTAACCGCAGCACCTTACCACCCGCCACCGCGAATGACAGTGCCTACCGGCCAGGCCATCTGGCCGCCGCTGCGTGTATTGTGCAGGCTATTTATAATGTTTACAGTAAACTTGTCCCTTGAAATGCACTACCCACTTGACCTATTTCGCTATATGGCTACATTATAGCTACATTGTAGCGATTATTCATCGTCAGCATTTTCCGGACAGAAGGAATGTGCCATATGGAAGCGCAAAGAATTGCCGCAGAATGTCAGAAGCTCTTCGAGGATCTGGAGTTTACCTCGGTTCGCGAGTGGAAGGCGCGTACGGGGGGGGTTGTTGTGGGCTACCTTCCCACCTACGTTCCGCGGGAGGTGATTCATGCCGCAGGGGCCCTGGCGGTGGGGCTGTTCGGTGGGGGCGACAAGCTCGAGATCATAAAGGGGGATGCCTTTTACCAGTCTTATATCTGCCATATGCCGCGCTCGATGTTGGAACTGGGTCTGAGCGGTCGGCTGGATTTTCTCGATCTCCTTCTTTCGCCCTCGCTATGCGATGTGATCCGCAACCTTTCGGGTGTCTGGCAGCTCCAATTTCCAAAGGTAAAGACAAAATACATCGACATGCCCCAGAACTTCGATCCGGAGGTGGGGGGCCGCTTTTTTATTACGGTGATGAAGGAACTGGCTCAGCTTCTGGAATCGCTGGGGTGTCGGCCTGTGACAAACGATCTGCTGCGGGAATCGATTGCACTGTACAACGAAAATCGCCGTCTGGTCGATGCGCTCTATGATTTTCGCGCCGAGGCGCCGCACAAGGTCCCTACGGCCGAGCTCTATGTCGTGCTGCGCGCCGGTCTTCTCCAGCCGGTGGAAGAGTCCAACCGGACGCTTGCCGCATACCTCGAAGCGGTCAAGAGTCGTGAGACCAGACCGCTCGACAATGTCCGGGTGGTGGTGGTGGGTTCTTTTTGCGAGCAGCCGCCGCTCCATCTCATAAAGACCCTGGAAAAAGCGGGCTGCTACATCGTCGAGGACGACTTTTTGCAGATCGCGCGCTGGTTCAAGCGTCCCGTAGCGGTCGACGGCGACGGATACGAAGCGATTTCCGAAGCGTTTTTGAATGCCAGCCGCCCTTCGTCGTCGGTATTCGAAGGCGACAAACCGAAAAGCGAAGACCTGGTGCAGCGGATTCGCGATCGAAGGGCCGAGGGTGTGATCTTCGCTGCGCCCAGCTTCTGCGACCCGGCGCTGCTCGATCTGCCGTTTTATCAGGAGGCGCTCGATCGGCTGGGAATCAGCTACACGCAGTTCCAATTTTCGGAAAACACCGGTCAGTTCCAGACCATCAAGGAGCAGACCGGGACGTTTTCCGATTCCATCAAATTATGGAGCGAAACCTGACGGGAGCGGAGTCGTGCGAGTTTCCATCCCTCGCCGGCTCCCCGAAACGTAGAGGTTTTTCCTTTTATTTGCGAGGTCAACGGCAATGAGTGATCAACCCGACGTCGTCAAAGACGAAAGCATGCTGATACAAAAAAAGATGCTCGATGGCTGGTTCCGGGAGATAGGCAGCGCAAAGGAAAACGGCAGGCCGGTGGTCTACAGCTTTGTACCGGGAAATCTCACCGAGTTCATACTGAGCTTCGACTGCGTTCCGGTGCTTCCAGAGATAAACGCTCTGCACTCGGGGATGAAGAAGATGAGTGACGGCTTCATACTGGAGGCGGAGCGCAGGGGACATTCCGAGGATGTGTGCACCTATGTCAAATGCGATCTCGGGATGTTTCTCGGAGGCAATCTCGGTCCTTACGGCAAGGTCCCTCCTCCTGACCTTCTGCTTCTGAGCTACACGGGCTGTTTTACGTTTCTCAAGTGGTTCGAGGCGCTCAGAAAGGCCTACAACTGTCCGGTGGTGATGGTCCATACGCCGTACCAGGACCAGGGGGTGATCACACCCGAGATGGTCGACTACCTGGTGCGCCAGTTCGAAACCGATCTGATTCCCGCCCTGGAAAAGGTCTCCGGGAAAAAATTCGATATCGACCGGCTGCGTACCCTTCTGGCGGAATCGAAGCGGGCCGAAGACGATTTGGTGTACTGCTTTGAGTCCGGCAAGAACATCCCGTCGCCAATCGATGGTTTTTTTGCCGGAGTCTATTACGTCGGCCCGATTTTCACCGCCTTTCGCGGGACCCCGGAGTGCAGTGCGTACTACCGGGCGGCCAGGCGCGAGATCGAATACCGGGTGGCCAATAAACTCGGCCCCA
This sequence comes from Syntrophobacteraceae bacterium, assembly GCA_049964955.1. Taxonomy (GTDB): domain Bacteria; phylum Desulfobacterota; class Syntrophobacteria; order Syntrophobacterales; family Syntrophobacteraceae; genus SbD1. The sequence continues at coordinate 19,428 of JBMFWU010000004.1, forward strand.
TGACGCCGGCCGGGACCCTTTCGGAGGAGAAGTTTCGCCTGGTGGTCGACGGAACGCCGAACTGGACCGATTTCCGGGATTTCTGGAAGATTTTCTATGAGGAGGGTGCGGTGTTTGTCGCCTCTACCTATACGAAAGTCGGAGGCCTCTACGATGCCGGATTCCGCCACGACCCGGACCAGCCGCTTAAAACCATGGCGGAGTATTGTCTGAACGTCTACACCAACAACTCTCTTCCCGCCCGCACGAAATTAATGGAAGACTACATCCGCGACTACCACGCCGACGGGTTTGTCTTTCACTCGATCAAGAGCTGCAACTCGTTTTCGGCCGGAATGCTCGCCATGCTGCGCGAACTCGAGCAAAGGACCGGCCTTCCGGGCTGCTTCATCGAGTCCGACCTGGTCGATTCGCGCTACTTCTCCTATGCCAATATCAAGAACCGGGTGGAATCCTACCTGCAAATGGTGGAGCAGAGGAAAAAAGACAGGGGGGCGGCATGACGCGCTACTATCTCGGGGTGGATCTGGGGTCGACGACTTCCAAGGCGATCATCATCGATGAGCACCAGGAGATTGTCGGCAGGGGAATAACCAATACGCGAAGCAATTACGATGTAGCCGTGGAGGTGGCGAAAAACGAGGCCATGATCAATGGCCGTTTCACCTTCATGCGCCGGGAACTGGAGGGAGAGAGCCGCACGGGACTCGAATCGGTCTTTACCGACCTGGAGATTCACTTTCGCTACGAACAGCATCTCGATAAGCTCCTGCGGTTAAAAGAGCGCGCACTTGCGGAGGCGAAGCGATCCTCGTTCGATCCTCAGATCCTCGTCGCCATTTTTGACCGGATGATTCCGGAATCCTACGAGTCGTTCCTTGAGCTTGGGACCGACAAATCGCGGTTTTTTCGCGATATTGCCGCCATGGGCTTTATGCGCCTTGCAGACGAAATGAGCACGCGAAACGAACGGTTCGACTTCGAAACTCTCATGTCCATTTACGACAAGTCGATCGTGCCGATAGAAAACGAACTGATGGACATAGATTTCCTGCACTATATCGACCGGGCTCTCGAGCGTATGGGCGAGCGGCTCCCCGCGGGGCTCAGGGAGGAGTTTCGAAAGGCATCGCGCAAGGCTGTCGAGCGACCCTTCGAGATTGCGGCCATGGTGGGCACCGGCTACGGACGCACCCGCCTGCCGTTTCCGCGCGAGTGCATAAAGTCGGAGATTCTCTGCCACGGCCTGGGCGCCCATTATATGTATCCCCAAACGGCGACCGTACTCGATATCGGCGGCCAGGACACCAAGGCTATTCAGCTCGATACGAACGGCGTTGTCACCTCGTTTCACATGAACGACCGGTGTGCTGCGGGCTGCGGCAGATTTCTGGGATATATCGCAGACGAACTCAATATCGGCCTTCATGAACTGGGCCCGCTCGCCATGCAGCACGACCAGGTGACCCGGGTGAATTCGACCTGCACCGTTTTTTCGGGAGTCGAACTACGCGAGAGGCTCTCTCTTGGCGAGCGGCGCGAAAACGTACTGGCGGGGCTCCACCGGGCGATGGTGCTTCGGGCTATGTCTCTTCTGGCCCGCTCGGGCGGGATACGAAGCGAGTTCACCTTTACGGGGGGTGTGGCCAAGAACGTGGCGGTGGTGCATTTCCTGAAGGAACTGATGTATGCAAACTACGGCAGGGACATCATCCTCAACATCAACCCGGATTCGATCTACACCGGGGCGGTGGGGGGAGCGATCTTCGCCAAACGGATCGGGGAGGCATCCTAATGGCTCTTACAGGCGGAGTGGATGTGGGCAGCAGTTCGATCAAGGTGGCGCTCATGGATGTAGCGCCGGGCAAAGAAACCATTCTGGCGCGGGTAGTCGAGCGGATTCGCAGGCGAGATCCCCGCAAGGTGGTCGGAATCGCGCTCGCCAAGGCGTTTGCAGAAGCGCGACTAAAACGCGGGGACATCGACTACCTGGCCTCGACGGGCGAGGGCGAAATGGTCGAAGATAGAGACGGCCACTTCTACGGAATGACGACTCATGCCCGGGGAGCGCTCTATTTGTTTCCACAGGCCCGCTGCGTTATCGACGCCGGGGCGCTTCACGCTCGCACGATCAAGATGGACCACCGTGCGAGGGTGCTCCAATACAAGATGACGGGCCAGTGCGCCTCTGGATCCGGCCAGTTTCTCGAAAACATAACTCGCTACCTCGGGGTCTCGCTCAGCGAGGTGGGAGAACTCTCGCTCCAGGCCGACGCCCCGGAGATGGTCTCGGGCATTTGCGCGGTGCTGGCCGAAACCGACGTCATCAACATGGTGTCGCGCGGCATTTCGACAGCCAATATTTTGCGGGGAATTCACCAGTCGATCTGCAACCGGCTGGTAAAACTCCTGCGCTCTCTTAATCCGGAGCCGCCGCTGGTCATTACCGGAGGCTCGGCGCTCGACCAGGGGCTGGTGGAGGCGCTGCGCCGAAAACTCGCCGCAGACAAGGTCCAAATGGATGTCCTGGTGCACCCTGATTCCATTCTGGCCGGCGCCATCGGCGCCGCCCTATGGGGGGCCTTTCGCTATGAAAGACGCCGCCCGCCAGAGGTCACAGGCCCTGAAACTCACGAGAAAACCGCTCAAAAGGAGGGGGAAGCTATGGCCCAGTTTGTCGTCCGCCCGATGCGAATGGACGATCTGGAAAAAATCGTGGAAATCGATGCCCAGATCATGGATGTCCGGCGGCCCGATTACTACCAGGCGAAGATGTCGCAAATGCTTGCCGGAGAAAACAGCCTGGCCTCCCAGGTGGTCGAGGAGGCCGGCGAGGTGGTCGGCTTCATCATGGGTGAAGTGTTCATCGGCGAGTTTGGTCTCAAGGAACGCTCGGCAACCATCGACTCCATCGGTGTCGCCCCCCAGCACCAACGATTCGGCGTCGCCGCCCTGCTGCTCACCACCTTTTTAAACAACATGAAAAAGGCCGATATCACAAAGGTCTACAGCATTGTCGACTGGGACGACTGGGACCTGTTGCATTTCTTGCGCAAATCGGGCTTCACCCCCTCGCGCAAGCTGTGCCTCGAGTACACGCCGAGTGAGCGCGCTCAGGGCTGATGCGCGGAAGAGCAAAAAGAGCGGGGGCTTTCGCCCCCTGCACCCCCGGGGACTGAGCCGCGTAGCGGCGTGGGGGTGCGGGGGCGAAAGCCCCCGCTCTTTTGCTCTTTATCCGACCCCTACTGATTACCCGGCAGTTTCGCCATGGCGCTAAGGGCCTCTTTGGCCTGCTTAGCATTTTTGAAAGCGGCCCCACCCTTTTGCAGGGCGGCATTGAGGCTCTTTTTCGCGGCATCCGTTTGTCCGAGCCGATATTGCGTCATCCCCAGGTGGAAAAGGATGTCGGGGCTGTCGGGCAGCTTGGCTGCGCTTTGTTTCAAGTAGGTCAACGCCATCGAGTAGTCTTTCTGATTATAAAGCACCCACCCGAGCGTATCGGCAATATTGGGATTGGAGGGTTGCTGCTGTATTGCGGTCTGTGCCAGGCTGAGGGCCTTGCTGTAGTTGTGATCGTATTCCGCATAGATGTAGGCGAGGTTGTTTGCCGCCGGCGCATACGTCGGGCTTACGGCAAGAAGCGCTTCATAAGCCTTCCGGGCCTTGGCGATATCGCCCCTGGTCTGGTACAAAATCCCGGAGAGCATCAGGGCGTCGACGTTTTTCGGATCTGTTTTCAACACTTCGTCAAGTTCGACCATTGCCTTGTCGGCTTGATGGTTCCCAGCGTAGAGTTGGGCAAGATCCATGCGGGCGGGGACGAACCCGGGGTCTATTTTGAGCGCCTGCTGCCAGGCAGCCTCCGCCTGGGGCGTTTCTTTTCGAACAAACCGGACCTGACCGAGGAGAAGATAATTTTGCACATCCTTCGGATCGGCTGCAATTTGATCGGTAACCTCCTTTAATGCGGCATCGAGCTTCTTTTCGGCTATATGGATCGAAACGAGCTGGGCGAGGGCTTCCTGTACCGGGGGCGAGGCATGCAGGGCCTTGTCGAAATAGGCTTCGGCCTCCGCCTGATGTCCCTGCGCCTTGAGGGTCAGCCCGTAGAGATAGTTTCCACGCCCGTCCTTGGGTTTTGCCTTGATGTATTTGGCAAGGGCCGCCTGAGCGTCCGCGGGGTCTTTATTGCCCAGATAGGCCGCGCCCAGCAGCAGATTGAGACCCGGCCCCTGCACCTTCTGGTCGATCAGGGTCTGCAGATTTTGTATAGCCGACTGAAAATCGCCCGAGCGGATATCGAGTTCGGCGAGTTGGACTCTTTGGCCATAGAGTTTGGGATCCAGGGTGAGAAGCTGTCGGAACGAAGACCTCGCACCGGAGATATCCTGCTCCTTGAGATAGGCAAGGCCCATCATCTGCAGGGCGCCTTCCGAGCTCGGATTGATCTTGAGAGCTTTTTGAAAATCGGCGAGCGCCCGGGCGGTGTTCTTCCGTTCAAGACTCAACTGCCCCCGAAGCAGCAGGGCGTCGACAGAGTCGGGGTTTTTAGCCAGTATCCCGTCAAGAAGCTTTGCCGCGCCGTCGTAGTCTTTTTCGACGAAGGCGATTTTGGCAAGCAGGAAATTCGCCGGCAAAAATGCCGGCGACCCGGCGGGAATGGCGGAAAGAATCTTTTTTGCCTCATCCGGTTTTTTATTGATCAGGTCGAGTTGGGCGAGCTTGATCTGGGCGAGCGAGGCCTTGGGAGAGAGTGAAACCGCCTTCTTGTACTCCTGTTCGGCCCGGGCGCTCTTGTTTTCCCTCAGAAAGCAATCTCCCATCTCCAGATGAGCAGCAACGGAATCGGGTTCTTTGGCCAGTATGGACGTCAGAAGGGTTTGCGCCTTCGCCGTGTCGTTTTTCTCGATATAGAGGCCTCCCAGGGCCAGGGAAAACTTGGTGTTATCCTTAAAGCCGGGCGCTCCTTTTTCCAGAAGCGCGACAGCCTTTGCAACGTCGTCGGGGGTCTTGGCGGCCTGAGCCAGAAGCAGGTAGGCGCCAAGGCTGCCGGGGGCCTTGGCCAGAAGGCCGGTCAAAGAGTCAAAGGCTGCGCGGTAGTTGCCGTTATGAACATTGGCATCGGCGAGCAGCAGGATTGCCGGAACCAGGTTTGGCGCCAGGTTCACCGCTTTTTGCAGGACCGGTTGAGCCTTGGCTATCTGCCCCTGCTGCATATAGGCAAGACCGAGCAGATATTGAGGGGCGGCAGCCCCGGGGGCTGCGTTGGCAATCGGTTCCAGTTCGGCCGCCGCCTTCGCCGGTTCATTTCGAGCCAGAAGCATCCGGGCATGGATCATTTTCGCCTGGAGGTCGGCGGGGTTTTTCTTCAAGGCTATCTGCAGGTACTTCTCACATTCCTTGAAATGTTGGCCTTGGAGAGCGATTTCTGCGAGTTGGTACAAAGCCGGCAGAAATCCGGGGTATTTTTTGAGAGTGGCTTCGAGCACCGCTTTCGCCTTGGCCGGTTCTTTCCTGAAAAGATAGAAAGCGGCCAGCTTCAAATGCACCGGCGAGTCTTCAGGGGTTAGCCGGGCAGCCGCCAGGTACTCTTTTTCCGCTGTCGGAAAATCCTTTTTGCTTGCGGCAAGATCTCCCAGGGCGAGGTAGGCGTCGGCAAACTTGGGGTCGGCCTTGACGGCGCGGTTGAAATAGTCTTCGGCTTTCGGGAGGTCCCCTTTCCTGGCATACAGTCTGCCAAGAGCAAGGTCCACTTTGGGCATATCGGAGGGCGAGGGCTTGAGGGCCTTCAGCTGCGAGATCGATTCGTCGATTTCCTGCGGAGTCGCGGCAAAATCGGACAGAAGGATCGCTGCGCCGGCGTTGCCGGGGTCCTTGTGCAAGACATAATTCACTTCGTTGCGGCCGCTGTCCGGTTGTCGCAGGAGCCCATAGTCCGTAGCCATTTTCAGCCGTATCGCGGTATCTTTGGGGTCGATCGCATTGGCCTTCTTCAGATACGCAAGGGATTGCTTTATATCTCCCGCCTCGGAAAAAACCGTTGCAAGCTTTACGTAGACGTTTTTGTCGTTTGCGTCCACCCGAAGGGCCTTGCCGTATTCGATGAGCGCGTCTTTAAAATCTTTCTTGGCAAGGAATTTGTCTCCGGCTGCGAGGTACCTGGCTTTCTTCACTTGAGGCGAGGCGCCGCACGCAGTCATCGAGATCAAAACCAGAAAAATGATTGCATTGAACCGTAGAGAAGTTCTCATCTGTCCCTCGCTGTTAAAGATTTATTCGATCGCCGGTCTTGAGCTGTAAACCTCATCGGTCGCGGTAGCCGACTTGTTTAACTTTTTATTTAGTCCCCGATAGAATATCCAGCAGGTACTGTCCGTATCCGTTTTTCATCAGGGGTTCGGCCAGCACTCTCAGCCGGGTTGCATCGATATAGCCCATCCGGTAGGCTATCTCCTCGATACAGGCGATCTTTAGACCCTGCCGTTTTTCAATGGTTTGAACGAAAGTCCATGCCTCGAGAAGCGACTCATGCGTGCCCGTGTCGAGCCACGCAAACCCCCTGCCCAGTAGTTCGACGCGAAGTTCCCCCATTTTGAGATACGAGCTCATGACATCGACGATTTCCAGTTCCCCGCGGGCCGAAGGCTTCAGGGTCGAGGCGATTTCGACCACTCTATTGTCGAAAAAGTAGAGCCCGGGAACGGCGTAGCTCGATTTCGGGTTGGCGGGCTTTTCCTCGATTCCCAGGACCTTGCCGGACGGATCGAATTCAACCACCCCGTAGCGTTGCGGGTCTCGAACATAGTAGCCGAACACCAGCCCCCCGCAATCGAATGCGGAGGCGCGCCGGATGATTTCCTGGAACCCATGGCCGTAGAAGATATTGTCGCCTAGAATGAGACAAACCCTGTCGGCGCCGATGAAATCCTTGCCCAAAATGAACGCGTGGGCAAGACCGACGGGACGCTCCTGCCTGGCGTAGGAAAAACGCAGCCCCCACTGAGAGCCGTCGCCCAGAAGCTCTTCGAACCGGGGTAGATCCGAGGGGGTGGAGATGATGAGAATATCCCGTATCCCGGCAAGCATGAGCGCCGAAAGCGGGTAGTAGATCATTGGCTTGTCGTAGACCGGCAGGAGCTGTTTGCTGACCACCCTGGTTATGGGGTAGAGACGAGTTCCCGATCCCCCGGCCAGAATAATTCCTTTGAGTTCCCGATTTTTTTCCATTCTTTGGCCCCCCTCGCTCCGTCGCTACCGCCGTTTACTCCCGGCGCCCTCTGCAGCCGGCTGTCCCAAGCCCGCATCCGCACCGCCATACTGCCTGGCGATCCAGTCCCTGTAGGCCCCGGTCTTTATGGATTCGACCCACTCGGCATTCTCAAGATACCACCGGATCGTTTTCTTGAGGCCTGACTCGAAGGTCTCTTTAGCCTGCCAGCCCAGCTCCCTGGCAATTCGGGAAGAGTCGATAGCGTAGCGCCGATCGTGCCCGAGGCGGTCCTTCACATAGGTAATGAGGCTGCTGTGCGGCACCCAACCCGACTCGGGCGCCATTTCATCGAGCAGGGCGCACACCGTGTTGACGATCCGGATGTTGGTCTTTTCGCAGTTGCCCCCGATATTGTATGTCGCACCAGGCACGCCCTTTTCCAGGACCGTGCGCAGCGCCTCGCAATGGTCCTCAACGTAGAGCCAGTCGCGAATATTGAGCCCGTCGCCATAGACCGGCAGAGGCTTGCCCGCCAGGGCGTTGAGGAGCATGAGGGGAATGAGTTTTTCAGGAAATTGCCTTGGCCCGTAATTGTTCGAACAATTGGTGATCATCGTGGGGAGCCCGAAAGTGTGGTAATAGGCGCGCACCAGGTGATCGCTTCCCGCCTTGCTCGCCGAATAGGGACTGTTGGGAGCATACGGGGTATTTTCGGTAAATCCGGGATCTTCGGGACCAAGGGAACCATAGACCTCATCGGTCGAGACGTGCAGAAACCGGAACCGGTCCCTGCGATCGGCGGGGAGCCCCTTGCAGTACGCCCGCGCCTCCTCCAGAAGATGAGAGGTGCCCACGATATTGGTCTGAATGAAACTTTCGGGACTGTCGATGGATCTATCGACGTGGGATTCAGCCGCAAAGTTTACGACCGCCTCGGGCTCATAGTCGTTCAGAAGTTTGCGCACAAGCTCCCGGTCGCCGATGTCCCCCTGGACGAAGACATGGTCCGGGTCGCCGTCCAGATCGCGCAGGTTCAAAAGATTGCCGGCGTACGTGAGAAGGTCGAGGTTTACGATGCGGTTTCCCCGCCCCCTTTCACCGAGCACGAAGTTGCTCCCGATAAATCCGGCACCGCCTGTAACAAGGATCGTTTCGCTCATCTGATGCCCGTTCTAGGATGAAAGTTTATTGGCAATGCGTGTAGTGCTGTAGCCATCCATGAGACTGACCAGGGCGACTCTGCCGCCGTAGGCCTCAACCACTTCGCGGCCGACCACCTGTTCGGGCAGGTAGTCGGCCCCCTTCACCAGGATATCGGGCCGCAGCGCTTCGATAAGCCTCAGGGGCGTATCCTCCTCGAAAATGACAACGAGATCCACACAGGAGAGCGCCTTAAGAAGCACCAGCCGATCGCTTTCCGCAAGAATCGGCCGTTTGGGGCCTTTGAGCCTCTTTACCGAGCCGTCCGAGTTGAGCCCCACAACCAACCGGTCGCCCAGGGCCCTGGCTTCTTCAAGCAGGTGGATGTGGCCGGGATGGAGCAAATCGAAGCATCCGTTGGTGAAAACGATTTTTTCCCCATTGCTCCTCCATGCCTGCACCTGCATCCCCGCCGATTCCAGAGTTCCCGATTTTCCGGCATACCGGATGCCGTTTATGCCCGATTCTTCGAGTTGCAGGCCGTATTGGAGTTCGGCGGCCGTAATCGGCTGGGTGCCCAGTTTGCCTACGACTATTCCGCCCGCCGTGTTGGCGATCCGGGCAGCTTCCGGAAAATCCACTCCGCCCGCGACACACGCGGCAAGAACGGCTATAACCGTGTCGCCCGCCCCCGAGACGTCATAGACCTCGCGGGCGATCGTCGGAATTACAAGCCGTGAGCTCTGCGGCCCGAGAAGGCACATACCCTTGGCCCCCCTGGTTACGAGGAGCCATTCGGCGCCGTAACGCTCCCGCACCTTCTCCGCCTCTTCGACCAGTCGGGCTTCGCCCTCGATCGAGGCCTCCGCCACCTCTTCCAACTCGGAAGCATTCGGCGTGATGCAGGTCGCGTTGCGATATCTCTCCCACTCCCTGCCCTTGGGATCGACAAATACGGGCACGCCGTGTTTACCCGCAAGCGAAATCACGGACCGGCAAAATCCGGGCGTCTGGAATATCCCTTTGCCGTAGTCTGAAAGGATCACTGCACCAAAGCCGGCCACACTTTTTTCGAAGCTCTCGAGCAGTTGGGCCGCCACACGCTCCGAAAGGACCTCGGGCTGCTCGTCATCGAGCCTGAGGAGCTGCTGTTCTCTTGCAACGATGCGGGTCTTGGTGATTGTGGGGCGCGTCTGGTCGATCAGGAGCCTTTCGCCTACCCCGCTTTTGACGCAGAGTCTTCTCAAAAGCGCCCCGTCGCCGTCCTCTCCGATAATCCCCAGCAGACTTGTCTCGCACCCGAGCCTGGCGAGGTTATTGGACACGTTTCCCGCCCCCCCGGGGACTTCGTATCGTTCCTTTATGCGCAAAACGGGGACAGGGGCCTCGGGGGATATGCGCCGCACCTCGCCCATTATGTAACGGTCGAGCATCACATCCCCGAAAACGAGTATTCGGGTGCTTCTAAAATCGGGCAAGGCTGTTTGCAATGCGTATCTCCATTTTCACTTCCGGCCAGAGGTGCGACCGTAGGGCCAAAGACGTTCGCCGCCGCAAAAAAAGCCGCGCTCGGCCATAAACTCCAGGATTCGCAACACGATTTCCCGGGGCGCGAACTCATCGGTCCTGCACACAAGCTCCGGAGCAAGGGGCGGTTCGTAGGGGTCGTCTATCCCGGTGAACCCTTTTACTTCCCCTCTTCTCGCCCTGGCATAGAGCCCCTTAGGGTCGCGTTTCTCGCACACTTCTACGGGAGTGGCGATATGGATTTCTGCAAAATTGTGGCCGCAAGCCAGGTGAATGCGCCTGGCGAAATCTCTTTCAGCCCTGTAGGGCGAAATGAAACTCGTGATGACGATAAGGCCGGCATCGGCGAAAAGCTTCGCCGTTTCCGCAATCCGGCGAATGTTTTCCGCCCTGTCCGCCGCAGAAAAACCAAGGTCTTTGTTCAACCCGTGCCGGACGTTATCGCCATCCAGCACGTAGGCCAAAAAGCCCTTTTCGATCAGCACCGACTCCAGGGCGTAAGCCGTCGTGCTTTTTCCGGAAGCAGGCAGGCCGGTTAACCAGATCGTGCCCCCTCGCTGGTTGAGCAGGGCCTCGCGCTGCGCTCCGGTTACCTGCGCACGGTGCCATACGATATTGGTGGCCTTTGCTTCGGCGTCAATCAAGTCGCATGCCCTCTTCGAAACCGGTTCCATAGTCAAGCCTGAGATTGCATGGAATATTGGTCTCTTTTACCATGAGAGGCACGAAAAGCACCAAAACTATTTTTCCCGGACCGCTTCCGCAGAATTTCGTGGCTTGAAATAACAGAGGCTTACGAAGGGCGAGACCCCGATAGCCGGCTGCATCGGGGTGCAAAACGGGAGAGGGGTAAAGCGAAGAAAGTGCAGCGAAGAATCCGCGTCGATTGAAGCCGCGGCGACGTGTTAAACCTGAGGCGAATGAAACAGCAAAAACTCATAATAGAGGAGCTTCAGGTATTGCAGCAGCACCTCCTGCCTGCCGTGCCATGTTTTCGCCCACGACTCCGGCACCCGGGAGCCCCACACCGGGTAGGTGCAAACCTTCACTCCAAATTTCCCCAGGACCCGGCCGTAGACCAGACGGGTCCTCCTGCTTCTGAACCCTTCGGTGACGATCAGAACCGAATGAATCTCCCGGCGGGATTGCAGGAACCTGCCAACCCGGCGTGCGACGTGCAGGGTAAAAGGCTCGGCCTGGCGAAAAGGCAGAAGCCGGCATGATGGGAGCCGGGCGTCACGGATCATGATTTGGGTAATTTCTCCTGCCATCCTGTCGGGCTCATCCGGGTCTCTGTTTGAGGAGCGTACCGGAACGAGCACCATCTTAACACCGTCGCCTCTCATCAGTTCAGCGGCCTTTTTAAAGAGTCCGTAATCGGAGACCAGGTTATCCACCAGGATAAGATCGGGCTTCCCCGGCCCGGGTCCCGAGACCAGGCCACGGCCTGCGGCCGGAATCCACCAGGAGCGCGCAAGAAAAATCAGCCCCAAAAACAGTACCGAAAGCAAAAAGCGCAGTTTCCAGGTCGTTTTCCAGGTAGTAGTCCGATACACCGCCCAGCCAAACCAGCCTGAGGACTCGGCAGAATTTTGCTCCCTTGCAATCAGCAGATCATTCCCCTTTTTCACAGGCTCGCCCTCCCCCCCGCTCAGAGAATCTTCCAGTCCATACTCTCGCCTTGCGGGAGTTGATTATCGGATAACCTGCCGACTGGTTCGAAAAATAGTCAGTCGATCCCGCATCTCCTTGCAGGCTTCCATGAGTGCCGCCAATCGGAACACCCGGCAGAGGAACACATACACTGCCGCGCCAAGGAGAATCTGCGCGGGAAGCGCCAGCAAGAAGCTGCCCAGATGCAGCAATCCGATGCAAAACACCACGACTCCCATCAGTGCAGCGATTCCCAGGTATGGCAAAAGATTATTTAATTGTTCTCCCATGGGATAATCGATCAGATCGTCAATCAAATAACAGCTCAAAAAATAGGGGACAGCAGATATGACTATAATACCAAGGATCATTGCCGATATACCCCAACGCCAGGTGATGAGAATATTTACGATTGTCAGCACCCTCCAGACGACCTCCAGGCGTAGATACAGATCGGACCGTCCTGTGGATTTTAGCAACTGCAAATTCATCATGTATAACGGGTAGGTTAGCCCGGCCGCGCAGAATAATTGAAGGTATCGTATGGACCCCGCCCATTTTTGCCCCAACAGCACGATAACGACGGGCCGAGCCGTAGCAGCCAAACCGACCATGAGGGGGAAAGAAATCATGGCCACCAGCATGACCGTTTTTTGAAGCCCTCTTTTCAATGTGGCCGGGTCGTCCTGATGCGCGGAAAACAAGGGGAAGGCCACCCTGCCCACAATCAGAGACAAAGTCTCCTGCGGCATGCCCTGCAACGTTCTTGCTCGCGAGAAGAGTCCCAGGTCGGCCGCTGGAAAGAGCCTGCCGATCACCACAAAGTAGACGTTTTCGAATACCTCCGTAAGCAACCCTGACAGAAGAAGGCGTGAGCCAAACGGAATCAACCCCCGCAGAGCCGAAACGTTGAAAATCGGCGCAGGCCGCCAGGAACTAAGAAGCCACAGGCAGATTGCGCGAAACAAACTAAGCGAAATCTGCTGAATCACGAGGCTCCATACGCCCCAACCGGCAAGGGCAAGGCCGATCCCCACCCCTCCGGAGAGCCCCCCTGCGATCAGGCTGGTTATCGCCGTCGCCCGGAAATTCATTTCCATAGAAAAGAGGTTGTCCTGGATCATGCAGAACGCATTGATCACCATAATGAGCGACAGGGCGCGCATCAGCGGCGTAAGGATCGGCTTGTTATAAAAGTCCGCTATCCATGGCGCGGCCAGGCAACATGCGCCGGCGATCAAAAGACCGACAATTATGTTGAAATAAAATACCGAGCATATTTCGACATTGGTGATCCTGCCCTTCTGGATGAGAGCGGCGCCGAACCCGCTTTCGGTCATCGCTCGCGCCAGAGCTATGAAAATCATTAACATCCCGATGAGGCCGAACTGCTCGGGGAATAGAATTCGCGCCAGGATTATGCCGGTAGTAAGTTGCACAACGCGCATCACCACCGAATCGAGAAAACTCCACGAAAGAGCGTCGAAAATCTTGCGCCTGGGGCTCTCAGTCATGACACCATATGCGAACCAACGGCAATCCGCTACCTTTCCATATTTTGGAGGCCTATCGGTTTAACAAATTCACCGGGATTACACTTTGTTCATCTGCCACAAAAAAAATTCTCCCCCTCTCTCCCCCACAGGGTTGGACGGGGCTGGGGGCAGAGTAACCGCCAGAATGGTTAGCAGCCACGTGTTACTGATTGCGTAAAACGATGCTTCCGTATAATTTGAGAGGACCGAAACCACGACAAAACAGAGCATGAGCATTCCCACCGCATAATCACGATTGAGCAACCGGCGGATCTTGACCAGACCTGAGAGCAATATGGCGATGACAAATGTCAGGCCTATGTAGCCCAATTCCAGGTATTGCTCCAGATATCCATCATGCGCCTGAATAATTTGGGAGCCCGTTTTCTCCCAAATTTCTCTCAGCCTGTCTCCCAGCCAAAAACTCTGATAGCCCGCGCCTATCCATGGGTTTACCGCCATCCCTTTCACAATGGCCCATATCTCGGTCCTGTTCGTCAGGTTTTCCCTGCGTCCCAGCATGTGGATGATATACCGATTCACATCCAGAGCCGCGTTGAGACCCAGGTACAGCAAAACGGCGATTATGCCCCAGGTAAGAATCCGCTCGGGTTTGCGAGACATCAGACGGCTTGCCGCAAATATGGCCGTGGCGACCGCTGCACAGCCAAACGAAGTGGCGCTCTGAGACAGGTGCAAAAGCCGCAGAGCGAGCAGCAAAAGAACCATGTCCACCAGGTTGTTGATCGACCAAAACCTGAAATCGGCCTTGCGGTAGACAATGAAATACCAGCCGTAATAGATCAACGAGATGAGACACAGGGCGCCCAACTGGTTTTTCTGCAGCGCGATCCCCGTATACATTTGAGTACTCCCCGCAAAGCTCCTTCCCAAGACAGGGTAATATTTGATAAACAGAATCGACAGGGGCAGCCATAGGTAGCCCAGCCGCCTCAGTAGCGCCCCCAATGCCTCGTACGGGCGCACCTCGGTCAGTATCACCAGGACCATGACCAGATTTCCAAACTCTTTGATCCATCGTTTAAAGACGACAAAAGGATAGTCGGCCCAAAGAACACTCAGGAGGCAAAAAAGGATGTAGAGCCATATCGCCTTGTTTTTGCGAAAAAAATTCCCCCAGTCGACATGCCTTCTTGTTAGTACGTAAATGCCCGCGGCGATCAGGGCGAAAAAAGCCGCCGCATTGACCGGGTTTCCTTCCCGGTAGGAAGCGGCAGTGGCTTCCCCTGCGGCTTGTAAATGCAGCCACTCGTCAAAAAATCTGCCCGCGGCAAAAAACATCCACAGGAAGGGTATCCAGAGGGCGGGAGTGAAGCGCTCTTTTCTTTTCCTGTTAGTCCAAAAAAGAAAGAGGATAAAAGTGATGCAAAGGAAGGTAGCGATTTTAGGAGGCATAGTTTGATCTCAATCAGCTGCCCAACATGAGCTGTTAAAAGACAACTCCGCTCTTCCCACGGAAACACCTGAAAACCATGGAAAGGTTTTCTTCCCGCTCCTTGCTTCCTGCTTCCCGCTTCTTTCCCCTTCACCGGCGTCGCGTTCTCCGGCTCAGTTTCCGGTAGCCATCAATGAGTCTCTCGCCTCCCCGGACGACAAGAGAACTCAATGCGCTGTCGGCCACCTCGAATTTCCCCAGCATCTCGACTTCCATTCCGGCCTTTCCCGCAAACTGGCGCTTAAACTGGTAGGTCCCGGGATTGACCTCGGGGTTTATCCCGTTCAGGTCGTAATAGAGGAAACCGTTTTCCTTCAACCATCGCAGAAAGGTCCAGTGCACGATGTAGGCTCCGTAGCTCTTCATACCGCGTGTACCGGTCGCCCCGGTAAGATACAGGCCGGTCGTCCCCAGGGCGGAGAAAATTCCCCCGGCGCACGGGACGCCGTTTTCCCGACAGACAATGACTTTGAGCTTGTGGGAAGCAGGCAGCTCTTTTTGGACCTTCTTCAAATGGGAAATGTCGTTTAAATCCGACAGGCCTTTCCGTTTTGCCATCTCCATATACATGGGGATGATTTCGTCAAACAGTGACTGGTCTTCTCCAAACTCCACCTGCAGCCCTTTTTTTTCCGCCCGATTGAGATGATTTCGCCACATCGGGTGCTGGGCGGTGCGCAATTCCTCAAGCGAACCGCTCAGATCGACGAGAATCGTCCGCCTGTTCCTCGCATCTCCATGCGAATGATAGCCCTCACTCGCAAGGGCCTGCCTCAAAACATCGTGGTGCCCCTTGAACGCGAGCAGGTTCAACCGCAAAACGAAACCCCTTTTCAAAGAAAGCTCGCTGCGAAGGATCCTGAGAGCCAGCCGAAATGTCTCTTCATCTTCAGAGCCCCCTGTTCGCCTCCACATGGGGCCCCACAATACATACGCCAGCCCCGCCCTCGTTCCGGGCACACGCTGCACTCTGGCCTGGGCCGCCGCCACCACCTCGTTTCCTCTTTTCAAAATCATGTGGGCCACGCCTCTCGCCCCGTAGCGCACCTTGTCGTAGGCCAACGCCTGGTACAGGTTTGCATCCTGGAAACAGCCCATGATTTCATACCAGGCGTTCCCCTCCGAACATCCCCACTCGACCGTGTAAATGTCGTCCATAGCTCTAATGGAAGGTCCTTTTACTGACCGGCCTTATGCCGCAGTAGGCAAGCAGTTTCCCGAGGTGATCGCAATCCTTTACCAGGTATTTCATGAGATGATGATGCCCGACCAAAAATGTAACGGGCAAAGACAGCGTATAGATTATGACGGCCAGAATGGATTTAAGGGTCCCGATACCGAAGGGGGGAATCTGGTCCGCGCTCGAAAGTCCTCGTATCATCGCCCGCTTCAGATGATACGCCCTGCTCTGCCTTCCTTTGGGCACCGCCTCATGCACCACCGCCTCGTTGCACCAGTAAAATCTTCGCCCCTTCTTCAACATTCGTTCGAAAAAATCCGCGTCTTCCCCTCCGATGATTCCGTAGCGCGGATCGAACAGAACAGGAATCCCGATCGAAATATCGCGGCGGAAAAGAAGGTTTCCTCCCCTCATCTGTCTCAGGTCGTTCATCATGACGCCGGTCGAAAACGACTCCCGCGTGCACAGCCCGCTTTTCACCAGCCAACGGGGGGGCGTCCCCTCGTAGAAAGGGACAACCGGACCCAGCACTCCGTCTGCCGAGAATTTCAAACAGGCCTCGAACATCTCCTTCAACCAGGTCGGATCGGGGAATTCATCGTCGTCGATGAAGGCAATGAATTCTCCCCGGGCATTGGCTACCGCCCTGTTCCTGGCCAGGGAAATGTTTTGCACCGGCTCGACCTCGTAGCGGATGGACGCCGAAGAGCGCGCTCGCCATCCCTCCACGACCTGCCGGGCAGATTCTTCAACGTCATTGTCCACCACCGTTATCGAATAGGAAAACCCCCTGCTCTCCTGGGCCTGCATTGCCTCCAGGCACCTGTCAAGCAGCTCGGGTCTTTTGAAAGTGGGAATGCACACCGAAATGTGCGGCAGATCGGAAGGCGACATTCTTCTGGACCCCAAAGCAGTAAATAGTGAGTAGTGAGTGGTAGGTGGTGAAGGGTGAGCGGGAGCGTTTCCTACTCACCGTTCACTACTCACTACTCATTTCCATGTAGGAATATGACTTCGCCATGCATTCAAAATCATACAGTCCGCTGTCGAGCGGAGAGAAAAGAGGGGGGAAAAACCTTTTGGAGGCGGGGAGGAGGAAACCGGAGGCTTCCCCCTCCCGCAGTTATGACATGTAAGGGATATTTTCCTCTAAATTTTTACTGCCCGATCAAATGGACTCCGGAAGGAGCCGTCAGATCGTTTTGAGGAGTTGCGGTTGTAAGGCAGTCGGGCATCTTTCCTTGCGCATAGCACACCTGCGCGGGGATATAGTGGACGTGCCCCGAAGAATCGTTTCCACCCGTGACATCCGGACCGATCGCCGGAAAGGGGGTGGAGCCGAAAAAGGCCGGTTTGGAACTGAGATACATCGAACTCGGAAGAGTGTGGTCCGAGGCGTTCGGATCCTTGTACCCGCCATAGGCCCAGTTCGTCGAACCATCCGCATAGGAATAATCGCCCTGGATAATGCCGGTCGTATAGGGCTCGGAATTATCGGAACACCAGGGAGAAGCGGGATAACCACTCTTCCCGCAGTTCGAATAGGTACCCGAATCCCCGGCCCCACCGCCGCCGAAGCCCAGGGAGTATCCATAGGCCGTCCCCGAGTAAGCGCGGCTGACGCCGCTCGACCAGGTCAGCATCTTGGTCATCTTCATGAGGCTGAGAAGCTGAGAGCTCCCGATGACGTTGCCGGCCATGTTGTCGGCTGTGCTGAGGTAGGAAAGGTCGATCGGCCTGTTCGCCTGATTGGCCCACCATGCGTTCACCCCGCTTGCCCCGTCCGTACCGACCGGAGAGCAGGAAACGGTGCCCCTGGTGTTATTTACCGGACTGCATATGAGAGTGGTGCCGATAAACCAATTTCTGAAAAAGGTTTCGTCGGAACTGCTGCCCCAAATGCCGTCATCGTTGACCATGGCGGCCACATTTCCTTCAAAAAGGTTGTACTCGGGATGCGCCCCGTGGAAGGCTATCGGGTACATTGTCACGGCGGTTGAGCCGCTGTCAAAGTTCCCATCGAAATAGTTATAGCCCACCACGTTGTCGGATGCGCCCCATTCCAACAGGATCGAATTGTGCAGCCGCCTGAAGACGTTATTCTGAACAAGGTTGCCCGTCGAATAGTAGCGAAGCGCCAACTCCGAATCCGATGTCCCCGACGTGTGGCGGAAACTGTCATGGAAGTAGCTGTTGGCTATTGTGTTGTGGGTTGAAAAGTCGACTTCGACCTGGTCGGCGTCCGAATAGTTGCTTTCGACATTGTTTATCCAGCAGTTGTAGGCGCCTTCGAAGGCGAAATTGCTGGTCAGACCGCTGTTGTTGTCATACATCTGCAGGTCTTCGACCCCGGCGTTCTGAGTCGGGGTGTTTGTCACCAGGATGGCCAGAGGCGCAAGACCGGCGGGATACGTGGTGTTCATCGCCGGATCGATGCCGATGGTATTGCCCGATACGGAGGTAACACGCACGACCTGTCCCAGGTTGCGGGTTCCTCCCAACCCGTTGTCGCACCACGTACAGAGACCGCCGCCTCCAGCGGGAGTGACCGGGACAGAAGCGTCATTCTTTTCGCTCAGCCAGAGCAGAGTGCCGGTCGAGAGCCCCGAGAGAGAACCGCTCAACGTGATAGAGGAGGATCCTTTCGTATATCCGCTGGAAATGGCTACTGCACGCGAAGAGCTTATGGCGCCGGTGCCATAGGGGGGTTGGCTGCCGCCAATCAGTATTCCCATCCCCTTTCCCGTCATGTTGAGTATGGTGCTCTGCGGTCCGGAGCCCCGCAGTGTCACATTCGACGGCACTTTGATCGTGTTGGCGATCTTGAATGTGCCCGCGGAAAGCAGCACTACCTGCCCGGCGGGACAACTCGAAAGAGCGCTGTTTATCGCGCTCGATGCATCGGTCGATCCGTTCCCGTAACTGGAAGCCTGCAAGGTCTTATAGACCGTGGTTCTCGATGGGATTCCGCCGATGACGCCGGCGGTAGACCAGTTTACAATCCGCGAAGCGGGAAAGGAATAAACGGCGTGCGCCTCTTTAGCAGGAACGGCCGCTAGCGCCAGTATGGCAAAAGCAATCAAAGAGTATCCGATCGCCTTGCCGCTGGACTTGGAACTTACAAAACTCATCTTGTCTCCTTCTTGATTCCCCAGAGTTGTTTCTCTTTCTTCCTCGGAAACCATGCCTGGGGGCCTGCACGGTTGGGCGCTGCTAGGAAGCATCAATTGTGCCAAGACCTGCAGGAGAATCGGTGCGGAAGGAGACGCATCATGTTTGTTTCTATCGATTTTCGATAAGGCACCTCTGGATAAGTTCAGTTGTGAGCGTCGCGTGGATCGCGCTGGTGTAGTTCCGCACCCCTTTTGTATGGGCGTCTATGATCTCAGCCAGGCGCTTTCCGTTGATATAGGGCCTGGCCAGACTTCGCGGATCCAGGAGAATCTTTCTCACGTACCGGGACAGTTCGTTGCGGTACCAGATACGGAAATGATAAAATTTCTGCCTGCCAAGAAAAATCCTTTCAAGCTTCAACGGGGCCAGCGCATGATCGAAAGCCGCCATCCACTGGGGCATGCCATAATCGTAGGCATATTCGGCCTTGTAGGTAAACTCGCGGTAGGAGTGCAAAAGCTCCGAAAACAGGGGTAGGGGCCTGTAGCGAAGACCTCGGTCGGTGTGTAGCCTGCCGAGACGCCGATCGCCCTCGGCGATGAGGCGAAGCGCTATATCCGGGCTCTCGGCCAGTTCCGCCGGGGCCTGATAGACCAGCGCGACTAGTTCATTGTCCAAAAAGGGCGAGCGCATTGTAAGTTGCGACTGTTCGACGGAGAGTCTTCCACCGTTGTGCCAAGGCGTCTGCTTAAAGGCTATGAAGCTCAGTTTGCCACCCCTTCGCTCATCGGCATAAGTTTGCGAGGCTTTTCGAACCAGATCTGCAAAATCGGGATCGAGCATCTCCCCGCAAGCGCTCGCGGGTTTGAAAGTAACATGCCTCCGCAGAATCTCGGAGCCGTAGTTTCCTGTGAGGCGCACAGGGGCAAGCCCCGCTGCGATCCTGTTTACATAGAGTTCGACTGCGCCCGATACATCCATCCTGCCATCGGAGAGAAACACGCTCCTTTCAGCTAGGGCGGGAAATTCAGGGAAAAAAGAAGGCCCCACGCAAATCGTCTCGTGGGGTTGACTGCAAATCTTTGCGACCTTCCTTGCGATGATGACATCGCAGCAGTCACGGTACAAGCCGCCGAAGGTGTAGCAGGGCAGATTTCCCGGCGCCCGATCCGCCCACGCCATGATCATTCGCCCGTCGAGTCCGCCGGTAAGAGACATCGCGACAGGCCTGCTTCCGCCACAATACCGTGGAAGTATCTTTGCGAAGGTTTCCTTGAGCTTCCCGTAATACTCCTCATGCCCCAGCACGGGCCGGCTTTCCCACTCCGATACATGGAAGTAACTCTCCTTTTTCGGAGTGGCCGCGCCTTCGAATACCCACCTCGACCCGGGCGGCAGAAGTGAGATCTTTGGAAAAAGCGTCCTGTTTCCAAGCACGCAGCCACACGAAAAGGTTTCCGCCAGGCTGCTCAAGTCCAGTTCGCGCAGTTCGGGCATGACCCGTAAAAGCGATTTGGCCTCCGAGGAAAAATAGAAGCTGTCTCTGTTTTCGTGATAATAAATTCGGCCAAGACCGTAGCGGTCGTTAAAAAGAACGACCAGGCCTCTTCGAAAGTCCGCCAAAACGCCTGCAAACCATCCATTGAGCCGTTCTATAAAGTGGAGGCCTTTTTCCTCATAGAGATCGATGAGGCCGCCTGCATTTCCGGATATGCCCCCGAAGCGCTCTACATCGGAAGCATCGGCGAAATTCTCACCCGTAAACACCAGGCACACGTCCCGAGCTTCATTCCATAAGGGCATATCGGCTGCAAAGGAATTGTCATGGGATGTCCACCCCGCCCACAGCCCGGCGGATTCAAGTACAACGGTCCCCGACCGATAATCCGGTTCATGCTGCATGGACGCCAGCATCACCGCCAGCCGAGCCGATCTTTCCTCCGACCGTCCCTTTCCCACCATTCCGAATATTCCGGGCATGGCCTACCCTTCTTCTTTTCTGTCGTTCTTTCTCAATTCCTCTGCCTCTTTTTTCCTTTCATTTTCTACTCTTGTTGTACCAATCGTTGCGAAGTTCGCGAAATTTTGCCAATACGGGCTCAGGAAGATGGTCGGCAAGTGTCCTGTGAAGACCGAGGCGAAATGCGACCCGCCCCAGGCTGGTCAGAGGGGCGTAATAGCGGGGCGAATCGAAGCGTTCGAACGCGTTACGCTCCTTGAATTCGACGATACCGTCCTGCTGTTTGCGCCCGTAGCAAAAATTCGAGTACACCAGATAGGGGATTCCACGCACCGCGCAGGACTTGACCGCTTGAGCGATCAGGGCGTTTGTCGGCGCCTTGTCTCTATGCCCGATCATGGAGACGATATTCATAAGCCCGGCTTGCGTTCGGGTTTCATCATGGACCAGTTTGACAAAACCGATCAGTCTGTCTTCGAAAAAAGCCCCGATAAAGATGCTGCTGTCAAGAAATGTGGCCTCTTCCCGATAAACGGTCTCCATGTCTTTACCATAATGGGCGAAGGCCCTTCCCTGCCTGACAGGGCACTCGTTATAGACCTCCCATATTCCCCGGACCAAATCCGTATCGAAAACCACTTCCCGGACGACCACCCCCTTTTTCTCGGCCTGCTTCGCCTTGTTGCGGGCTTTGAACCCTATCTGTTCATTCCACCAGTGGTCGAAGGTGCTCACAGGAAGAACTGCAAAATTGTCCCATTCCACCGGATAGTCATACTTCACCGAGGTGTCCGGCAATCTTTGCAGGAAGGTGAAGATATCGACTCTGGTCCGGCATTTTCGCAATGCATCGATCATTTCGGGCGGATTTTCGATAAATTGAAACGAATCGGCCTCGAGGCGGGCTATCCGGAGCAGCCTGCCATGAACCCTGATTTGTGTGCCGCAGATAATTTGCAGAGTCATAGACGAAAGGATTCCTCCCCGCCGGCACTTCCGGCTATTGATTCGAAATCAGAAAGCAGAGTTTATCCCAGCCCCTGACGACCGACTCCTTCAAGGCCGGTATGGCCGCCTGCATCACACCGGCGATTTGGCGCCCCAGTGCCCGCCCGAGCAAACGATATCTCGGCCTCAGAGGCTCGAGAAAAACGCTGCCCCCAAGTTCCCGGGCCAAACGCCGGACTTTTTCCTGCACGTCGCGGAAGTTCGGGCCCATGGAATTGAAGGTATCCTGAAGGCATTGGAGGCAAGCCATTCGGGTTCGCGGGCTGTCTTCCAACGATCTGAATTGGGTTATGCTCAGCACTGTCGTGGCATACATCGCCTCGATAGCCTCCTCGGATCGACTGCGATTCATACTCTTCGCATTACCGACCCTCCAGTACGACTTCGCCTCCGGGACAAATACGATTCTTTTGCAGGCGGCCACAACCCGGCAGAAATATTCGCCGTCATCATAGGGAGACCTGAGTTCGGTCCACGGTCCCGCCGCCTCGGTAAGCTCCCGGCTCGCCAACCAGACCGAAGGGTGAATCCATGTATTTTGTCCGAATTTGATCAGAAAATAGTCGATGGGCGCCAGATCCCGCCACAGAGGACCTGAGTGAAACCTCGCCCGTGCCGTGCTGAAATAGAACTGTGCAAAGGATCCCGAAAGGAGCGTTCCCGGGTCGCCGTCGTATTTTTGGCTTTGGAGTTGGCTTTTGATCTTGTCCGGATCGAGGATGTCATCGTGGTCCAGCCATTGAATGAAATCGCCCTGGGCGTGACGCAGGGCAACGTTTCTGGCTGCGGGGCCGCCCCTGTTTTCCTGGCTCACGATCTTAACGATCCCCGACTCGAAGCTTTTTAAAATCCGCAGGGTCATATCCGTAGATCCGTCGTCGACTACAACGATCTCCTTATGCGGCCAGCTTTGCCCGAGTGCGGACTCCATCGTCTGACGGATCCACTTCTGAGCGTTATAGGCAGGAATGAGGATGGAAACGAGTTGTGTCATATAAACATATTCCTTAAAATTATGAATTAGGAATTATGAATTAGAAATTTAAAGCAAAAGACTAAAAGATATTCTAGACCAGGAATTCGCAACTCCTCAATTCCTAATTCCTAATTCCTAATTCCTAATTCCTAATTCCTAATTATTCTTTGCCTCAGTCTCCCCAGCTGCTCTGCGCGTATGAACTGAGCAAGTTCGTCGGGAATCGGTCTTTCAGCGCCCCTTGCCAATGCCCCTAAATACCCGCACAGGATGAGAAAGCCTCGGAGGATGGGGGGCTTTGCGGCAGCCCCCTGGTATACGGCCCGGAAGACCTCCCAGAGCGGGTGATTGCCGCAGCTGTAATCTTTTTCCCCTTGTTTGAAGTGAACGCGCAGACCGCCCCGATTGCCGGTACCCATCGCCCTGTGGTGCAGGAAGCTCTGTCCGGGAAAGGTGCGTGTTTCCCAGCCCAGCATCCTGGCGGTGGTAACGGCCACCCAGTCTATGCCGCCTCCCTTGATCGGCTTATAGCCGCCGATCTGTTCGAAACACTCCCGCCGGAAAAGCTGGCACTGGCCTGAAACGTGTTCGATGTTGGTAAACCGGTAATCGTAGCAGCCGCCGTGTTCTAAAAAAGGCGTGCCGGCAACGCCCAGACGCGGGTTTTCGGCAAATCTTTCCAGAAGATAGGCGAAGTAGTCCGGGCCGAAGGTGATATCCGCATCGAGATTTCCGATAATGTCATAGTCCAGTCCCGAGAGGAGCTTTCGCCCCGAGTCGAAGCACTCCACCTTGGCCGCAAAATTGTGCTCCCCGTGTTCGCCCATGCGCGTCAGTTCGATATAGTCCCGGGTGCCGGCATAGGTGCGCACGATTTCATCGGTGCGATCGGTCGATCCGTCACTCACGATGACCCACTTGAGGGGAAGCATACTCTGGGAAATAACCGAGCGGATCACTCCCTCGATGTATCTTTCCTCGTTTCTGGCCGGAGTTACCAGGACATAGCGCATCGGGGCTCCTCCTTTGTCAGGCGGAATGGGGCGGGGGCTTACAGTTTGGCGAGCAGGCAGGCAAGGGCCTTGTACATCGTCGCCTGCCCCCAGTGGATGAGAGGAACTTTGGCTTTTACGCCCAACGGATACATTCGATAATAAAAATGGCCGTCTTCGTCCTGCATGTTCCGGAGGGTCCAGTTTGCGACTTTGCACGCAAGTTCCAGGCAGTCCGGACCCTCCTCGGAAAAGAAGGCGAGCGTCTCGATGGCCTGGGAAGCGCACTGGATATCCAGCGGATAGGCTCGTTGACAGTAATATTTGGGGAAGCCGTCTTCGAGGATGAATGTCTTTCGAAAGTACTCCAGTCCCCTTCGCAGGTTTTCGTCGAAAGAAGAATCCCGGGAATATCGAACGTATCGTTTGAGGCTGTCGAGATTGTAGCCCGTGTGAAAGTTATCGACCCAGCGGCAGTTTTCCCTCTCCGCATAATACCAGGCCCCGTCGGGGAGCTGGCGGCTGCACGAATATTCCATGGCGCGTCGGGCGGTCTCCAGGGCCTCCCGGTCATGGGTGTATCGGGCGGCACCTGCCAGAAAGGCCGCCCCGATCATGTTCGAGTTGTGAATCGAACCCACCCCGGCAGCTGTATAGCCAAGACAGTCGCCACTCGCGGTTTTTTCTTTCGGAAGATGCAGCATCCAGTCGCTGATGCTTTTGAGCACCTCCAGGTGGTGTTCGAACCCGAACAACTCGTAGGCCTCCAGGAACACCTGACCGATCAACCCGGTCCACACGGTCGTCGATTCCTGGCGGGGCCTTCTGCCGCCCCGGCTCGCGTAGTCGAAATAATATCCCCAGCTGTGGCTCCGGTAATTGGGCGACTTGTTGCGCGCAAGCCAGTCGAGGCAGTTGCAGGCTTTGGTTTTGAATACGGAATCCCCCGTCTGTCTGTATCTTTCGAGATAGCCCCAGGCCACATAGCCCCTGCCCTGAGCGGATTCGAGCGGCTTTATCCCCATGAGGGGCCGCAGGTTCACCGGGCTTTGCCTTCCAATTTGCTGAAGAATCCTTTCCAAAAAGACATTGCTGAATGTCAGGGGCCGCAGAAACGAAGTCAACCCGTCGGCCGGATCATAGCCCTTGTACTCATGCGCTTCGATCCACCGTTCTACTCCGTTTAAGCTTTTCTCCACTCTTTGTTTCAACATGTTTTTTCCCCTGCCATCGGTTGTAAAAGCCGCCCGCGACCGGTTCGACGCATCCTGGAGACCCTTCTCAAAACCATGGCCGCAGACCGAACGAACGGATTTGCGAAGAGCAGATGTCCCTGCGGCAAAATTCGAGGCATCCCGCCAAAACGCGTGATAAAACAGTGGCGGCTGCGGATTTGCTCCGGCGAAAAGGGTTCGCCGTTTTTCATGGCTGCAGCCATTTCTTTGTCGAAAGAGGAGTAGTCGCAGAATTCGTAGCCTTCCCGGACTGCCCGTTTAAGGGCTTCGAAGGTAATGAGCTCATTGGGGTGGAGTCCTCTTTCCATGCCGTTCCACCCCCTTTTCCACAGGGTGAGAGTCTTGCCGAAGGAAATGCAGAGCAGGCCGGACAGCGGCTTGCCATTGTGTTCGGCAAAAGTGAGCCTGACGCACCCCAGCGGACGGGCGGCGTCCCAGAGGGCCAAAAGATGGTGCACCTGCGGCGGATTGGGATCGACTCTTTGCCGCCTGCAGGTCGATAGCATAAGATCAAAAAACAAGTGGA
Source organism: Syntrophobacteraceae bacterium (assembly GCA_049964955.1). Lineage (GTDB taxonomy): Bacteria > Desulfobacterota > Syntrophobacteria > Syntrophobacterales > Syntrophobacteraceae > SbD1. The sequence continues at coordinate 44,940 of JBMFWU010000004.1, forward strand.
GCTCTTGCCTGCCTCCTTCCCGGATATTGACGCCTCTACCCTCGGCCTGCCGCACTTTCCGGCGTGTTTGCTTCGCCATCTGAAGCTCGAGCGCCTCCAAACCGCCCCGCAGGTCGAAAATCCAGGTGGCGTCATTCACCTCCACCGAACTGCCCGAGGCAAATCCGCCTTGCGCAATTCTTTTTTCCATTTGCTCGCAGCCATCTGGAGGCTGAACCACAAGAACCCACAGCCTTTCACTCCTGCTTACCTTCCACAGAAGTTCGGTCACATAATCGGCAATCTCCGCGTGTCGGCTCGGCACAACCGGCCCTTTGCTCACGTACCCGATCCCGCCCCATAACCACAAATGCTGCAGAATCTGGAAGCCCCCGACGATCTCGTTATCGATCGTCAGAACCACCCGAACCGGTCTCCAACCCGCCCTTTTTTTGGCACGCGCCCATATCGTCGACTGTTGATACTGTCCCAGAGGACTGCCTTGCAGGAACCTGTCCCAGCAGGCGTCTTCAAATTCCCTCGAAACCCAAGCCACTACAGTCTCGCCTTTAAATGCAGCCTCGTGAAGCTTCCGATAACTGAATGCGGGTTGAAAAAGCTTTCCCATACTCACCGCTTACTTAATTCACTACAGGTTGACTTGATATCCGCTAAACCAGGTGAGGATAAAGCAGCTTGGAAAGAGACCGGGTGAAGATATCGGGAAGGGATCTCACAGACAATGACATCAATCTCTGAAGCAGACCGCTCGTCCTGAATGACTGAGTCTGCGCCTTCCCGGAAATATGATAATAGGCCAGAGGTTGGCGCCTTGTTCCCCATCGAGCTTTGAATTGTGAAAGGCTTTCGTTTGCATCTGAGGTTCTCCCGAAGTTGAAAGTCCTGAACCCTTCCTCTTTGGCCCGCCTGATTGCGGCCCACAAAAGAAAGTGACTCGGATGCAGGTGGAGTGCTCCACGAAGACTCGCTCCATACTCGTAATGAACCATATCCCCATGCTTTAGGAGAAGCACCGAAGATACCGTCCGTCCGCCATGGCAAGCGGAGAGAATTTCAATTTTCCCGTGAGGCGCCATGATTGACCTCATTTTGGAAAAGAAGATATAAGGCTGCGGGAGAAGGCCATACCCTTTGCGCATGGCGTAATAAAGAGTGTAGAATTCCCTAAGGCTGGCTTCCGACTGACCTGCAGTGAGAACCAGGCCGTTTTCTGTCGATTTCCTTATAGGGCGCCGTATGCAACTGCTGTGGAAGGAAGAGAAAATGTCATCCAGAGGAGGGTCGAGGCCCAGTAAATAGGTGCTGAGTCCCATGTCTTGCCGGACCAGGCCGGGGTGAGCCAACCCGAAATCCTCACTGGTCCTTAGCTCCACGTATTTGAATCCGAGTTCCCTCCTGAGTTCGAAAAGATGCGCAACGAGCAGATCGTAGACTTCCAAGTCTCCAACCAGGGGGTTACAGGTTTCGCCTCCCGGCACTGAAGTCAACCTGGTCCCCGTCAGGTTGCTCCTGATGATAACGAGCGGTAAGCCTCCAACGAATTCTCCGTCCCAGTCTTCCACTAGGATGCAACAGGGTTGGTGCCCATAGGCTTCCTTGATGATAAAGAGCCATTGCGACGTCTGATAGACGGTAGAGTCCTTTCGAGAAAGGACAAAACGGTCCCAATCGTCGAAGCGCTCACGCAATAAGCGTAATTTCGGCATCTTAGATCGTCAATCTCAACGAATTAGCAATCTTACCGGCACTTGTCACTTGAGCACCTCAATTTCCGGTTGTCCCGGAGGTCGAAAGGAAGGGGAGGCTAGACTCAGTCTACTGGCTTCCATCCGGCGCCTGCCCTTGATAGCGATGATCCATTTGCGCAAAACCGCGGCCAGTAGCATCGGCCATCCGCGCATCGCCAGGTTCAGCGCGCCCCGGTATAGACCAGCCTCTAGCGCTCTGCGCATCCAAAAGAAAACCATGCCGCCATGGAACGCGTATCTTTCGAACTGTTTCCCCCGACCGCCGGGATAGAAGCCCGCGCGCTCCCTGTCGATTATCAGGCAAGCCGATCGAAGAAAGGGAGGGACGAAACGCACACTGTTTCCGACATGCATCCGATAGAGTCCGGTAAAGGGAGAGTAGACCAGAAGGGTTTTTCCGCTGTAGCCCAGTTTGGCAACCAGGTCCAGGTCGTCGAGATGAAAAATCCCAGGCGTCCAGCCGCCGACATCCTCGAAAGCCCGCCGGGAGATCACCAGCGAGCACGTAAACCATCCGTGGGGCCTGTCCTTGGCCATGAGGGTTTCATATTCCACAAACTCCAGCCTACCGGGTATATCATCGGACCCAAACGTCGGCACAGGGCCCTCGAAGCGGCGCACACCGGATACTATCACTGCCGGGCGCCCCCGCATTATCAGTGGATTGTAGACGTCGAGGGCCCACGGGGCAAACAGATCGTCTCCGTCCAGGAAAATGATGTAGTCTCCAGCGGCAAGGGCTGCACCCCGGTTGCGCGCCTCGATCGCCCCGCGGTTTTCGGCAAGCTCCAGCAGACGGATGGAGTTGCCGTAGCGCTTGAGTATCTCTATCGATCCATCTTTCGAGCCGTCGTCAACGACAATCACTTCTCGCAAAGAACTTCTCTGCGACAAAGCCGACTCAACCGCGTCCCGGATGAAGTCGCGCTGATTATAAGAGGTGATTACAATGCTAAACCGAATGGACATGTTAGTTGTTAGTTGTTAGTTGTTAGTTGCTAGTTGCTAGTTGCTAGTTGCTAGTTGGTGGTTGGTAGTTGGTAGTTGCCGGTAATTGGTTACTAGTTCAAACAACTAGCAACCAGCAACTAAAAACTAACAACCAGCAACTAAAATCACAGGTTCCCGGCGCATGGGATCGGAAAACGTTCGTTTACTGCGGATGTCTCGGTAGACACGTTCGACCCCCTCGACAGGAATGCCAAGCGCCTTTGCGGCTTCCTCGACGGATATGCCTACAGCTTCCGCGTGCAGCAAAGGGTCCAGGGTTTCGAAGGGAAGGCTGAAAAAAAACTCCTGCTCGGTTTGGGGCGCCGGAAATGTTCCGGAGGAGGGAGCCCGGTTGAGGATGGCTTCCGGTATCCCGAGCCAGCGAGCCAGCTGATAAATCTGCACCTTGAAAAACCCGGCGAGCGGCTGAACATCCACCCCGATATCTCCATAGCGCACCATGAATCCCAGATCGTATTCGGTCCGGTTGTGCGTGCCTGCGACCGCGTAGCGAAGCCGCTCGGCATGGTAATACTGCATGATCATGCGGCTGCGCTGCTTCATGTTGGTCGCGGCGACGATTTCGAGGTATTCGCGCAGCGGCAGGCGCAGGCGCAATGGTCCACCGCCATCAGGGGAAAAGGCTTCGAGGAAAAAAATATTGAACCCGTCCGATTCGAGAGGATTGTGTCCCAAAACGATCCTGGAGGTCCACCCCTTCCCGTATTCGGGAATCATCCGGCAAATGGCCTCATCTCTTCGCCGGTAGCACCCGAGCCCCTCCAGGGCAGCGCTCAGATCTTCCTTGAGCGCCTCTACCCCCAGGCTGGCAAGAAGAGCGCGGGCAAGGCTTTCACATTCTTCCCCGACCTCACGTTCCGGAAGGATAAGACCCAATACCCGTTCCGGCCCAAAGGCCCGGGCCGCTAATGTCACGGCTACTGCGGAATCGACCCCTCCGCTCACCGCAACCACGACTCCCCTTCGCCGAAGATTTCCAAGGACTTCGGTTCTCAGGGCTTTTTCGATGACGGCCGCCGAGGCGGCAGGGTCTATGCGAAGCGCATCCCTTGAAAATGTCATCATGGGCCTCATCCTGCAGCGCGGGTGGAAGGAACCGGCTGCACAACGCAAGGCTTACCGGCGGTTGAACCGGCAAGCGCCCTCAAAGCATTTTTGTCTATTTTCCCGTGGGAGTTGCAGGGCATCTGCTCAAGAATTTCCACATACTTCGGGGTCATGAATGACTCCATATTGACCGCACAGTGTTTCAGTATTTCCTTTTTCCCGATCTGCGAGCCCGGGCGGCGCACCACAAAGCACTTTATCGCCTGCCCCAGGGTCTGGTCAGCCACCCCGATCACCGCCGCCTCCGCCACTCCCTCCAGTTCGCACACGATATTTTCGATTTCCCTGGGGCTGACCCGCTCCCCCTTGGTCTTGATCTGATCGTCTTTTCTGGCGATAAAATAGAGAAACCCTTCTTCGTCTTTTTTGAACAGATCTCCGGAATAAAGAAGGCTTTCCCCGGGGTATCGGCCCCGCCGGAACGTCTTTGCCGTAAGCTCGGGCGCATTCCAGTAGCCGGCCATCACATTGGCCCCGCTCACTACCAGTTCGCCGACCTCCCCCGGAGCCGCTTCCTTTCCATTGGCGCCGACGACCCATGCACGGCAGTTGGGAATGGGCTTTCCGACCGATTCGGGCCGGAAGGTGAGTTGCTCGGGCGCAAGGTAGGAGACGCGCTTACATTCGGTCAGTCCGTACATGGAATAGATTTTCGCCGAGCCGAAAATCCGCCGTAGCCTCCGGATATGCTCCACCGGCAACACGCCGCCCGTATTGGTGACATACCGGATGGAGCTCAGGTCGTATCTACCCGGGTTTTCCATCTTCAGAAGCAGAGCGGCGATGGTTGGAACGATCGGAAACCCGGTGATTCTCTCTGCCTGAATGATCTCCAGAATCCTTACGGGAAAGGCGAAGGAGCGTTCCAGAACGAGGGAACCACCGAACATGAAAGTCATGAGCATCTGGTAGAGGCCGTAATCGAACGAGAGAGGCAGGACGTTTAGCACCTTGTCCCCGTCGTTGTTATCCAGGTAAGTGATGATGCTGCGCGCAGCAGCGACCATGTTCAGGTGGGAGGACATGACCCCTTTGGGCTCCCCGGTCGATCCCGATGTGTAGATCAGCGCGGCGAGATCGAGATCGATGGGCCGCTCCGCCAGGCGATGCGGTTCGGAAGAAAAGCCGGTCGATGAAAAACCCCGCTCAAAAATCTCCCCCCACGGAAAAGAACGCTCCAGATGCGATGCATAAGGCTCCCCGACCCAGACCGTTGTAAGACTTTCGATCTTTTTTGCGGCCTCCGTAACAACCGCCGCCCGGGCGGCATCCGCAATCAGGATCGAGGCGCCGCTGTCCCGCAGTATATATTCGAGCTTCCTCGCCTTGACTGCTCCGTTTATGACGAGAAAGACACCCCCGGCGCGCAGGGTGGAATAGATCGAGATTACCGCCTCGGCCGAGTTATCCAGAAAAATTGCCACCCGATCCTGGCAGCCAAGCCCGACCTGGGAGAAAAAATCCGCCAGCAGTTCGCACGCCTCATCGAGTTCTTCGTAGGTCCAGCGACCTTCCGGGCAGATAAGAGCTTCCTTTTTCGGACTAAGAGTTGCGGATAATTTGAAAAAATCGTGTACAAGCATCGGAGTGAACATGCGTGTAAACTCCCATTGAGTCGTTCATCTTTCCGCAGTCCGCGCCATCACTACTCTCGGCTGCCCCCGGGAATCACTGATGAAACGAATTTGACTATACAGCTTTGTCCGTTCGAGAATGAACTTCACCTGCCGCTCCTGGCCCAGGCCGAATTCGAAGAGCAGCACGCCCTCCGGTTTGAGCCAGCGGGGAGCTTCTTTGCTCACCTGCTCGTGGATCTTAAACCCATAGGGTCCCCCGTCAAAAGCTTCCCGGGGTTCGTTTCGACAAAGCGATGCGAACTCCCGCTCAAGTTTTCCGCTGGATATATAGGGAGGGTTGCATACGATGACATCCACCAGTCCACCGAGGAGCTCATAGGGCAGAGAAGAAAAGAGGTTGCTTTGATACACTTCGACCGCATCGGCCAGGCCGAGACATTTACTGTTTTCGACTGTAAGGTTTACCGCTTCCCGTGCGAGGTCTGCTCCCCACACTCTGGCTTCCGGAACATAGGTTGCGATCGAACACGCAAGGTTTCCTGCGCCGCAGCACATGTCGACAACCCGCAAAGACCTGACTCGCGGGCCTGTCGGGTTCGACTTCCCGGCCGCCATCTCTTGTAGAACTTCGATGGCCGTGCGTGCCAAAAGCTCCGTTTCCTTTCTCGGAATAAGAACGCCCGGTTTTACGCGCAGGCAGATGCCCAGGAATTCCCTGCAGCCCTCACGGAAAGCCAGCTCGAAATCGATACTCTTTTCCGAAATTTCTTTATCCATGGAGAAGTCGCTCCATTAAAGGAAGCAAACTCAGGCAAGGCGCGGGGGCTTTTGCCCCCTGCACCCCCACGCCGCTGCGCGGCTCATTTAGCGCTTCGGCGCCCGTCCATCGAAGAGCAAATTCGGCACAATCCGCTCCCGGCCAACTGAAGGGGTCGAACCGGAAACAAACCGGTCGTATACGAGCTGCGAGGACAAAATGCCGGCAAGAGCCATGGAGTCTACTTCGCCAAGTTTGTTGGATGACTCCAGTTTGGCCGCAAGGCTTTTGACCCGGCTCTTGTTGAAAAGCCCTGCGCGGTCGATCGAGGAATCCGAAAGGAGCTCTTTCCACAGCCGCCCGCTTCGAAGCATCGGTGCGATCGGCGCCCTGTAAGGCTGTTTGGGGCGACGCAGTATCGCCTCAGGCAAAATCTTGCTGAACGCCTGCTTCAGAATGAATTTTTCCTGAAGACCACGCATCCTCAAATGTGCCGGCACCCTGCAGGCAAACTCGATGATCCGGTGATCGAGAAAAGGCGGCCGCAGTTCGAGCGAATGGGCCATCGCCACCCGGTCTCCCTGTGTGGAAAGCAGATAGTTGCTCATAAACACCGACATTTCGATGTACTGAGCCTTGCTGACAATATCGAGCCGGTCGAAATCGGAGGGAAAACTTTCCCTGATTTCCTCGTAGCCGCTGTAGTCCCCGATTGCGTCTCGCAGGTCGTCTGAGAAAAAAATCTTTGTCCTGCCGGTATTTTCCCACCGGACAAGGTGCGAATAAAGAGGGTCGGCCGTCCGGTCGATACCTATGGAAAAAAAGGCAGGCAGCATCTTTTCCAACCGTTCATCCTGGAAGACATACGGGTAGAGTCTTCGAAGCAGAAACGGCCGCCATCGGGACCCGGGCATTTTTGCACAAAACGCCCGGATCTTGGCTTCCTTGAAAATATTGTAGCCGCAAAACACTTCGTCGGCCCCTTCCCCCGTTAAGACCACCTTGTAGCCTTGCCTGTGGACAATGTCTGAAAGCAGAAAAAGGGGCACGGGGGCAGTCCGCAGCATGGGCTTTTCGCAGTGGCGCACCACGGAGGAGAAGCTCACGAGAATCCCTCGGTTTTCTGCGACTATGGAGCTGTGATCCGTACCCAGGTGAGCCACCATCAAGTCCTGGAACTCGCCTTCATCGAAGGCCTCTTCCTCGAACCGGATTCCGAAGGTCCTGAGTTCATTGTTGCAATGTCCTTTTGCCACAGCGGTGATCGCAGAGGAATCGAGTCCTCCGCTGATGTAACAGCCCACTTTGACATCGGCTCGCAGGCGGATTCGGACCGAATCGACGATCAGGTCGTGGAGTTTTTCACTAATTTCCTGCTCGGGCCAACGCAACCACTGCTCCGCAGCGATGCAGGGGATTTGCCAGTATCGCCTTCTCGAAATCCCCCGGGGGGAGACCTTGAGAAAATTTCCCGGGGGAATTTCAAAAATGTTTCGAAATGCGGTTCTGCCTTCCAATGTGGTCCAAAAGGTGAAAATCTGGTCCATCGCGATCGGATCGATTTCACGCGGGATGTCGGAGAGCGCAAACAGTGCCTTTATCTCTGAGGCGAAGGCAAAACGACCGTTGTGCATGGTGTAATGAAGAGGAAGTATCCCCAGCCTGTCCCTTGCCAGAAAGAGTTCATTTTTCCTTCTATTCCAGAGAGCGAAGGCGAACTGGCCGTTCAGATCCGCCAGACACTCTTCCCCCTTCTCCTCAAAAAGATGAATAATGACCTCGGTGTCCGTAGAGGTGTAAAAGCGGTGTCCTCTTTCCTGCAGCTCGGTTTTCAGCTCCAGGTAATTGAATATTTCTCCGTTGTAGACGATCCATACCGTTTGATCTTCATTATGGATGGGTTGAGTCCCGTTTGAGAGGCCCAAGATCGACAACCTGTTGTGCCCGAGTCCCACCCGATCGTCGAGGTAGATGCCGGATGCGTCGGGGCCGCGATGATAGAGCGCCCCGAGCATCCTCGATATCTCTTCGACATTTGTCTGCACGCCTGGTCTCAAGCCAAGGATTCCCGCTATCCCGCACATACAGCATTCCCGGCTGTCAGTTTGGATTCGAGATAATTGGAAACACTCCGCACACTGTCGAAATTCTCCGGAATCACTTCCTCGTCTTCGACCCTGATGGGAAAGGTTTCTTCGACCCAGTTGATCAGTTCCAAAACACCGGTTGAATCGATGATCCTGTTTTGTAGAAAGGAGGCATCGTGGGAAAGCTCTTTGCCGTCGCCGTACAAAAAGTTCTGGACCACAAATTCACGCACGAGTTCCATAAAATCCATGTTGGTGTTCTCCTTTTCCTTCAGCCGGCGCTCCCGGGCCTGTTTTTGTCTCCGCCCCTGCTCCGCGGGAATGATTCCACTGCCCAGCCACCCCCTTATTCCGGCCCGGGCGGCGCTCCTCAAGCCTTCTTCGGGTAAGCCCCAAAAACCTATACTCCCGAACAACTTTCCTGATGCTGAAGCCCAATGGAATTAATTCGTTCAATGAGGCACAATTTTCGAAAAGCACATACGCGGTCGCTTTTTTGTATCCCAGCTCCCCAGCCAGATTTAAAAGGTGCCTTGTGGCATACCTGAGTAACCCTATCCCTCTGAATCTCGGGAAGGTAAAGGCGTTCTCAAGCATTATTTCATTTGGCTCGAGCGGCTTGAAATGGCGTCTGTAATGGGCGCTGATGGCATCGTTTTCCTCCGGGAACACTATCCACTGAATGTGGGCAATCGAACCCGTTTTGCTCCTGACTCCATAGCAATTCCTGAAATCATTTCTGAAAAACCGGGCGCGGGAGAGAATTTCACGTCTTGACACTATGTCTAAACAGTACGCCTGTTCTAGAATCTCATGCCAGTCTTTTTCCTCGATTTTCGATATGGGCAGTTGCATCCTATGGGGATTTGGAGCGGCAACCGACGAGAGACTTTTCTGAAGTATGTAGAAATTGTTTAAGCTAACAAGCCTGTCGAGCAAGATTCCCGACACTCCCCTGAACCCCAAGCATCGAACTGTCTGTCTGTACATGGAAAAATCAGCCATGCTCCAATCCTGTCCTCAAATTGAGCGCTTGAAATTTGAAATTTCTCCCTGGTCTCTAAAGGCTTTCCACATTCCACCTGCGCCGTAAATTCCTGGAAACTGTTCAATCAGAAGCAGAAAGTGAGTCTACCACCTCCAGGTACTTGACTTTTTTGAGATCCCAGGAGAAATTGCGGGCCATGGTAAGTGCGCTGGCTGAAAGTATCTTCCGAAAAGATTCGTCTTTCAGCAGGAAAACAAGCTTCTCAGCCAAGTCGTCTTCATCTTCGGCGTTAAAGAATTGCACTACTTCATCGTTGAAATATAACCTGTCGATGCGTGTCGAAGATACCAGGACCGGGACTCCCAGGCTCATAAACTCGAGGATCTTGGTGCTGAATGCCTCACCCCCGAAAGAATCATTTCGCTTGGGCACTATTCCCAGATCGCAATCGGCCATTACACTGGATATTTCATTGATGGACAACAGGTTGAAAAACTTGACTCGTCCATCAACGGAAAGAGCGGCGGCAAGGTTCTTCAGGTTGCCCTTTTCCGCCCCCTCTCCATAAATGTGAAGTTCGGCCTCCGGAAGCTTTCCCGATATTTTGGAAAACGCACGGATGGCAATATCCAAGCCCTGGTGATAATTGAGCGATCCTGGGTATAGGATTATCAGTTTTTCGTCCGTTCTCGATTTCTCACGTTTATGGAATGTCTCCTGATCGGGGTAATTCAAAATGACAGTGCACTTGCTTGCGGGAACCGACCGTGCGACCAACTTCTGCTCCCACAGGTGATTTGAGACGATGACGTGGTCCGAAAAGCGGGCCGAGAGCTTTTCGATCGTCACCAGGATATTGAAAAGCATCCCCTTTGGGCTCGCCCCGAATTTGCTCGCGTAAAACTCCGGCACGATATCGTGAATGTCCAGCATGATTTTGCAACCGGTTAGTTTCGGAACCAGGGCGACAAAGACTTCGAAATCGGGAACCGAGTGGACGTGGATCAAATCATAGGGATCTCTCAAATGGAGCTTTGTAATGAGTTTGGCTGATCGAAAGAAAAACTTCAGAAGCCGACCCAGATAATCGAGTTTTCCCTTTTCATTCGGAATTCTCTCCTGGATCCTGAAAACCCTGACTCCGTTCAGGACATCCCAATCTGGTTTACCCGGTTCCTTAAGAGCAATTACGTCCACTTGGTCGCCTCGTTTTACAAGCGTCTCGGCGTACCGAATGATCCGGTTGTCCGTGTCGTAAAAGGAATAAGCCGGCATGCAAACCCTGATGTTATTCCGATGCTTCAATTCGAATGGCGGCCCCACGGCCTTCTGCCTTTCCTTCCAGAACCAGGCGACATCCCTGGGCAATACGTTCCAGAACTGCCCCTGGTACCTGGAGTTGACATAGTCGAGAAACTGGGCGTAGTAATCAGCAGGGTATCTGCCGAATCCGGCCTTACTACCGCCGAAATTCATATAATCCGGATGCGTTATAATGAGCGCCATTCCGCCGTGTCCGGCGATCCAGTCGAGTTTTTGTTTCCATGTATCGATGTCTCTATTTTTCAGTAATACAAAAAGAGTGAAATCCTGCGCCAGGGTATAGGGAAGCTCCACGTAGCCCCTTCCATCCGTACTTCCGTTTACGTAGAAGGGGAAAATCGTTCTTACCGCCGTTGCCTCGACTTCGAAGGGGTCGGTGTCAAAGGTCGAAGAGTCGTATTCGATACGCAATTCTTCCAGCCAGTCGTGCCTGCAATACATGGCGGGAGCGCGGAACCCCACCGATTGCCATTCTTTGAGGCACCGGTTGATGATGGGCGCCCTTTTTTCGAAAATCTTCCGGCTCTTGAACTCTTTGCCGTCATGATAGACGCCGTGAACCCCGATCTCGTAACCGTTTTCGACAAGACATCGCCTGAGAGCTTCGGAAACATGGTAGCCTTCGATGACGAAATTAAAGGAGGAGCGAAGCCCACGGGCCATCTCCAGCGCGGCCAACTCGAGGCATTGAGCGTGGCCGGCGGCCGATTCGACATCATGGGTGAGCACCAGGGCAAACTTTTTGCCCCCGGGCCACCCTTCCCACAGAGGCGGCGCGCCGGCCGCCCGGCGGTCTATGGGCCATTTGTCCTGCTTTACCCTGTGCCTGGCCGCGGCGATCTGCTGCCGGAACATCACCTGGAGAGTCCTCGGAACATAGGGGCGCACCTCGTAATAGATGTCTCTCAGCTTCATGGGAGGTCTCTTTCGAAACGTGCGGTGTGGCCGTTGAGATGTTTCGCCCCGTCTCTGTCGGGGCGTATCGGCTAAGGATATTACGGACGTACTGAGGGAAAATTCGTAGTCTTTTTCGCGTCTTCGCGGCTTCGCGTGAGGCCGGTCTACCTGCCGCATCACATGCGGACGAGCCCCCCTCTCATTTTTAACGATTTATCGGCGGCTTCGAGCATGCTCACCACCAGGTGTCCTGCCCAACCATCGTTCAGGGGGGTGGCGCCGTTGGAGATACAGTCGATGAAATGCTGGGCCTCGAGTTGGAGGGCCTCGGTTGGATCGAGCTTCGGCGACCACATGTCGCCCGATCGATAGCTTACGAGCAAATCGTACAAACCGAGCCGATTTTGGATCTCCACCCCCTTGTCGTACACCTTGACCTTCTCGTCGGCGTCCAGATCGTTCCAAACCACCATCTTCTTTTCGCCGCCGAGCAACGTGGTCCTCACCTTCACCGGAGATAGCCAGTTGACGTTCACATGCGCTATCATATTGTCGGGGAAATATACGGTGACGTAGGCCACGTATTCATGCTCGGTCACGTGGTTCCCGCCCGTCGCCACAACCGCCTCGGGCTTCTGTCCGATCAGGTGGTTCATTATGGAAATGTCGTGCGGGGCAAGGTCCCAGATGACGTTTACATCGTGTTGAAAAAGACCCAGATTTACCCGCGTGGAATCGTAATAATAGAGTTGGCCCAATACGCCCTTCTCCAGCAGTTGTTTTATTTTCCGGACGGCCCCGGTAAAAAGAAATGTATGATCGACCATGATCTTGAGGCGCCTGCGTTCGGCGATCTCGATCAACCGCAGCGCCTCGGCTGAACTGGCTGTAAAGGGCTTTTCCACAAACACGTGCTTGCCGTTTTCCAGCGCTCTCCTGGCCAGATCGAAATGAGTCGAAACCGGCGTAACCACTGCAACCGCATCGATGTCGGCAGCCTCGACCAGGTCCTGCAACTCGGTTGTGGTCTCTACGCCGGGCAATGATTTTCGCGCACGCCCCAGGGCGTCGGGGTTCGCATCACACACACGCACCACCCGGCACCCTTCGACCCTGTTGAAATTTCTGGCAATGTTCGGTCCCCAATATCCAAATCCGACTATGCCAACCCGGATCATGTCCTCCTCCTTTGCCGGAAGCTTTTCGCTTCCACACCTGGCGATCCCGGATTGATCGTTGCGCGGGTGTCAATAGGCCCCCCTGCCGCTTAAGACGGCCAGAGGCGTTTTGAAGATCAGTTTGAGATCCAGCCACAGGCTCCAGTGCGTCATGTAATAGAGGTCCAGGCGCACCATCTCGTCGAAAGTGGTGGAACTCCTCCCCTCGACTTGCCACATTCCGGTTATGCCCGGTTTCATCTCGAGCACGCGCCGGCGATGCCACAGATCATATTTTTCAAGCTCGTAGGGAATCGGGGGGCGCGGCCCCACAAGCGACATGTCGCCCGCAAGCACGTTTAACAGCTGCGGGACCTCATCAAGGCTCGACCGGCGCAAAAACCTTCCCAGCGGCGTTACGCGGGGGTCATTTCGGATCTTGAAAACTCCCGCCCCCTGCCCGGCGCCGTTGCACGAACCCTTCCGCCCGGCCAGGATCAGCTTTTTGGTGTACTCCTTGTGCAGCGACGGGTCGCTATCGACATACATCGACCTGAATTTTAACAATACAAACCTTTTGCCGTATTGCCCCACCCGTTCCTGGCGGAAAAAAACCGGCCCTCTGGTACTGAGCTTGATCATGGCGGAAATGATGAGAAAAAACGGAAAGAAAAGCGCCAGAGCGACAAGCGCTCCCAGGATATCGATGACTCGTTTTGCAAACAGGCTCTTTTTGTGCGCCCCCAGCCGCTTCCTGATGTCGGGGTAGAGGGTGAGAGGAGCCGATACAACCTGCTGGCCGTTTTTTTCCGGGAAATAGCAGAAGCTGATGTGACTCTTTTCCACCTCCTCGGGCGATAATTTCAACTCCAGGTTCGCCATGGTCCTTTTTACTATCGACTCGGAAAGCGACCTGTCGCAGGCGCCTGATATTTCGGTAAAAATAACGCCTGCCACCCCCCCCTGCCTGTACCAGCCCATAACATCGGTTTCTCTTTTGGTCGCTGCAAGGCAGGAAAAAACCCTGGTGACGATGTCGCCTCCCTTCCCGTCCCCGGCAATCCCCTCCAAAGACAGGAGCATTACCAGAAAGGGCCTCCTCGATCGTTCAGACCGCTTGCGCTCCAACCCCAGAATTCTATGAAAGGCCTCCTCATCGTATTCGCAGGAATCCTCAGGTTCAGCCTGGCGTCTGGAATGAGATCTATCATAGCCAGGCCTGCATCTATCGATCTCCCCGGATAACACATGTTCCATGATTTCCTTTCCTATAAAAATTTATATATCGACTGAGGGATGTAAAAACGTCTCTTGTTGAAAACTACTCCAAGTATATTTCCTCCCACCCTGGAGATACTGTCCCTCAATCTCCTGACCGTCTGCCATCTCGACCTGTCCGCCTCGACAACCAGCACCACTCCATCGACCTTCGAAGCGATGGCCAGACCGTCGGGAGAAACGGCCAAAGGCGCCGAATCCACCAATACCAGGTCAAAATCGGACCGCAGTTTTTCGCACATCTTGTCAAACGAGGAGTTAAAGATCTCCGGTGTCGTGACAGACGAATTGCCGCAACCGCTCACAAAAAGCTTCGACTGCCCGACTCGTGTAAAGGAATCCTCGATATTTTTTCCATATCGCAGCGCATTGACCCAATCCATGCCGCCCTTCATATCGAAAAACCGGTCCTGACTGTGATTGAGTCGGTCTGCATCGAGCAGCAGAACCGAAGGGGCCGTGAGATCCGCGGCCGTTTTTGCAAACTCCCTGGCGATCGTCGAGGTCCCCTCACCCTCCCTGGCGCCGATAAACTGGACAATTCTCGAACTGTAATGAGGCAGGAGCGTCTCGATTACCTTATAGAGGCTCAACATCTGGTCTTCGAACCCCAATCCTCGGGGTTCGAGCGGAGCGAAAGGAATCGTGGACACGCGATCGGCGTGCTCCCTGCCCTGCTTTTCACGGTGAACGTTTTGCAATGCTTCGTATATTTTACTCATGCAGCGCTCCTGATCGAAAAGCGAGGGCCCCGGGCAATCATGAGAATATGCCGGATTGGTTGCTTTCCGATGCGGGTTTTACCTGTCAGGGAAGAATGATCTTTTCCCCGACCGAAAGCCTGTTGATATCCCTGATCTGAGGATTGAGCTGTTTGAAAGACTCAAACAGGGACACATCCGCCCTGCCATAGATGCCAATGAGCAGCCTGCTCACGCTGTCGCCGTGCCGAACTCTCACCCAATGGCCCGATTGGCCGTTTGGCAGGTGGCGCGCAGGGGGCTCGATGGTTGTGGGATCGATTTCTGTCTCTTCGGGCCGAGGTGTTGCGCCGGTGATCGGCAGAACCTTTGGCGCCGCGGTTTCCGGTTTCCCCGTTGGCGCGGTGACCACTGCCGGCTTGAGGGGTGTAGCGACTGGTCTGACAGCCGTAGCGACCGGCCTGGCGGGTGCAACATCAGGTTTGACAACCGTAGCGGGGACCCTTTGCGTCTTCGCAGGCGCGGCGGTCAGCTTCGCACTTTCGACCGCTCGGCCGGTCCCCGGTTTTCCCGGCGCCCCGACACCCCGATTTTCTCCGGCAACTGCAATGCTTTTCTTTTCCGCAGGCGCATCCGCAAGACGACACACCGGTCCAGTTCTTTTAGCCTTGAGGCCCGCTGGAAGCGGCGCAAACACTCCAGCCCGGAGGGATCGTTTGCCGGGACCTTTTGTATTGGAAACAAACCCGGGGGAAACAAGAACCGCCGCCGCAACAATACACACGACAGCCGCAAGCACCCGGACAATGCTCCACCGGAAGCCCCGACGGGGCGGCTCTTCCCCGAAATCCCCGAGCACCTCTTTTACAACCGTATCGTCCACCTGCTTGCGCCCATATCCGAATGCCGTAACGAGCGCATTGTCGCACAGGATGTTTAGCGTTCGCGGAATGCCGTTTGCCCTTTTGACCAAAAGTTTTAACGCTTTTTTGGTAAAAACCGGGTTGTGAAAGGAGGAGGCCTTCATCAACCGGTGCTGGATGTAGGCAACGCTTTCATCGGGAGTAAGGGCCGCGATACGGGACCGAATCGCGATACGCTGCTTAAACTGTCTTAGTTCGGGCAGATTCAGTTTGGCGTCAAACTCGGGCTGCCCGACAAGAATGAGCTGTATCAGTTTTTCCTGCGAGGTCTCGAGGTTGGAGAGCATCCTCAGCCGCTCGAGGGTCTCTACCGGCATATTCTGCGCCTCGTCGATGATCAGCACAACATTGCGGTCCTTCCTGTATAGCTCGATGAGATATTGAAACAGGTCCTCGACGAGTTCGGCCGGATCTTTACTCGAAACCCCGATGCCAAATTCGGAACATATCTGCCTGAGGAGTCTTTCGAAGGAAAGGGCCGCATTGAAGATATAGACTATCCTGATTTTTTCCGGGTCGGTTCCTTCCAGGTACGAGCGCAGAATAGTCGTTTTCCCCACGCCGACTTCCCCGGTAACCGCAACAAATCCCTTCCTCGTCTCGATTCCATAGAAAATCGAGGCTGAGGCCTCCTTGTGAGAAGGACTCAGGAATAGGAAATCCGGGTCGGGAGTGATATGGAAGGGACTCTTCCGGAATTTGAAAAATTCGAGATACATCGGCCTGACTCTAATCCCTGATCGGAAGAGTAATCAACACCGGAAGCTCCAGCCTTCTTTCGGCCTCCGTCGCGGTGCTCATCACCTGCTTGTTGAGCTCCAGAATGTAGGCGATCGCAAGGCTTCCGAGCATGGCAAAAACAATCGCAACAGAAAAGAGAAGCAGCAGCGGCTTGGGTGGGTTTGCCGGCGATACGGGCGCCCCGGCCGGTTCGATCACGCTCACGCTCGTCATCTTGTCGCGGCCGAGTTCGTTATAGACGTTTGCCTCCTCGAGTTTTCGCCGGTAATCGCCATAGATCTTCCGGTTGGACGATACGGCTGCCGCCAGGGTCCTGTATTGGGTTTCATTAGCCTCGAAGGCCTGAAGTTCCTTGCCCACCTGGCCCAGCTGAGTCTGCGTGCCGGTGTAGCGCACGTTCAATGCGGAAAGCTTCGCCCTGTTTTCAAGCACCTGCCTCTGAATTGCCAGGTAGATCGGGTCAGCCGGAGCGATATCGGGGTTTTCGGAAGAGTACTTTTTGATGTAGTTTTGCACAGTGGCTATTTGAGCCCGGACACTGGCGATAAGAGGGTTGTTGCCCCGAAATTTTGCGGCAAGCGCCTGCTCTCTTAGCTGAAGGCCGAGCAATCGCGACTGGGCGCCTCCCGCCCGATCCGAAGCCGCAGCCGTCAACTCGGATTTGGGGATCTCCTTTAGCTCCTTTTCCAACTCGGAGATCATCTGCCGCACCTCACCGATTTTGTTTGCCGTATCGTTCAGGGCCACGTACAAGGCCGAACGCCTCTCCAGGAGCATGCTGCGCTGCTTGTCGAAGGAGATAATCTTCGAGCGTTCGGAAAAAGCCTTGAGGTCGCCAAGTGATTCCGCAATCCTGCGCTTGTAATAATCGACCTTGTTTTGCAGAAACAGAACCGACTTGGGATCTTTGTATATCTCCCCGCGCTTGTCGATGTAGTCGCCTACGAGCTGGTTGACTACGGCCGCAGCGCTCCGGGGGGTTGCGCCCTTAAAGCTCACCTCGATTACGTCGCCTTTTTTCGCCGGCTCGACCTTCAGGGACTTGTCGAGCAGCAGCAGCGCCTCGTCCGCCCTGCTCATACCCGTGGACTTCTGCCTGGCCAACTCCGGGAAGATCTTTTCGGGCGTTAATGCGCCGATGACTTTCTCCTTGAGGTCCCTGCTTTTCAGAATGCTCATTTCGGCCCCGAGCATCTCGGTCTGGTTTACCGCAGGCCCTTCGCGCCTGCCAAGCGAAGGATCCGGGTAATAGTTCTCCCAGCCGAACTTTACCAGAATCGAGCTTTTCGCCTCGTAGGCGGGGGTATAGATCATTTTGTCATACACCAGCGCCGCCACGCAGCCCAGGATGCCCAATACCAGAAAGGAGACGAGAATAGTCCCCTTGTGTTTGAATAAAAGCGAGAGGTGGTCACGCAGGTTGTTTACCGCACGCGTCTCCTGAACGAAAAGCATCCGTTCGGCCTGCAGCGTCGGCGCACCTGCTCCATTACGATCCACGTGTTCTGAATCAGTCATTTTTCGATCTCTCTATCGGGTAAGGTCGGGATTTATAAACAAGCGTGACCGGCAGTCTGTCCTCGCAGGAACTCCTTGTATGGAGTGGTCTTGCGACAAACTTTTCACGACACCGGTTGCAAAGGTGCAGTGCAGGCGTTTTTCAGATGAATGTATGAATTAAGGCAGGCAGAATCATTTACTGCAATGGAGCCAGTTTTTCTTTCTTTGATGGTTTCATGCGGTCCAGTATTTGCTTTCGCTCCGCCTTTCGCCACTCCCACGGAGCAATTGCAGGCGGTTGCGCCCAGAGGCCCACAAAATTCATTTGGGCAAACCCCTCGATCTTCTTCCACTCCTTGCATAGGGGAGATTTACTGTCGCAGGGCTTCACCCAGGCAAGTCCGTATCCGACCAGTTGACTGTTGAGATACTGGCCCGATCCCTGGATTCTGACAAGTCCGTTTTGCAAACCATAATTATCCGTGAAAATGGGCGAAATCTCCACGTCTCTTTCCAGCGACAGATATTTGGCCATATACAGCGACTTGTCGTGAAACGGTTGCCCGAACCGAGGGCATTCGATCCCGTAGAGACGAACCTTTCGAGTCGAACCATTTACCGAAACCGTAAGGACATCCCCCCCGCCGCTAATACCCACGACTCTTGCCGTATAGGCCCTGCACGCCGGGGGAAGGAGCAGCAAAACCCCAAAAAACGCTATGACGACCGCCTTACATTTGCAGGATATCATCAGCACCCCCGGGCGGAACGGTTTGCCTACAGCTCCGCCAACTCGGTTACATGACCGAAATAGTTGACAAATAGGCGCACTTTGGGTAATCGAAACCACAAGTCGCACCTCGAACAACAAAATAGAGTGTGATCCGGGAAGGTAAAGGGTGAGGCAAAGTGGGATAAAAAGGGTATTCCGAATACTTTATCATGGATAAAATCCCCTTCTATCAATGGGTTGAACTGCATTCCCCCGCAGGAGAAATTTCGGCCGGGAAACGGTTATTTTTAAACGTCAAGTCCCCCTTATACAAGGGGGACTCTTTTCATATCTATATACTATATTTTTTTTATTTGGACACGTACTGGTTTCTTGCAGCTTACTTTCCGGATAATGACCATTTGGGCCCCAGGCTCGGCAAATTATTGCTCCCGCTGGTGAGCGTGACCGTGCATTCTGCCGTAGAGCTCAGCCGGTCCACGCTGTCCGTAACGGTTACCAGGAACACCTGCTGCGTCTGCTGACCGCTGGAGATGTTGGGCGCCTTGAAAGAGGGGGTTTGTGACGTCGGATCGGACAGGGTCACCGGCACGCCGCTTATCTGTTTCCATCGATACGTGTCGGATGCGCCCGTGGGATCAGACGACCCGGTGGCGTCAAGAGTCACGGTTTTGAGCGAGGCCGCGGAGATGTTGGGGCCTGCATTGGCGCAGGGAGGCTGGTAGTCGCTCGCCACGTTCACCGTCCACTGGCCTCTTGCTTGCAACCCGTACTGGTCCTGCACCATCAACTGGAAGGTAAGAGTGGCGCCGGCCGTGCCCGTACTCGGGGCAGCAAAGGAGGCGTAAGCGGTGTTTGCGTTGGAGAGTGCAACAGGAGGCCCGGCAATCTGGGTCCAGCTGTAGGAGGTTATCGATCCGTAGGTGTCGGAGTTCGACGAGCCGTCCAGAAGCACATTGGTGGATGCGGAGACTGTCTGATCCGGTCCGGAGGTTACGGCGGGACCTCCGCCGGTAGGGCTGACGTCTACCAGGCACGAAGCGCTGCTGCTCGCTCCTGCGGAGTTCGTGACCGTGAGATTGAATACGAGAGAGGCAACGGAGGTTATATTTTTCGTGCTGAAGGTACACTGGGCAGAGGTTGCCTTTGAGAGCGATACTGCGGGTCCCGACACCTGGGTCCATTTGTAGGAAGCGATCGGGCTGCTCGCCGAACCCGTCGAATTGGAGCCGTTGAGGCTCACGGTTGCGCCGCTTTGCACCAGCTGATCGGGGCCCGCGTCGGCAACCAGCGGAGAGGTGGGCGAAAAGAGCGCGCTGATGGTGTGGTTGCTCGCAAGGCTGGTAAAGGTGTAGGTGGTTCCGGCAGTTCCGGACGTCTGCAACTGCGCGCCTGAGACCTGGTTCCCGTCAACCAGTACGCTTGTGAGCGCGCAGCCCGCGGCGGGAGTCATGGAGTAGGAGGGGCTCGATCCTGCGGAAAATGACGTCGTCCCCGATGGCGAGATGGTTCCGCCGCTTCCCTGGACCGAGGCCGTTATCGAATACTGCGTAGCGGTAAAGGAGGCGGTTATGGTGTGATTGGCCGTGACGTTGCTGAAGGTGTAGCTCGATACCGCACCGGCCGATGTACCGTCCACGGTGACGCTCGAGATCT
>JBMFWU010000004.1:65223-76092 GCA_049964955.1 Syntrophobacteraceae bacterium
GTGTAGCTCGATACCGCACCGGCCGATGTACCGTCCACGGTGACGCTCGAGATCTTATAGCCGGTCGCAGGTGTTATCGTATAGGTCGCACTCGATCCGTAGGAGACGCTGCTCGTCCCCGAAGGCGAGATGGTCCCGCCGCTTCCCTGGACCGAGGCCGAAATCGTATACTGCACGGCGGTAAAGGAGGCGGTTATGGTGTGGTTGGCCGTGACGTTGCTGAACGTATAGCTCGATACCGTACCGGCCGATGCGCCGTCCACGACGACGCCCGAGATCTGGTAGCCGGTCGCGGGAGTTATCGTATAGGTCGCACTCGATCCGTAGGAGACGCTGCTCGTCCCCGAAGGCGAGATGGTCCCGCCGCTTCCCTGGACCGAGGCCGTTATCGAATACTGCACGGCGGTAAAGGTGGCGGTTATGGTGTGATTGGCGGTGACGTTTGTGAACGTGTAGCTCGATACCGTACCGGCCGATGCGCCGTCCACGACGACGCCCGAGATCTGGTAGCCGGTCGCGGGAGTTATCGTATAGGTCGCACTCGATCCGTAGGAGACGCTGCTCGTCCCCGAAGGCGAGATGGTCCCGCCGCTTCCCTGGACCGAGGCCGTTATCGAATACTGCACGGGGGTAAAAGAGGCGGATATGGTGTGATTGGCGGTGACGTTGCTGAAGGTGTAGC
This sequence comes from Syntrophobacteraceae bacterium, assembly GCA_049964955.1. GTDB lineage: Bacteria > Desulfobacterota > Syntrophobacteria > Syntrophobacterales > Syntrophobacteraceae > SbD1. The sequence continues at coordinate 65,906 of JBMFWU010000004.1, forward strand.
TCGATACCGCACCAACCGATGCGCCGTCCACCTGAACGTCGGAGATCTGGTAGTTTGCGGACGGGCTTATCGTAAATGTCTGGCTCGCCCCGGCGTTGACACTCACGGCGCCCGAAGGGGAAATCGTTCCTCCGGCCTGGCTGCTCGCGGTAATGGTATAGGCTGAAGGGACAAAGGTCGCCGCTATCGTGTGACAGCCGCTCACGGAGGAGAAGGTGTAACTCGACGTCGGGTTGGCGAGCTGCTGACCGTCCACTGTGACCGTCCCGATTTGATACCCCGAATCCGGAACTATGGAGTAGGTCTGTGCCCCCCCTCCGGCTACTGCGGTAGTTCCCGCAGGTGTTATCTGCCCGTTTGAAGCTGTCCCCGCCGTTATGAAATCACAGACCAGTTCCTGGGAATAAGGACTCTCCTGGCTGCTTGAATATGCGGTAACGGCAAAGTAGTAGGTCTGTGAATCGGAAAGGCCCGTTACAGTATAGGTAGTGTTGTTTCCAGCATTGATTGGCGTTTGGTAGTTTCCGCTTTGAGTACCCACATAGACGTTGTACCCGATTACGGAAGAGTCGGTGGAGGCGTTCCAGGCCAGCACGGCCTGCGTGGTTGCACCCCGGGACGGAGTAGCAAACAGTGTAAGAGAAATGATAAGGATTGTAGTCACGTATCCGATGTATCTGCCCATGTTGATCTCCCCGCTGGTTGCCCGGCAAATCCAGCTCCCCGAGGAGATGCTGCATCCGCCCAGCAGTCCTGCTACCCTATCCCGGATCGCCGGAACTTAGGCCAGTGACTTTGCGTCCTGCGCTTTCGCACAGTTTGCCTTTTATGGTCGTTGCCAAATATTCCTGGCTGAGTGGAGAGCAAAACCGATGCCAGCCAGACGAGACAGCCGATTCATTTTTTGTAGACCCACCGGGTAACGCTTTGCGCGAATTGCGACTCGCAGGGCAATGGCAAACTCCTGCCGGCACTCCGCTTAAATTACCATTTAGTAATTACATCGTCTCTACTCCAGGAAATCATTGCAAATCTCACGCAATCCATGCAAAATCGTTCCTGGCGCGGTCTGCCCGGCAACGGTGCGTCGAAGCGTACAATGGAGAGGAAAATCACAATGGATCTTCAAAAACCCGTTCTGGTGACAGGGGCGGCAGGTTTCATCGGTTTTCACCTGGCCAGAAACCTGCTGGAGGCGGGATGGAATGTGGCCGGCCTGGACAATCTCAACGACTATTACGATGTGCAGCTAAAGCAGGGCCGCCTCTCGCTTCTTTCCAAATACCCCGGGTTCAGCTTCCTGAAACTCGACCTGTCGGACCACCCCGCAGTCGAAGATATCTTTAGAAAGCATTGCTTCGAGCTTGTCGTGCACCTGGCTGCCCAGGCCGGGGTACGCTATTCGCTGATCGATCCCCGGGCTTATATCAGAAGCAATGTCGACGGGTTTATGAATGTGCTCGAAGGCTGCAGGCAAAATGAGGTGAACCATCTCGTGTTTGCCTCATCGAGTTCCGTCTATGGGGGAAACGAAAAAATCCCCTTCTCCATTCACGATAACGTCGATCACCCCGTATCCCTCTATGCGGCCACCAAAAAAGCAAATGAACTCATGGCCCACGCCTATGCCCATCTCTATGGAATCCCCTGTACGGGTCTGCGTTTTTTTACCGTCTACGGCCCCTGGGGACGCCCCGACATGGCGCCCTTTCTTTTCACCCGGGCAATCCTTGCCGGAAAACCCATCCGGGTTTTCAACCATGGTCAAATGGTCCGTGATTTCACCTATATCGATGACGTTATCGAGGCGGTCAAGCGGATCATCACCCGCCCCGCAACGCCCGACCCGGAGTGGAACGGCCATCAGCCCGACCCCGGCTCCAGCTTTGCCCCCTTTAGACTCTACAATATCGGCAACAACAACCCCGTCCCGCTGCTCGACTTTATAGCGGCAATTGAAGAGTGCCTGAAGATGGAGGCGATAAAGGAGTTTCTCCCCATGCAACCCGGCGATGTCCGCGCGACTTGCGCAGACATCGAAGAGATTGCACGGGATTTCGACTTCCATCCCGACACGCCCATACAAAAAGGAGTCTCGCAGTTCATCGACTGGTACAGACACTATTATGCTGTGTAGCGGGTGTTCGTTTCGTTCCCTGCAACGTTCTCGAGACGTGTCGGGAATCTTTACAAAGCATAAACTCTCTCCTGATCTCACTTTGTTGCCTTTACCCCATCCCTCCGTAAGATTTTTTTACACTTTTCGCGGGAGACGGTCCGGAGACAGCTCCGCAAATCATGTTTCATATCGCCCACTTACATCTCCAGTCGCAATAGGCCCACAAATTGCATGATATCTCTCGCTACTTCAGGAGCATGATGGGGGATTCACTGCCGAAACTTGGCCTGGGATGGATTTCGCGTGTGGGGGGGCTGCAACGTGGGCAAAGAGCGGAGAAGGCACAAGCGAATGCAGATTCGCGAAGAGGTCTTTGCTGCCTTTATGATTCCGGAGGAACCGGTGCTGGTTGGCAGGGTGTTGGATGCGAGCGCGGGGGGGGTGTGCGTGCAGTATCTGGCAACCAGGAAGCTCGATGTAGGTCCGGCCGTGATCAGCATATTCGGATTGAACTCTCCGGGGATGAACCGCATGGAATCCACCGTGGCATACGATCTGGAAGTGTCGGAAAAGTCGTGTGGCACTCCGGCGACCAGGCGCTGCGGAATACGTTTTGAGAGACTGCGCTCCGACGTAAGAGCGCAATTAAAGGAGGTGTTCCGGGTAAATGGAGTTCAAGAAATAAAACGAGTCTCCGCGCAACCCTCAGTGTGACCCGGAATTCGGCGAGCCGGGCCGATCGTTTCCCCCGGGAAAGACCAGGCGGAAAGTGGCCCCTTCCCCCGGCGTCGAATCCAGTTCGATCAGTGCGCCGTGCTTTTCGGCGATCTGCCTGGATATGCTCAATCCCATCCCGGTACCATCGGACTTCCTGGTAAAGAAGGGGTCGAATATGCGCGTCTTGTCTTCTTCCAGAACGCCGGTTCCCGAATCCTGAATTTCGAAGATCTGCCCCTGCGCACCATTCGAATAGGTGCTGATTCTCAGTTTTCCTCCTCCGGGCATCGACTCGATCGAATTGATGATAAGGTTCATGAGGATCTGACAGATCTGGTTGAAGTCCATCACGACGGGAGGCATGTCCGGGGCTAGCACCACCGAGAGTTCGACGCTGGCCTTCCTCAGATACATCTTCGACATATCCACGCAGCGAACCACCGCATCGTTCAGTGCGGCGGGAAGAAACTGCGGGTCGCTTGGCCGTGCAAACTGGAGCACTTGTTGAATGATGCGGTCCATGCGGCGAATCTGTTCGGAAACGTCTTCAAACATCTCCTGCTGAGCGGGTTGGAGTTCCAGTTCGCGCTGGAGCATCTGCGTGTTGAAATTTATGGTGGCGAGCGGATTTCGAATTTCATGGGCGATGCCCGCCGCAAGGGTCCCCAGTGCCTTTAGCCGCTCGGACTGCTGGAGACGCTGTTCGAGTTTTCTCGCCTCTGTGGCGTCCTTTTCATAATAGACCACCCGCTCGAGGTCCCCGGAAGAGACGTTAAAGACAGGAAATGCATAATAGTGATAGTAGCCGCCCCAACGCTGGTGCGGGCCCTCGGTGCGAACGGGCTTGGCGCAGGAAAGGCAGGCGCGTATGGGACATTCCTCATGGGGCTCCTCGGTTCCGTAGAGTACGGGGGGGTATTTGCGCCCTTTGAGGTTGGGCCCGTAGACTATCTCGCTCGTCCGATTCACCCGATAGATGCGCATTTTTCTATCAACCAGGAAGATCGCATGTCGTATGGCGTCGAAGCTGATTTCCAGTTCCCGCTTGGCACGCTCCACCGAGTCGAAAAGCCTTGCATTCTGGATCGACCCCCCCAGCTGCTTTCCTATGGCTCGCAAGAGTTCGCTCTGCCCCGGCCCCAGTTTATAGGCCCCATCATTTGTCACATAGAGAAGCCCAACGACATCGCTTTGCGACATGAGGGGAATACAGATGATTTCCTGGACCCCTTTTTCCCTCATACGCTCGCGAAGGGCGGCAAAATAGAGTTTGGAAATCGGAAACCAGCGCACGGGGTCTTTTTCCCAGTACTTGACCATCATCCGGGAGGGTATGTGGAGATAGCGGACGGTATCGAGCAACCGGGGCGCAAATCCATGGTGCGCGGAAAGCTCCAGGAGCCATTTTTCGTCTGAAGCTTCCTGGACGAGGTAGAGGGCGCCCATTCTGAACTTGAGAGTCCCCAAAATATTGGCGAGCGCCCGTTTGAGAACATCCTGAAGGTAGGGCGAACTCGACAGGGCCGTAAAGATATCGTAGAGTATCTGAAGCTCGAGATGCCCCTCCAGATTTTCCCGGCGACTTTCTGCGGACTCGGCGTTGCCCATCGTTACCTTTCCTGCGTAAAGCGATCGCCAGCTCAAGCACCGATCAGTTCTTTTTGCTTTTTCTCTCGATGGCCTCCCGCCTGTCGCGCACAACCTGCGCAACCCGGATGGAGGCCGCATCGACCATTTTTCCGTCAAGGGCAACCGAACCCGCCCCGGCGGCCCGCGCCTGCTCGTAGGCGTCGAGAATCCTCACGGAGCGTTGGACATCTTCCTCCGAGGGAGAATAGATCTCATTTACGATACCAATCTGATCCGGGTGAATCACCCATTTGCCGTCATATCCCAGACCAGCGCTCGCTAGACAGGAAAGCCTCAGAGCCTCCGGGTCTTTGTAATCGCCATACGGAGCATCGATCGCGGCCAGGCCCGCGGCTTTGGCCGCCATCGCCATGCGGCTGAGCGGAAAGTGAAACCGGTCGCCCGGGTAGAGGCCTTCTCGTTCGCCGTGCCCGCTTATGCCCCCGCCCGGCATGGTGAGGGAAGCCGAATAGTCGGCAACTCCGAACACCAGGGCCTCGATTCGTGGAGAGCTGAAGGCGATTTCTTCGACCCGCAGCATCCCGGAGGCGGTCTCGATCGAGGGCTCAAGGCCGATTTTTCTGCCAAGTCCCATCCGCATCTCGATCTGGGTGAGAAAATAATCCACCGCCTTGACCTCTGCCCCCTCATTTACTTTGGGAATGACGATCGTATCGATGCGCTCCCCCGCCCCCTCAACTATATCAATTAAGTCGCGGTAGGCAAAGGGAGTGTCCATTCCGTTTATGCGGCAAGAAAGGACACGGCCTCCGGGGTCTTTCCCCGTAAGGATGGAGACGGCCAGCCTGCGGGCCTCCTCCTTTTGGACGACCGGAACCGAATCTTCCAGGTCGAGCATGATCACATCTGCTTCGAGGGTGAATGCCTTCTGGGCCATCTTCTCCCGGTTGGCGGGAACCGAGAGTATGGACCTGCGAAGCCTGCCTTTGGACGGGGCAGGCCGGAGACGAGTATCGTTCACGGAGGCCTCCTAAAAACTGAAGCGAGGAGCGGGAAGCGGGAAGATTTCTTGCTTCCGAACAGGTGCGGGGAGATGGTAAAGGGGCTGGGCCCGCCCGGTCTGCCAAGACCAGGCGAGCCTGTGACAAATCAGATTTCAAGCCACGAGTCGGAGTAGAGCGTCTGGCCCAGAATTACCTTGGCCGTCTTTGCAAATTGGCGCTCTTCGTCGGAGAGAGATCCCATATCGACGGGTTCTCCGTCCATGACCTTGTGCACGACGGCCTGGAGGCCGGGGTGCTTTCCCCAGGCGATCTCATGGAGCTTGGTGTCATAGGTGTCGACAATGGCCGAATACATCCCCAACCGCATGTAGATGATCAGCATGACCTGGTTGAGAATCGGACGCAGGTGGTCCGGAGGGCCGTTGGACACGTTGGAAAGCCCGATGGTGCTTCTGCACCCGGGGGCAATGTCGCCGAACATCTTCATGAACTCGAGAACGCTCATGATCTGGTTTTGCTGCACGTTTACCGGCGTCTGAATCGGGTCGACGAAAATCCGCTCGGGGTTGATGCCGAATTCGCCCGTCGCCTTGAACACCAGTTCGGCGCAAAGCGCCCCGCGCTCGTTTTCATCCCGGGGCATTCCTTCGGGTCCCCACAGAAGCCCCACGAAGTCAGCGTCATATTTTGCCGCAAGCGGAAGCAAGGCTTCCATTCTCTCGGGGCGAACCATAATCGAATTGATGAGCGGCCGATTCTTCTTGCAAGCCTTCAACCCGGCTTCGATCGCCTTAACATTGGACGTATCGAGTGCAAGCGGAATGCTCACAACTTCCTCTATGGCCGGAACGAGCCAGGTCATCAACTCCTCGCCCATTTTCCCGGCAGGACCGATGTTGAGGTCAACATAGTCCATCCCTGCCTTTTCTTCTTCAATGGCAAGTTCCTGAAGCGGTTTGGCGTCTTTGCCCTTCAACGCTGCCCCGTACTTTTTGCTCATTATGTTCAGGTTTTCACCTATCAGTTTCATTCAACGGCCTCCCGTCTATGCCTTGAAGGATTTGAGAAATTTGGGAATCTGGCTCGCTTCTCTCGGACCGACCGAAACGGTCCAGCCCGCGCCCAGTTCTTCTTCGAGCTCGCCGCTGATACCGGCAGCATACCCGGGGATGATGATGTTCTTGTGCTTGATCTTATCCTTGATCCCGCTCTTGTTGATGAAGGTACCCACCGATTCGCCCGAGAACTTTCCGGCGGCCCATGCGGTCATAACCGAAAGTCCCTCGGTGTCCTGGATGAGAAGCCAGGACGGGACCCTGCTCCCCTCGATCTCCCCGGAAACGATGAAGTAGGTGAGCGAGAAGTTGCAGGTCACAAGCACAGGGGAATTCTCGTCCGGGTTGTTGATCGGATAGATTCCCTGCTCGGCCGTCATCGGTCGCTGCGGGTCGGTGTAGATGTTGAGCCGTTCCAGAAGAAGCGGGAAGAGCACGTGCGGCTGCAGATCGCTCATCACGATCACCGCGCCGTATTTGGCGATGAAGGTGGCGGCCACAAGGGCCTCTTCCATCAACCCGTCGCCCATCTCGTTGGCCATGACGATGGTCGGAAAACCGAGGGCGCGCATCCTGTCTTTCAAGGCAGCGCGGCGAATAACCACCTGCTCCTCGAAACATTTCTTCAGTTCGCGGGTGCCGGTGTCAAGCACCATATCTTTTACGCCCATCGCGGAGAGCTTTTCGGTAAGAGCGATCAGGCTTTCCATCGAGCCGTCGCCTTTGACCGCAAGGGGGCACTCGGCGGCTTTGGCCAGATTTCCCAGGGCCTCTGCGTTGGCTGCGGTTGCCGCATACAGAAGCGGCTTCTTGTCCTTGAACTTGTCGGCTGCCGCGGTAAGAACGTCTACCGAGTCGGAGATGAAAATCATGGCAGCGCCGACTTCGTCGGTTACCTTCTTTGCCAGGGCGCAGAAGGCATCCGCATTCCCGCCGACGTCTTTAATCGCAAACATCTCGGCACGAAGCTTCAAGCCCACGCGGTCGTACTGGGCTTTTTTGAACCGGTCGATCTTGCCTGCAACCGAGGCAGCGTCTTCATTGGTTGCGACCATCACCGCCAGGCCGGGCGGGTTTACAAAAGTCTTCTCGTGTCTGAAAAGCACGGTCTCACCGCCGACCTTTACGGCGTATTCGCCCGAGCCGATCGTGAGGGGGCGAATCGGAGGGGCCGATTCGGAAGCCAGTTTTTCCTTCGCCTCTTCCGATACGTAGGGGCATTTATCCAGTTCGGCCTTTCCTGCGGCAAGGTTCATCGCGAAGGCCAGGCAGGTTGGAACCCCACACTCTCCACAGTTAGTCTTGGGCAGCAATTTGAATATTTGAATCCCGGTAAGGCCCATGAGCGTTTTCTCCTGCTAAAGGTTCGATTTCCAGTATGGAGGGCCGGGCGAAGGTCGCAGCACGACCTTCGCCCGGACAGTCGATCAACCAAGAATGCTTTCCATCGTCAAAGCGGGATGTCCCACCTTTTCCAGGTATGCATAAACCTCGTCTTCGGTAGTGCCGTTTTCCTCGGTGGCGATCAGGTCGATGAGGTTGGGAATCCCGATCTCCTCACCGCGTTTAATAAGCCTCTCCCGGATCTCCTCTTTCAGCATCTTGGGCATCCATACCATACGGGCGAGCCCGCCGTCGCCGACGATGAACTTGCGCTGCGTGATGTTGTACTTGCTGTGGCCCACGAATCCAGGCGTAACCAGACCGCCCCCGATGGTGCCCGCAAGCGTTGTAAACTTCATGCCGCTTGGGGTCATCCCCGCGAAGTCGCGGTTTACGGTCATGATCCCGTTGCACATCGGAAGCACTGCAGCGATGCACTCGCAGCATCCGCAGGTGGTCATCGGATCGTAGACCAGGCTGTAGAAGTTGTAAGTTGAAACCGCCTGCCGGGAGGCCTTGAAAACGAAATCGTTTACGCCCTTCCAGTTGCCAAGCTTGGGATCCAAGGTCTCGCCCTTGGGGACCGGCTGGTTGGGACCGGTGGGATTGATTTCGTTAGAAGCCTTGCAGTCGAGCCAGTTATAGGCGCCGCAAAGGCCTGTGCGCTCGGGGCTGATCACGCAGACGTGGGTCGGCGCAAAAGACTGGCACAGCGTACACGAGTAGTAGATCTCGGTGGTCTCGTCGGTCATGCCTTCGATGCGCTCGTCGCGGACCTTGTAGGCCTTGCGCGCCACATCCAGCATTTCAGTCACCTTCGCTTCCTCAGTGTAAATCTTCACCTGGCACTTATCGAAAATGGCGCCGAAATCCTGGTGGTACTTCGCGTGAAGGATTTTCCCGATGTGCTCCAGAGTAAATCCCTTCTCCACCGCCTGCTTACCGATCCGGTACCAGGCGATGTCGCGCTGGCCGATGTGCATGATGCCCTGGGCATAGTTTACCAGGTGGTGCATCTGGCGCTCCAGGATCGGTTCATAATCTTCCTGCATCTTGCGGCCGGCGACCTCTACAAGCACTGCCATCGGCAGCCTCGAACCCACTTTTACGTCCTTGATGTCAGGGCCGATGACCTCAACCTTGCCGTCTTCGACCGACTCCATCGCAGCGATCTTGACCAGTTCGCAGCAATGGGTCTTCCCGCCCCCGCACTCAAGGTAGACGTCGTCTTTGCGCACGCGCTCGCCTTCAAACGCCGGGCCGTAGGAGAGAGGAATCGGGATCTCGGTAATGGTGACCTTGAGCCCGCGCACCTCGATGGACTTTGCGGTCATCTGATCGTAAGGAATGCTCGAAACGACGTGTTCGTAGGTGCACACGCCATAGGGCTTGATTTCGGGAATGTCGGTGTCCGCTATCGTCGGGAAACCCCAGTTGATCGCGCCTGCCGCGTTTGCCGCCCACTCGGCGTTCACTTCGCCGAAAGCGTTTACGAAGGCGAAGATGCGGTCCTTGTTGTATTTCAGAATCGATTTGTAATCGCCCGGCTTTACACCGCCGAAGGCCATGGCCGCGCGGTTTGCAAAACCCAGAGCGAAGACCGCCCCGGAGATGTCGGGACCGAAGGGGACGAGTCGAGTTCCCCAGCCGATCTCAACACCCGCCTCCACCAGCTGATTGGCAAACGAGGTGCCGTTCTGGTTGGCGCACATGAATATATAGAGGTTCTTTTTCTGGTATTCCTCGGCGATCAGCTTGGCGATCTCCGGGGTCGGGGCCGCACCCACGATCGCTGCAAAACCGGGGGCCGAGCCGTCGACGAACTCGACGCCACGCTTTCTCATGATCGTATCGTCGGCTGCGCCCAGCCAGACTTTTCCGTTTTCAGGATCGCAATCCTCGCCAAGAGTGTAAAAATCGGGCTCGTCCACGTACCGGATCGCCTCTACCACTTCTTCGGCCAGTATTGCGGCCATACCCGAATCCAGCGTCCCTCCCAGGTAGGGAAGGTGAATGTTGTGTTCGGGTTTTATGTGCTGGGGAAGAAGCTCGCGGCACCTCTTGAGCACGGGTTCTGCATCGGCCAGTTTTTCGACCTTGGTTCCCAGGATCGAATAGATGACCGGAAGGTAATAGGCCGTATTGGGGAAAGCCAGCGGCTGGTTCGGCCCGTACTTATCCATGGCCTGCTTGAATTTGCCTTCGGCCTTGGAAACTATATTGTAAGCTCCCTGGATCGCTGCAAAAGCGACTAACCTGGACATAACATGACTCCTTTTCTCTTTTTCCCTGCAACGCAACCGGCTTCAAGCCGGAATT
>JBMFWU010000005.1:0-3811 GCA_049964955.1 Syntrophobacteraceae bacterium
TTTGGCGCTTCCGGCGGCGGCCTTCGGCCAGTCGCCGGAAGCGCCGAGCGATCGGCCCGCACGCGCTTGCGCGTGCGGGCCGAATCCCCGGGGGGCGCGGGGGAGACGCTCCCCCGCTCTTTTGCCCTGAGTTTTTCCTGACGCAAAGAGGGGGGCAGCATAATGTCCGATTTTCTTTCGAGGATCATCGAGCGGAAGAAAGAAGAAATCAGAGCCGCGGCAGGGCGTGTGCCGGAGGGGGTGCTGCGCGGCGAGGCGGGAGAATCGAGCGGTCGGAGACCTTTCGGTCGCAAGCTGGCCGAGCCGGGGCCTGCCGGAATGAACGTGATCGCCGAAGTAAAGCGTGCCTCTCCTTCGAAGGGGAGAATACGGGAAATCGTCGATCCGGCCGAATTTGCGCGGATGTACGAAGCCGGAGGCGCTGCTGCGATATCGGTGCTGACCGACGGGGAGTCTTTCGGTGGAAGCCCCGAGGATTTGAAAAAAGTGCGGGCCGCGACTCTTCTTCCCGTTCTCAGGAAGGATTTTATCATCAGCTCGTACCAGGTTTACGAATCTGCGGCCATGGGCGCCGACGCCCTGCTGCTGATCGTGCGGGCGCTTTCCCCGGAGCTTTTGAAAGAGCTGTTGGCAATGTGCGCCGAGATCGGGCTGGATGCGCTTGTGGAGACCCACGACGAGTTCGAGTTCGAAATTGCCTCTAAGGCCGGGGCTCGGATTATCGGTATCAACAACCGCGACCTTGCGACCTTTCGAACCGACATTTCCACATCCATCCGTGTCGCGAAACAGGCCGCTCCGGGTCAGGTGCTGGTGGCAGAGAGCGGCATTCATACGCGCTCTGATATCGAGCGGCTTCTCGATGCCGGTGTCGGCAACTTCCTGATCGGGGAAAGTCTTATGAGGTCGGAGGACCCGACAGGGCTTCTGCGGGAATTGCACGGAGCGAAAGCATGAAAAGCAGCAGTTGTCAGATAAAGGTGTGCGGCCTGACCGTTGTGGAGGAAGCCATCGCCTGTGCGGAAGCCGGGGCCGATGCACTGGGCCTGGTCTTTTATCCGCCAAGCTCCCGCTTTGTCAGCGCCGGCGATGCGCGGGAGATCTGCGCGAATATCCCCGGGGGAGTCTGTACGGTCGGCGTATTTGTGGACGCACCAATAGACGAGATCATGAAAATGGCGGAGTTGTGCGGGCTCGACTTCGCACAGCTTCACGGCTGCGAATCGCCCGCAGCGGTCGCAGCGCTCGAAGCGGCCGGAATAGCTGTAATCAAGACCCTTTTCACCAAAAGGCAGCCCTATTTCTCCGAGGCCGACTCCTACCCCGCCTCGGCCTATCTTGTCGAAAGCGGGGGAGGGACGCTCCCGGGCGGGGCGGGGCTCCGCTGGGAGTGGAGCGGCGCCCGTGGGCTTGCGGCCGGGCTGCCCTGCATTTTGGCCGGGGGGTTGACCCCTCAAAATGTCTGCGAAGCAATCAACGAATTTGCCCCGGCCGCCGTGGATGTCAGCTCCGGAGTCGAATCCGCGCCGGGTAGAAAGGATATGAAGAAAGTGCGTGCATTTATCGAGGAAGTTCGGAAGGCGAACCCGTATTCCGGGAAGGGGAGGGTATTCCAATGTCGAAAATGACTTCATCGTCGGTTACAAGGCCGGTCCTGCCGGATACGAGAGGCCACTTCGGCCCTTACGGCGGACGCTATGTGGCCGAAACGCTCATGCCCGCGCTGATCGAGCTGGAGCGCGCCTATACGTCCGCGTGCGCCGAACCGGCTTTTCAGGAGGAGTTGGACCAGCTCCTGAAAGACTATGCCGGACGGCCCACCCCGCTTTTTTGCGCGAGGCGGCTTAGCGCCCATACGGGCGGGGCGCTCATCTATCTCAAAAGGGAGGACCTTGCCCACACCGGCGCGCATAAGATCAATAACACGCTCGGCCAAGTGCTTCTTGCCCGCTGGATGGGCAAGACCCGGGTGATTGCCGAGACCGGCGCAGGGCAGCACGGAGTCGCAACGGCTACCGCGGCCGCCCTTTTCGGCATGGAGTGCAAGATCTTCATGGGATCGGAAGACATTTCGCGGCAGGCCCCCAACGTCCAGCGCATGAAGCTGCTCGGCGCCGAGGTGGTGCCGGTGGATGCCGGGACCGGGACCCTCAAGGACGCCATGAATGAAGCCATGCGCTATTGGGTCGGCGCGGTGCGCGACACCTTTTACGTGATCGGCTCGGTTGCCGGGCCTCACCCCTATCCGGCCATGGTTCGGGATTTCCAGCGGGTGATCGGCGTGGAGGCGAAGGCGCAGATCCTGGAAGCCGAAGGCAGAATGGCCGACATGCTGGTTGCCTGCGTCGGCGGGGGGAGTAACGCCATGGGCCTCTTCCACCCCTTTATCGAAGAGCGGGTGGAGATGGTCGGAGTCGAGGCCGCCGGGCTGGGAATCCAAACGGGAAAGCATGCCGCGACCCTCGGGGCAGGTTCGGTAGGGGTCCTCCACGGCTCTAAATCCTACGTGCTCCAGGACGAAAACGGGCAGATACGGGAAGCGCACTCGGTTTCCGCCGGTCTTGACTATCCGGGCGTCGGGCCGGAGCATTCGTGGCTGAAGGATACGGGCCGCGTGCGTTATGAATCCGTTTTGGACGGGGAAGCCCTCGATGCCTTTCACCTGCTTTGTTCGCTGGAAGGGATCATTCCGGCCCTCGAAAGCTCTCATGCGGTTGCCCGGGCGTTGATCGAAGCAGCACGCATGCCGGCCGAAAAGATCGTCATCGTCAACCTGTCCGGCCGAGGGGATAAGGACCTGGGAATGATCGAAAAGCTGAAAGCGAGGTGATAAAAGTCTATGAGCAGAATAAAGGAAACTTTCGATACTCTTCGCTCGCGAGGGGAAAAAGCGCTGGTGGGTTTTATCACCGCCGGGGACCCCGATTTTGACCTCTCCCTCGAGATAACCCGTCAGATGTGCCGCTCGGGAGTTGATCTCTTGGAACTGGGCGTCCCTTTTTCCGACCCGACTGCCGACGGGCCGGTCATACAGCGTTCTTCGGCGCGTGCGATCGGAGCGGGAATGAACATGGGGCGGGTGATGGAAATGGTCCGCCGCGTGAGGGAGTTCAGCCAGGTCCCGATCGTTCTTTTCAGCTACTATAATCCCATCCTCGCGTACGGCGCCGAAAAGTTTTATGCGGATGCGATCTCTGCCGGCGCCGATGGGTTCCTGGTGGTGGACCTGCCGCCGGAAGAATCCGACGAACTGACCGGCTCCCGGGGAGACGACCTCGATTTTATCCGGCTGGTCGCACCCACTACGCCCCCGGAGCGTATGGCCCGCATAGCCTCGATGGCCTCCGGTTTCATCTACCTGGTCTCCATGACCGGCATTACGGGGAGCGGCGGTCTCAACAGTGAAGACGCCGCCAAAGTGGCCGGGGAGTTGAAGAAAACCTGCAACGGTCTTCCGGTGTGCGTAGGCTTTGGCATCTCCACGCCGGAGGATGCCGCCAGAGTGTCTCGATTTGCCGATGGCGTGGTTGTCGGGAGCGCTTTTGAAAGGCTTATCGAATCCGGTCTGCGCGATAAAGACATAGCCGAAAGGGTAGGCGAATTCGCAGCCGGGCTTAAAGGCGCGATGCGTTAGAGCTCTTTGGCTGGTCCCCCTGTCCGCTCTTTCGGGACAGGGGGATTTTATAAATCGTCGGGATTATTGTTGCTTCTTTTGTTCCTGCTTTCCACCGGGCCGTTGGCCGCCCGGTGGCTGCATGTGCTGCATTTGAGGTCGTTGACCGCTCGGCGGCTGCATGTGCTGCATTTGAGG
>JBMFWU010000005.1:3911-71221 GCA_049964955.1 Syntrophobacteraceae bacterium
GGCGGCTGCATGTGCTGCATTTGAGGTCGTTGGCCGGCAGGCGGCTGCATATGCTGCATTTGAGGCCGTTGGCCGGCAGGCATCTGAGGTGGTCGGCCGCTCGGCGGTCGCACGTTGGCAGGCCTTTGAGGCGGTCGGCTACCCGGCCGCTGCATGTTCTGCATCTGGGGCCTGCGGTTGTTTCCCGCGGGGTGGTGGAACCCTTTTTGCCACCCGGGGCCCTGACCGCGATTGTGTCGCTCATAAAAGCTCCGGTTGTAGCGCTGGCCTTCGCGATGTGTACGCCAGTAGGGATAGTGCCCCAGAAAACTCTGCCAGTAAGTGGGATGACCATGGTACCAGGTCGACCATCTGGGAGAATACCAGTCTCCAGGTCTGATTATATTGGTGTAGGGATAAGCATAATAGGGCGCCCATCCGTATCCGGGGCCGAAATAATAGTAGAGGACTCCGTCCAGAAACCAGTCCCCGTTGTAATACACCCAGGGTGTGTCGGGCCCTACCCACGGTTGTGCATAGATGTCCGCGGGCGGGGGTGGGTAGTCGTAACCGTAATCCTGGGCAAAAGACGGCGAAGATGCCGCCGTGATCATGCCCCCAGCCAATACGACGACTGCCACAAGGGCAAAGGCGAATTTTTTCATACCTGCCTCCAGAGAAGTTTTGGGAGATTTCCTGCGCGTATCTACCTGCCTGTGTCATGTTAGGAGTCAAGCATCTCTTGAACAAGGGGTTTTTTCATGTTTTTTAATCTTCCTCTTCCTCCGCCCATGTCGCTCCGCCCGCCCGCGAAGCAGGCGGGCGACCCGGCAGCGGCGCCAGCCGCCGGGCGACCCGGCAGCGGCAGCCGTCGCCAGACGTAGCAATCGGTTGAAAAGTATGATATGGTAGCGGATAAATTTCGTCTGTCGATTTATGGTAGTGAGGCGCACTCGCGATTCGAGGAATTTTTTGTGCGAAGGCGCTGAAGAGGGCAGGATTTATTCCGGTTTTTCGAAGTATTGCGAAAGAGGCGTGAAAAGCTGTTGCCCTTTTCGCAGAACGCTAATATAAGGATAAGCGGCGCATTATGGTGGCTACAACGATGAGCGAAAGCAAAAAGGTCCTACATTTCCCGACTGTTTCCCATCCCAGCATCGACGAGGTGCTGACGCTTTTTCTAAAGGACCAGCAAAAGCGGCTGAAATCCCGGACTTTCAACAGGTACGAGGAGGTCGTCGACCTTCTGCGCCATTGTCTGAACGGACACGGCTATCATGAACTCGACAGTTCTTCGGAGGTAGCGCTCTACGAAAAGCTCTATTTTCAAAAGAACCTGGAGTTCTGTTTTATTTTCGGTCCCGAAAAAATCGTTTCCTCCCTGCCCAATTTCTTGAATTATTTCATGATTCGCAAGGTCATGGCTTCCGAGGCGCTCCTGCAGTCCGCAGGGGTGGTGGCGAAAAAATTGGCCAAGTGGCTGGAGGAAAACGGGTATATCGGCAGGGAGGCGGCCAACCGGGTCATCAGCATGGCGGCCGAGGCGGCGAGAGAGCTTCCCGCTGCGGAACGGCTGGCGAGGCTGATCTACGAATATGCGCAGAGCCATGCGCCCAGGTACTGGACCGCCGAGTTGGACGACTACTTCGTCATCGACCAGATCCACCCCGGAATCCTGATCCTGTCGGGCATGGCGACCTCGGGGATCGTCGAGGTGCGCGTTCCCAAGGAGATAACCGACCATTGCCGCAAGGGCTGGCAGGTCAACCTGCTCCTTGGAAAGACCAAAAACGGGTGGTGCATCCTGGAAACAGGCAACGTTTATCCCAATTGAGTTTGCCGAAAAAAGTCAATTGTCAAAGGCGGGCGGTTCTGCCCGCCTTTGGCTCTACGCAAGACGCGAGTTCACAAAATCCCAGTCGATCAGATTATCGATAACGGCTTGTAAAAAATCGGGTCTTCTGTTCTGGTAGTCGAGGTAATAGGCATGCTCCCATATGTCGATGGTCAGGAGGGGCTTGATGCCGTGGGCGATCGGCGTATCCGCGTTTGCGGTTTTCATCACCTCGAGTTTGCCCTCTTTTAGCACGAGCCAGGCCCAGCCGCTCCCAAACTGCGTGATGCCCGCATTCTTGAGGCTTTCGGCAAATTTTTCATAAGACCCTAAATCGGATTCGATCTTTTTCGCTACCTGTCCCGTAGGGCGGCCTCCCCCCCCGGGTTTGAGACAAGTCCAGAAAAACGAGTGGTTCCATGCCTGGGCGACGTTATTGAAAATTCCGATCCGGGAGGCATCCCCTGCAACTTCCTTGATTATCTTCTCCGAGTCCTCCTTTTCCAGGCCGGTCCCCTCGAGCAGTTTGTTCGCGTTGTCCACATACGCTTTGTGGTGCTTGCCGTGGTGGAACTCAAGGGTCTTCGCGCTGATATGAGGCTGGAGAGCATTTTTCGCATAGGGCAGGTCGGGTAATTTCAGGGCCATGATGTTCTCCTTGTTTGGTTTTGCGGAAAAGCGGGGCGGAAGTCAAACTGCGTGAAAAATAAGCACCCGGCAGGGGATGCTCAAGGGAGGCGAAAAAGGCCGGTAAAATCGGTGAATGGGTGGTGAATTTGATTGTGGGTTACGCAACTAACAACTAACAACCAGCAACTATTTCATTCCAGCGGCGGGTTGAAGTAGCCGAGCCTGATGTTTGGAAATTCCTCGCGGATCATCGCGATGAGACGGCTTACACCCAGCTTCTTTTCGTGCAGATCGGGTTTTAGGATCTCCAGATACCACTCCGGGTCAATGTTGAGGTTGCGCATCTGGATCAAATCGAGGCCCGTCTCCGAGATGAGTTTCTTTAAGGCGAGCCATTCGCTTTTCTGGTCGGTAACCCCCGGGAGGACAAAATAGTTGATCGATGCGAATCCTCCGTTGGCCTTCACCACGGAAAGGGAGCGGTGTGCCTGCTCGAAGCTGAATCCTTTGGGGCGAAAGTACTTCTCATACAATTCGGGGCGTGCGCTGTTCATGCTCACGCGGATGCTCTGAAGACCCGCGCGGCAAAGTCTTTCGACGGCTTGCGGAAGGCTCCCGTTGGTGTTGAGGTTGATTGTGCCTCTGCCGGTAGCTCTACGGATCATCCGGATGGAGGCTTCCAGTACATCGGCCTGGAGCAGCGGTTCGCCTTCACAGCCCTGTCCGAAGCTCACCACCGCCCGAGGCGCTTTTTGCAGGTGAGGCACGGCGACCCCGCTTATCTCTTCGGGAGAAGGAACGAAGGTGATGCGCTCCTGGGTTGCGCTCAATCCCGTTCCCTCCTGGCGGCTGATGCACCCCAGGCAGCGTGCGTTGCACTCCGGCGAAGAGGGAAGCGGCGCTTCCCAGCGGTTCATGAACAGGTTTTTGGCCGCAGGGCACCCGTAGGTGAGAGCACACTTGCCCAAGTGCTGCACCAGCCGGTTTTCCCGCTCCGTCTTCATGCGCTTGCGGGCGTTGCGTTCGATGAGTTTTCGGTCGAAATTACAGAAATCCTGCCGCCGGTCCCTGTCGATTCTTACCGCCGGGACCACAAATTCTCCGTTCAGCCAGCCCACCGCGGTGTAGGCGAAAAGAGGCAGGAGGGGCGCGCCGGCTTTGGTCCTGTAGGCCGGAGAAAAGAGATGGGTATAGGCCGGGGAAATGAAAGCGGCCACCGCGCGCACGGGTTTTGCCGTGTCGAAGGGATCGGCCGCGAGGGGTTCAAACCGGCGAAGCGTCGGGTTAAAACCCACCGGCACCCGCTCGGGCAAAAGAAACAGTTCGCTTCCTTCCGGCAGCGGAATCAGTTCGGACGCACGGGGGCATTTCCATTCGCCGGCGCTTGCGCCGGCCATTTCCAGGCCCGGCCAGTCGAGAACGTTGCCGTCGGCATCGGCATAAACCAAAGCCGCTCTATTTTTCATTTCACTCACCCATTCCTTTGTTTACCCGCTCTTATAGCATATTCGGGTTTACACGGCATCAGCTTAAGGGGTATGGGTAAATGGAACTGCTGCCGGCAGCAGTGTACTTGACAGAAAACGGGGATATGTAATGAGTAACGCCGCTAAGACCACGAGCGGGGCTTTGGGCCGCCGCATCAAAACCAATATCACGGGGCCGGAGCACCGGTTTGCGATTACTACGCCTGCCGAACTCGCCCCCCTGTGCCTAGACGAAGCGAATTCGCTTGATATTCCCGCCCCGGAACTGAGCGAGGCGGGAGTCGAATTTACCGGACGGCTAAAAGACGCCTACACCGCCAATCTGTGGCTGAGAACGGCCGGTCGGGTGCTCTGTCGGCTTGAGTCCTTCCGTGCGGGCGTTGCCGAAGAGCTCTTCTACAAGGCTTCGCGGATCCCGTGGGAGCTTTGGCTCAGCCGGAAGATACCAATCGACGTCGAAGCCGGCGTGCACTATTCCCGGATAAACAGCGAGGGCAGGGTGGCCGAGGTTATCCAGCAGGCTATCGAAAAATGCATCGGGCATCCGGGGATACCTCAGGGCGCCGGGGCGGAGTTCCGGCAAAAGATTCTCGTTCGCCTCGTCGACAACCACTGCCTTATCAGCCTGGACATGTCGGGAGCCCATCTCTATCAGAGAGGCTATCGCCTGCGCCATTCAGGGGCGCCTCTACGCGAGACCCTTGCCGCCGCAATTATACTCAAGGCGGGCTGGACGGGCGAGGAGCCCCTCGTGGACGGCATGTGCGGCTCGGGCGTATTCCCGATCGAGGCGGCCCTTATGGCGCGGCGGATTGCCCCGGGGCTTGCCCGCGAGTTTTTGTTTCAGAAGTGGCCTTCCTTTCAGGAAAAGACCTGGGAATTTCTGCGGCGAAAGGCCGTGGAGACAGTCTTGCCCAAAGCTCCTCAACCGATCGTTGGAATCGATATCGATCCGGAGGCGATCGGGATAGCCGGTGAAAATTCGGGGCGCGCCGGGACCGGTGGTGATATCAGCTGGAAAAACGGGGATTTTTTCGACTTTTTCCCGGATAAAGAGGGACTGCGGAAAGGCCTTGTGGTTTTGAACCCGCCTTATGGAGTACGCATGGCCGCCGGCGGAACGGGTCTTTACGAAAGAATTGGCGCCCACCTGAGACTCAATTTCAAGGGCTGGAGATATGCCGTTCTGGCCAAATCCCGGCTCGAAGCCGCCGCCCTGGGCGCCGGCCGGATGCGGTTGTGGAACATCCGGCACGGAGGGTTGAATATCGTTGTGGCAATTGGAGGGAGTGAGCAGTGATCAGTGATAAGTGATCAGAGAAAGCTTCTGCTCCTCACTGCTCACTGCTCACTATTTTTCCCTATACAGCCTCATGACTTCCTCGCAGGTGACCAGGGCTTTGAACATCAGGACTTCCTGTTCTATATTTTCCCTTCCGTTCATTTCCTGGCGGTCGACCAGGGCGAGGGCCCCGAGGATTTCAAAGCCTGCTTCCCGGCAGGCCGAAATGGCCTGGAGAGTGGAAGCGCCGGTTGTAACCACATCGTCGAGCACGACGACACGGTCTCCGCGTTTTACCTTGCCCTCGATGGAGGCAACGATCCCATGGTCCTTTTGGGCTTTTCTGACGATAAACGACTGGATCGGCCTGCCTCGCAGCCAGGAGGTGTAGGCGGCGGCATTGGCAAGCGCATCGGCTCCCAGGGTGAGACCTCCCACACCGTCCACCCGCAGGTCGCTCAATGCTTCGAACACCAGGTTTCCTATGAGGTACTGGCCCTCGGGGTCCAGAGTCACTTTCTTGCAGTTGAAGTAAAAGGGGCTCGTTCCGCCGTGGGCGAGTTTAAAGCCGGAGGTCTCGGAGTACTGGAAAGAGTAGTCGAAAACAAGCTTTACGAGGCGTTCACGCATTTTGTCGATATTGGGAACTTCACAATTCATCTGAATTTTTCTCCTGTCGAAAGGGCCGGTTTTTGCCCTCATATAGCCCGTTTTCCTGCATATAGGTTCGAACGGCGTCAAGATTTCGCTGTTTCTCAAGTGCCCACGCGGGGGCCACGAGTTCATCGGGATGCGGGTCTCCGGTGAGTCTCTGGACGATCACGTCCGGGGACAGAAGCGCAAGAAATTCTCCCGCCGCCGCCGCATAATTTTCTCGTGTCATGCACGAATAGGCGCCGCTTATGAACATTTCATGGAGCGCGGTCCCCGCAATGACATAGAGCAGGTGTATTTTTACAGCCTGAATGTCCTGAAGTGCAAGAAATCTCGCCGTATCGAGCATATTTTCGGTAGTTTCGCCGGGAAGGCCCAGGATGACGTGGGCGCAAACCGGGAGATTTCTCGCGCGGGCGCGCCGTACCGCATCAGCGAAAGCCTCGGCGCGGTGCCCTCTTCGGATACGCGCGAGGGTGGCATCATTTGCCGACTGGAGGCCTAACTCGAGCCAGATGAGACGGGTTTTGGCAAGCTCGGCCAGGTAGTCCAGGGTTTGGTCGGCTACGCAATCCGGGCGCGTGCCGATGCTGAGCCCCACGACGTCAGGGTCTTCGAGCGCCTCGTCGTAAAGTGCCCGGAGCCCGGGAAGCGGTGCATAGGTATTCGAAAACGACTGAAAATAGCCAATGAATTTTTTGGCCTTGTACTTCCGGGCAAGCCTCTCTTTTCCGGTTCGGATCTGTTCGGAAATGGATGCAAAAGAAGCTGCCCCGGTGCCCGAGCCCTTCTCGTTGCAGTATATGCAGCCCGAGCGCCCCAGGGTGCCGTCACGGTTCGGGCACGAAAGGCCTGCATCCAGAGATATCTTCTGCACCCGGCATCCGAAGGTCTCCCGCAGGTAGGAATTATAGTCTCGGTAGAGTCTTTCGGCCATGTTCTCTCGATCTGAAATGATGAAAGAGAGGGGACGCTTTTCTTCCCGCTTCCCGCTCCTGTCTTTGCGATTATACCTTTGCTCTCTTTGAATGTCAGCTTTGCATTCTCGCCCGATGAGGACTTGCATTGGCCGGCGGGGTCTGATATTGGGGAGTTGGGCGAAGATCGAAAAATCTATCCACACGAGGGACGGTATGAGAAAGGCATGGCCCCTTTGGGCGCTTATCTGCTTTCTGCCCCTGGGCGGCTGCGGCACTGTGGGCACCAGCTCCGGAACCAGCCCGATCACCTGCGGGGTCAACGGGTCGCAAGGGACGAAATGCGATTTGTCGACAGACCTCGTGCGCCTTCTCGGAGCGCAGGTCACAAAACAAAAGGGCAGCATCTACGTAACCATACCCTCCGATTCGTTGTTCCAACCGGATGGCGACAAGATGAAGATTTCCGACATGGCCGATATGGACGCTTTGGCCAATGCCGGGAAAAAATACCCGCACATGAACATAAAAGTGAAAGTCTACACGGATTGTGCTCATTCGGAGACTCGGGACCTTATTTTGACCGAGCTGGAGGCGTGGCTGATAAAGCGTGCCCTTGTGGACCGCGGGATACCGGCCGGCCGGATCTCGGCGCAGGGTTGGGGCGAAGCGAGGCCGGTCGCATCGAACGCCACTGCAAATGGCAGAAAGGCAAACCGGCGTGTGCTGATAATCTTCGAGCCGGGGGCATCCTGATGGGCGGTCAAGGAGTCAATACATGAGCCTGCAATCGGTCCGCGCATTTCTCTTTGAACATGCGCCGGACCTTGAAATAATAGAAAAACCATCGAGTACGGCAACAGTTGCAGAAGCCGCTCAGGCGCACGGAGTTGCGCCCGGACAGATTGCCAAAACGCTCACGCTGTGGCTGAAGGGTGAAGTCATCCTGCTGATTCTGGGTGGCGACGCCAAGATCGACAACCGAAAGTTCAAGGATCGGTTCAACGGCAAAGCTAGGATGCTCAGTGGGGACGAGGTCGTCGAGTGGACCGGTCACCCTGTGGGGGGCGTGTGCCCGTTCGGCTTGCCGCAGCAATTGAAGGTCTTCGCCGATGTGACATTGAAAAAATTCGATGTCGTCCTTCCCGCGGCAGGCGCCACAAATGCTGCGCTACGGATAACCCCCGATCGCCTGATTGAGCTCGTCGGCGCCGAGTGGGTCGATGTGGCGACTGATTACTGACCACCGTTCACCGTTCACTGCTCACTGCTCACCGATTTATTGCCTCCCCCCACTTGAACAGGGCGATTGCGGTCGCCACCACTCCATTTAGCGACTCCACCCCGGCCGAGATGGAAATGGAGACCGCAGCCTTTCTAAACTTCTCCGGCAGCCCCGGTCCTTCGATTCCGGGGAGCAGGCCGAAGGTTTCCGGAAATCTGAAATCCGAAATGTTTTTCCCTTCTTTGGAAAGGGGCACGAGCGGCAGTTCTTCGGGGAGTTCGCCGATCGAGGGGCCCTGCAGCAGGCGGGCGCCAAAGACCGTTGCCCCGGAAGCCCTCACCGACTTGGGATGGTAGGGGTTGGCGGCTTCGGCGAGCAGGATGATCGCGGAGACGCCGAAAGCCACCGCCGACCGAATGACGGCCCCGACATTTTCGGGGTCCTGGAACGGCACGAAGAGAGTGCATCCTTCCGGAAGGCCCTCGGAGGGCGACCACTGTTCCATCGGTTTCACTTTTACGAGCAAGAGCGGACAGGAAGTCCCGAAAATATCCAGGGCCTCGAAAAGAGGAGGTGCCAGCCGATACCACATCAAATGCGAGGGGGCCTCTTCGGGCGGCGGGGCGGTGTCGCCCCGACTCAACCAGGCGAGGCAGTCTTCGGGAATTCGGGCAAGCGTTTCCGTCACCTGCTTTTGGCCGAAGACGAGCGCCTGCAACTGTTTGCGTATCCCCCGGGGGGTGAGCAGTTTTTTCAACTCCCGGAAAGTGTCATTATTTTCGCTTTCGATGGTTTTCACCAGGTTTTGCCTTTCGAATTCGGTCCTTCTGAGCCGGGGGGGAGCATCGAGCCTTTCGAAAACAACCAGCCTGCGCTCATCGCGGGAATCGGGTAATTGGTAATGATGGTCGCCCACGAGCCGGTAGCGGCCGGTGTAGCGTTCCCGGGCCTCTTCTATTTCCTGGTCGCATCCCGGGCCCTTCATGAATATCGCCAGGCCCCCCCTGGATAGAGAGCCCGAAATCCTTTCCAAGGTAGCGGGGATGGCCTCCAGTGCCCGGGTTATTATGCCGTTAACCTCCGTTTCAGTCGAGGGACCGACACCGTGCCCAAGGACGTCGATCCCCCCCAACGAAAGCTCCTGGACCACCCTATGGAGAAATTCGTTGCGGTTTCGCCTGCTTTCGGCGAGGATGACTTCGAGCTGCGGATAGGCGATCTTTAGAGGGACTCCCGGCATGCCGGGGCCGCTGCCGATATCCATGAGGGGCGAGGGCAGCTCGATGATTTTGCCGGGCAGGATCGAGTCCACATAAAGTTTGCGGACCATGTTTGCGAAGTTGTGAATCCGGGTGAGATTGAGTTCGGTGTTGCATTGTCTCAGCAGCAGGTGATATTTCCACAGGCGCTCCACGTCGCTACGCGGCAGGGATATGCCGGATGCGACCAGCAGCTTTGAAAGGTGCGCCGCATCGGGTTCCGCGCCCTGTTTGTTTGGGGGCATGAAATCAGTTCCTTTTGGGGTACGCCCGCGGGAAGCTCTATGAACGGGGACTATTTTTTTCATCGATCGTGGCCTATATTCTACCGAGACAACCACCTGCTGGTTCTCTACAAGCCTGCCGGCCTCCTGGCTCAAGGCGATGAGACCGGGGAAACGTCGCTGCTCGAACTGGGTAAGCTCTGGCTAAAGGATGTTTATAACAAACCCGGCCGGGTTTTTCTCGGCCTTGTCCATCGCCTGGACCGGCCGGTCGCCGGGGTCATGCTCTTTTGCCGAACCTCCAAGGCCGCCGCAAGAATAAGCGAACAGTTCCGCGGGGGCAAAGCGGAAAAATATTATCTAGCGGTATTGGAGGGAAAACTGAAGGAAAAATCGGGCAGTCTCGTCAATTTGATCGAAAAGGGCGAGAATCGGTCGAGCAGGGTCGTTTCGGGAAAAACTCCCGAAGCTCGTGAGGCGAGGCTATCTTTCACGGTTCTGGATACGGCACAGGGGCGCAGCCTGGTTCGCATCAGACTCGAAACCGGGCGCAGGCACCAGATACGGCTTCAGTTCGCCCACATCGGTCATCCGGTTGTCGGGGACCTTCGGTATGGGGCCCCCGCAGCGCTTCCCGAAAAACAAATCGCCCTTTTTGCCAAAGAGCTTTTCGTGGACCATCCCGTTCGGGGAGAAAGACTCCGATTCGAGTCGCCCCTTCCTCGCGGCTGGCCCTGGCAAGACCAAACCGACGGCCCTCCGTGGGATTGGAGAGAGCTCGAAGGGCAATTAGGATTGAATTTATGAAGCTTCTTTTGACCAACGACGACGGGATTTTTTCCAAGGGTATAGAGGCCCTTTTCCACGCTTTGTCGGCTGAGCACGAGGTGATTGTTGTCGCTCCGGAAACCGAACAGAGCGCGATCGGGCATGCGATCACCATACTCGAGCCCTTGCGTGTGAACGAGGTAAAGCGCAACGGCCGGTTTTTCGGCTACGCCCTCAAGGGCACCCCCGCCGACTGCGTGAAAATTGCGGTAAGCGAACTGATGGACCAGCCGCCCGACATGGTGGTTTCAGGCATCAACCTCGGGGCCAACGTAGGGGTGGATGTAATCTATTCGGGCACGGTTTCGGCCGCAACGGAGGCTGCGGTTCTCGGCCTCCCGTCCATAGCCATTTCGATCGATTCCTTTACCTCTGCGGACTTTAGCGCCGCAACCGAATTTATCCCCAAACTGGTCGCACTCGCAGGAAAAGAGGGGCTGCCGCCCGGGGTGAGCCTCAATGTCAATGTCCCTAACCTGCCGGCCGATAAAATCAGCGGCGTGCGCATAACCAGGCAAGGGACCCAGAGATATGTGGAAAAATATGACCGGCGAATCGATCCGCGAAACCACGTCTACTATTGGCTGACAAATGAATCCGTGGTCCGGGATGACGACCCGGAGGCGGACTCGTGCGCCCTTGCCTCGGGCTATATTTCCGTCACCCCGATTCATCACGATCTGACCAGCTATGCGACGCTCGAAACGCTCAGAGGATGGGGAGTGTCTATTTAAATGTCCATCCGGAAACCCCGGACCATGAGGGTGGTGGGCGCGATGGACGGCTTCATCGGGGACCGGGGTTATGTTGGGGTTCCCTTTCGGTCACCCCAACCTACGACCGGTGCGGATTGAGGTAGGACGAAGACGTTGTCCACCAAGAAGTTCCCGCATGGAGACTGTTTAGATACCCATCGTTTTTGCGCGCCTTTAGTACCTGAAAATGGCCGCGGCATCCTTGCCGGGCATCTCGGGCGAACTCAGTCCATAGACAGTTGCGCCGCTAAGATAGGCGTTGGCAAAGGCCAGATCGAGCAGGTCCTCGTCTCCGGTTTGCCGCTCCGAATGGACTTCCACGTTGCCCGAGGCCGGGTCGTATTTGCCCCATTGCTGCGCGTCAGTGTCTACAAAGAGCGTATCGACTCTTCCCGAATCGGCGCCGGGCAAAATGTCTGCGATGCTCTCGGATGCGAGCGGGCCTCCGAGCAGTTCGCTGCACCGGTCGATTGCCTGTTCCTTTTCCCTGTTGAAATAGGCAGATATGAGCCGCAGCCCTTTTTTGTGAAGTTCGAGCGAATCGAGTTCATCGGGGTTGCCCTCAATGAATTCGCCCGGGATGTTTCTGTAGATTTCCGCCTGCTTGAACATCGGAAAAAGATATTCCACGCCGGCAAAGACAAGAGGAATCTTCTCCTGTCTGAAGACTGGGTGCAGGCTGTCTTTCAAGATTTGAAACCACCGCCGGAGGCGATCTTTTTCCGATTCGGCGGCGCCGCCGTGCCCGTGGACCATTTGGGCCGTACCGGGATTGGAAGCCTGAGAACTCATCCGGAAAAGCGGAATCGATTCCTCTTCGGTGCCCAGCGCTTCCCGCATGCTCCTCGGCACGCCTTGGAGTTCGATTTCATTGGCGCCGAATTCCGTGCATTCGAAGAGTCGTAGCGATTTTTGACTGACGGCCAGGATAAAGAATTTCTTGTCGCCATGCAGCAGGGGGGCGAGCGGTTTCAAATAGAACTGCCGCCCGATGTGCAGTCGTTCGTAGAAACGGAGCGGGAGCTTGAAATATTTGAAAAAGTTTCTGGAGATGAACATGCTAAGGCCGTCGGTAAGACGGCGAGTGGTAGTGGCTTCCTTCAAAAAGTCCTGCGCGGGTTGAAGAAGCTCTCTGGCCTCGGAGGCGCGCACTCCTCCTGCCACGAGTTCTTTTTCGGCGCCTCTCAGAAGGTTATCCAGCCGAATCGGGTCCTGCAGCGTGTCGCGTCCGGTCTTGTGCGTGGGCAGATAGAGTGACACGCAGGAGTCGCTCCTCTTGCGCATCAGTTCCCTGATTTCATCCTGCAAGATAAGATCCATAGATTCCAGCCTCCTTGCATAAGGTATAGAGCCCCTGCTTACAAGATAAGCACTGGAAATCATCAGTCGATCAAACAGGAAATATGGCCGGATCTGGGGAGGGTATTTACCTTCCCTGGTTCATTCCGATCTCCGGGTCATGCTCCATTTCATGTTTCAGATCGCGTTCGAGCAGTTCGGAGACGACGAGCAGCGGGTCCTTTTCTTCATAGAGCACCCGGTAGACCTGCTCGCAAATGGGCATTTCGACTTCCATTTTTCGGGCAAGCATGTGGATGGATTTGGCGGTGACGACCCCTTCGGCCACCTGGCGCATCTGGCCGAGAATGTCTTTGAGCTTCCTGCCTTTGGCCAGTTGCATTCCGACCGTGCGGTTCCGGCTGAGATCCCCGGTGCAGGTGAGAAGCAGATCTCCTATGCCGGCAAGTCCCGAGAAGGTGAGGGGGTGTGCGCCCATCTTGACGCCGAGCCGGGAGATTTCGGCCAGGCCCCGGGTAATGAGGGCTGCCCGCGCGTTGTAGCCGAAGGAAAGGCCGTCGCTGGCGCCTGCGGCAAGGGCTATGACGTTTTTCGAGGCGCCGGCGACCTCGACTCCGGTAACATCGAGGCTCGTGTAGATACGAAACCTTGGCGCGGAGAGGGTCTTCTGGACCTCTTGAGTGATTTCCATGTCGGGCCCGGCCAGAGTCACCGCAGTGGGAATTCCCCGCATCACTTCATGGGCGAAGGAAGGCCCGGAGAGGCAAAGAATCTTTACGCCACTCCCCTCGGGGAGCAGTTCTTTCCAGATACCCGACATGGTAAGGAGCGTATCGTTTTCAATGCCCTTGGTCGCATTGACGATGACGGCGTCCCGCTGCAGACGGGGCAGGAGACTACGGGCCACACCGCGATAGACGTGCGAAGGAACGACCATGACCAGCAGGCGGCAGGCCTGTGCTATGTCCTCGACCGCACTGCTTGCGTGCACGTTTTCATGCAGCGTGAAGCCTGGAAGATATACGGTATTTTCCCGAGTCTTGCGAATGGTCTCGCACAGGTCTTTTTCAAAGACCCAGAGATGTACCTGCAAACCGTTTGCGGCGAGCATGTGGGCGATGGTGGTGCCCCAGGCCCCGGCCCCGATCACACCGACCGGTCCCAAATTGTCGATCAATGCTATTCTTCCTCTCTTGTCTCTTCTTTTGTATCTTCTTTGGGAGTTTCCGCTTCGTCGAGAACGGTAAGATCGACGACTTTCTCTCCTTCGTCAAGACCGATGAGCTTTACTCCCTGAGTTACCCTGCCAATTTTGCTGATTTGCGAAACAGACATTCGTATGAGCCGCCCCTTGTCCGTGATCAGCATGATCCCGTTTTCTTCGGCGACCTGGCGGAAGCCGACCACGGAGCCGTTGCGTTCGGTTACCCGGATATTGAGAACTCCCTGCCCGCCCCGGCCCTGGCAGCGGTAGTCTTCCTCAGGGGTGCGTTTGCCGAACCCTCTTTCCGTTACCACCAGGATGCACTTGTGCGGATCGATGACGTCCATTCCGACCAGGCTCCCGTCTTTTATGTTCATTCCCCGGATGCCCCGGCTGACGCGCCCGAGCGGCCGGAATTCTCCTTCACTTATCCGGATGCATTTGCCCTCGCGGCTCATGAGGAAAATGTCGCGCTCCCCGTCGGTGATCACAACCGAAATGAGTTCGTCGTTTTCGTCCAGATTGATCGCTCGTATGCCGGTCGACCTGGGGTTGGCGTAGGCGGAGAGCTCGGTCTTCTTGATGATCCCGTTTCTGGTGGCCATCACGGCGTAAAGGCCCGGTGAGAACTCACGGACCGGCAGAATGGTCTGGATCTTTTCTCCCGACTGAAGCGGAAGAAGGTTTACGGCGGCCTTCCCCAGCGCCGTTGGGCCCACTTCGGGTATTTCGTAGACTTTTAGCCGGAACACCTGCCCCCGGTTGGTGAAAAGCAGCAGGTAGTCGAGGGTGAGGGCCGTAAAGAGGCTTGTAACCACGTCTTCTTCGCGCGTACTCATGCCGGTGCGGCCTTTGCCGCCCCGGTTCTGGTTGCGATAGACCGACAGCGGGGTCCTCTTGAGATACCCTGCCCGAGACATCGTCACCACCATCTCTTCGCTGGCGATGAGGTCTTCGAGGCAAATATCCCCGGCATCGGGAATGATCTCGGTCCTGCGTGCTTCGCCGAACTCGTCGATCAGTTCCTGGATTTCGTTCCGTACGACCTGGTCGACCAGGGCGGCGGAGGCGAGGATGCTTTTCAGCCGCTCGATCTCCTTCATGATGTCGAGGTAGTCCTGAATGATTTTTTCCCGTTCGAGTCCGGTCAGGCGCTGGAGGCGCATATTGAGGATTTCCTGCGCCTGGATCTCACTGAAGTCGAACCGTTCGATGAGGCCCCGCTTGGCTTCGGGCGGATTTTGCGCCGAGCGTATGAGAGCGATCACCGCGTCGAGATTGTCGAGGGCTTTCTTCAATCCTTCGAGGATATGAGCCCGTTTTTCGGCTTGCCTGAGTTCGTAGCGGGTGCGTTTGACGACGACCTCGCGGCGAAAGTCGAGAAAATGCTGCAGGATGTCCCTGAGGTTCATCACCTCGGGCCTGTTATCCACTACGGCGAGCATGATGATCCCGAAGGTGGTCTCGATCGCCGTGTTTTTGTAGAGCTGATTTTCGACCACCTTGGGGTCTTCGCCCTGGCGCAGGGTGAGCACGACGCGCATTCCCTGGCGGTCGGATTCATCGCGGATGTCCTGGATGCCCTCGATCCGTTTCGCCTTCACCAGTTCGGCGATACGTTCGAGCAGCCTCGCCTTGTTCACCTGGTAGGGAAGCTCGGTGACAATCAGGTGCTGCTTTCTTCCCGAGTCTTCGACCTCGACCCGCCCGCGTATCTTGATGACCCCTTTGCCGGTTTCATAGGCTTCAGTGATCCCATCGCAGCCGCAGAGATAACCGGCGGTGGGAAAATCGGGCCCCTGGATGTAGCGCATGAGGCCTTTAACGGTCAAAGTCGGATCGTCGAGCAGGGCGATGAGGCCCGAGCAGAGTTCGCGCAGGTTGTGCGGGGGAATGTTTGTCGCCATTCCGACCGCGATCCCCGAAGAGCCGTTCAAAAGCAGGTTGGGTACCCGCGTCGGCAGCACCGTCGGCTCAAGGAGCGTATTGTCATAGTTGGGCTGGAAGGGGACCGTTTCCTTCTCGATGTCCCGCATGAACTCCATGCCCAGCTTCGACATGCGGATTTCGGTGTAACGCATTGCCGCCGGAGGATCGCCATCGACCGAGCCGAAGTTGCCCTGGCCGTCCACGAGCAGATGGCGCATGGAAAAGTCCTGGGCCATGCGGACGGTCGCATCATAGATGGCCGCATCCCCGTGCGGGTGATACTTACCCATGACGTCTCCGACGATGCGCGCCGACTTCTTGTAGGGCTTGTTGTAGTCGTTATTGACCTCGTGCATCGAAAAAAGGATGCGTCGGTGCACGGGTTTCAGGCCGTCACGCACGTCGGGAATCGCCCGCCCGATTATGACGCTCATCGCATAATCGAGATAGGACAGCTTTATTTCATCGGCAATGTTTATGGTTTTAAGGTCCATTATCTTAGATATCCAATTCCCGGAAATCGAGCGCGTTGGTCTGGATGAATTCCCGCCTCGGTTCCACCGGATCTCCCATGAGGGTGGTGAAAAGTTCGTCGGCGGTAACCATGTCTTCGACTTTTACCTGCAGGAGGGTCCTTTTCTCCGGGTTCATCGTGGTTTCCCAGAGCTGTTCGGGGTTCATTTCCCCCAGGCCTTTGTAGCGCTGAATGGTTGCTCCCTTGCGGGCTTCGTCCATGAGGTGCTGGAAAAAGGCCCTGGGATTATCGAACTCCACCCGGCCATCCTTATCCTGAACAACATAGGGAACCGCATGCAAAAGAGCCAGTTGCCGATAGAGCGAAAGGAGCTTCCGGAATTCGGCCGAGGCCAGAAAGTCGAAGCTGATGCGCTTTTTCTTCTGCCCGTTCGCCGGGTCCATCACCTCGAGGTCGTAGCCACGATGTTCCTCTTCGGCTTCAATGGAAATCACCTCGTAGCCCGATTCTTCGAATTCGGCCTTTAGCACGGAGGCCCACTGCTGCGGGTCTTGCTCATCGAGCCGGTTTTCGTCGAAAATATGGATTGTCTGCTCCAGAAGTTTTTTGGAGATGCCCCGCTGCGCCTGACGGTCGAGCCACTCCTCGTATTTGGAGAAGGTCTTCAGAAGGGCTATCAGTTCTTCGGGGGGAAGAGGCTCGTCGCGGCCGGGCAAAAACACCTGCTTTTTTTCGGCGGCGCGCTTCAAAAGAAACGCATTGAGGTCGTCGTCGTCTTTCAGGTAATGCTCCGCCTTTCCTGCCGCGAGCCGGTAGAGAGGCGGCTGGGCGATATAGAGCCGCCCGAGTTCGATCAGTTCCGGCATCTGGCGGAAGAAAAAGGTGAGCAGCAGGGTGCGGATATGCGCCCCGTCGACGTCGGCATCGGTCATGATGATGATGTAATGATACCGCAGCTTGTCGGGATTGAATTCGTCCTTGCCGATTCCCGTTCCGAGCGCGGAGATCATGTTGCGGATTTCCTGGTTTTCGAGCATCTTGTCGAAACGCGATTTTTCGACGTTAAGGATCTTTCCCCGCAGGGGTAAAATG
The DNA here is from genome assembly GCA_049964955.1 of Syntrophobacteraceae bacterium. Classification (GTDB taxonomy): domain Bacteria; phylum Desulfobacterota; class Syntrophobacteria; order Syntrophobacterales; family Syntrophobacteraceae; genus SbD1. The sequence goes on from JBMFWU010000005.1 coordinate 20,985, forward strand.
GCCTGGGTGGCCCTGTTTCTGCCCTGCTTCGCCGAGCCTCCGGCCGAATCTCCCTCGACGATGAAGATCTCGCTCTTAGAAGGGTCGCGTTCCTGGCAGTCGGCAAGTTTTCCGGGTAGAGAGTGATCGCCGAGCACTCCCTTTCTGCGGGTGAGTTCCTTTGCGCGCCGCGCGGCCTCGCGCGCCCTGGCGGCTTCCATGACCTTGTCCAGAATCGCGCGGATGATCTTGGGGTTTTCCTCAAAATAGGCCGAGAGCTTCTCGTAGGCGAGGTTTTCCACCATCCCCTTGACCTCGCTGTTTCCCAGCTTGGTCTTGGTCTGCCCCTCGAACTGGGGCTGCGGGATCTTTATGCTCACAACCGCCGTGAGCCCCTCGCGCACATCGTCGCCGATCATCCGGTCGAGATCCGGCTGCTTGATCGACTTGTTCTGACCCGCATATTGCTTGATCGACCGGGTAAGCCCGGCCTTGAAGCCCACGAGGTGCGTCCCGCCTTCCTTCGTGTTTATGTTGTTTGCGAAGGTGAATATTTTTTCATTGTAAGTGCTGTTGTACTGGATCGCAAAGCCGACGGCGATCCCCTGCTTTTCCCCCGAGATGGAGATGACATCGGGGAAAAGAGGCTCCTTGTTCCTGTTCAGATATTCCACAAAGGAGACCAGCCCGCCTTCGTAAAAGAAAACCTTCTCCTTGGGGATGCGCTCGTCGACGAGCGCGATTTGAACGCCGCTGTTGAGGAACGCCAGTTCCCTCATGCGCTCGGCCAGCACATCGAAGCTTATTTCCGTATCTTCGAAGATGAGCGGATCGGGCTTGAAGGTCACCCGGGTCCCGCGCTTCTGCGTCTCGCCCCGAACCAGAAGCTCGGTCCGCGGCTCTCCCCGCTCGTAGTGCTGATGGTACACCTTGCCGTCACGCCGGATTTCGACATCCAGAGTCTCGCTCAGCGCGTTTACCACCGACACGCCCACCCCGTGAAGACCCCCGGAGACCTTGTAGGTCGAGTCGTCGAATTTTCCGCCCGCATGCAGCTTGGTCATTACCACCGTTACCGCAGGGATGTTTTCCTTTTCATGAATATCGACCGGGATTCCTCGGCCGTTGTCGTCCACGGTGATCGAGCCGTCGACGTGAATCTGGACCCGGATCTGGTTGCAGTGGCCGGCAAGGGCCTCATCGATGCTGTTGTCCACAACCTCGTAGACCAGGTGGTGAAGACCTTCGGTCGAGACATTGCCAATGTACATGGAAGGCCGCACACGTACGGCGCTCAGCCCTTCCAGCACGGTTATCCGCTGCGCGGTGTAATCGTCGCGGGGCATTTCGGGCAGCGTTTCGATATTTTGCATAAGACGGCAATCCCTCTTTTGGCCCGGAATTTTTCGACGCCGGGCGCTACATTCGACTGTGCAGATAAATTATTGGAACTTCGAGGAAAACAACTATTTATAACACTTTCCGGGGTCTATTTCAATGTAAATCGCCGGAGGGACGGATCGGCCGGGCGGGGAGAGAAAAAAGGCGAGAGGCAAACAGTCGGGACAGAGGGAAAAGAGCGGGGGCTTTCGCCCCCTGCACCCCCTTGGTCGCTACGCGGCTGAGGATGATTAGTTCAACCGCGTTGCTTGTATCGCCCTCCCCCGAACGGGCACGCCGGAGCGGCGGAATCGAGCCCGGCAAACCGCATGTCTCTCCATGGAGCGTAAACGGTTGCCGCAACGAAACCCGTTGATTTCCGGAGAATCGGGCACGCAGAAAATACCGAAATAGTGTTCGTGAAGATCGGCGAATATGTTGGCCAGTTCGTCAAAATCGCGGGGCTTTACGATGAAGGAATCTGCCCCGAGCCTTAGCCCCGACGCCTCATGAATCTGTTTGCGGCAGGTGGCCAGAAGCACAACGGGAATGTTTCGGAGTCTGCCGGTTCCCTTTATATGGCTGAGGATTTCCAGGCCGCCTTTGCCCGGCATAATAAGGTCCAGTAAAATCAGGTCCGGGCGCGGAGCGGAGCCGGGATACCGATAGTCACCTCTTTGAAACAGGTAGTCCAGAGCTTCCTCCCCGTCGCACACCCATCGCAGGTCCACACTGATCGGACTGGCTTCAAAAGTTTCTTTCATCAAAAGGTAGTCCTGCGCTTTATCATCTGCCAAAAGGACAACCCGGGCAGACCCTGAGCCTTTGTGCATTTCAGGAGCTTCTACAGGTTGCCGCGTCGTCGAAAAAGATAACAAAGAAATCATACCGACTCTCCTTTACCGTGTAAGCGGGCTAATCAGTTGTGGTTTCGGAGGTTAGGTTATTACCACGAAATGGAGGGTTCCACAGGTAGGGGAACAATGTAATCTTGTGGATTGAGGTAAGTAGAGGTGCGGCAGGTCCCCCTTTCGGGTTGCTTTGCGGGGGCCGGATAGAAGAGGCGGTGCCTCCCGAAAAATCTTTCGACCTCTACGATCCGGCACTCGCAGCATACGTTGTGTCTTCCCTGGTCGAGACTATGGTTTCATGACATGCGTTCATACGCATTCTTCTTCCATTCTACCGGTTATGTCCTCAACGTAGGGCGCCCGCCCGCCGTTGCCTTTCTCCACCTTTTTCCCGGAAGAAGAGGAAAGCCACCAGATGAGGACCCCGGTCGTCAGTGCGGCACCGATGGAAAGCACCGGTCTTTTGCGGGCAAAATCTTCGATCTCGCTGATCACATCCTGAATGTAATCGTCTCTGAAATTGTCGGCCAGGAGCCCTATTTCCCCGGAGACCGCCTCGAGCATGCCGGCGAGAGAATCGCTTTGCTTTTCGCGAAGTTTTCCGGCCGCGTCGTTCAAACTCGCGGCCAGGACGTCCAGGTTTTCGGAAATGGATTTCAATCGTTTAACGGCAAACGAGCGTGACTCCGATTCGATATCCCGGGAAAGACCCCGAGTCACTTCCCGGGCATAGTTTTCCAACCCGCCAATCGAAAGTTCGGGTCCTCCAACCTTGGGTGTTACGGGTTCTGAGTATTCCACGTTGTTCATTTTTGCTCCTTACTCTCTTTAGGATCGCGACCCGCTGAAGAGTGCGTAAATAGTTGATTGTAAATATATATTATCTAAGTGCGATGGTCATTGGCGTCAAATACGCCTGTTTGCGGTTCGGATTTTCAAAAATGTATGTACGGTAGATGGGGGCGATTCGGTTTCATGTGAAATAGGAGGGTTTCAACTGGGATCAGGCCCTGTCGTCCAGCGTTGCCATGATAGTTCGAAGGGATCGGGCACAGTGAAAAAGACCTCGACTTCGGGAAGAAAACGCAAAGTTGATGTCATTTTCTGCTTTCTACTCTCTTCTGCAGTTCTTCCAGTGAGAGAAGAGTTTCCCGGTCAGATCTGTATTTGGCGAGTCTTTTGTCCAGTTCGGCAGTATGGCTCTCAGGGACGGGCACCTCCGATTCCTCCGAGGCAATGCTGTCCCAAAGGTCATCGACCAGCAGGATTTTTTCCGGCGTGCTCAAGCGCTTAATCTCAGGGATATCATTGAAGTGCATAGACCCCCTCCTCGAACTTGATTATACGGTGGCCGGCTTGTGTCACCTAACCGAACTATAATCTTTTTTCCAGCTTGAAACTGCAATTAGTATCGTTTCATCCCCGCGGGGGGGGGCGAAAGTCCCCGCTCTTTTGCTCTTCGCCTCTGCCTTTAGCGGCGCGGCAGGAATTCTTCGATACCGAGTTCCCGAGCGCGCGCTTCGATTCTTTGCGCTACTTCCGGGTCCATTTGGATGTCGGCCGGCCAGGGGCGGGTGTGGCCGTCTTCAGGACCCTTGATGGTGGCGTCGAGTACTATTCTCCCGCTTTTTCTATAGATGTCTCTTGCGGGATCGACGTTGTTTGCGATTTTCCAGAGCACGAGCGGGTAGTCGTTCAAGGCTATGGACGAATCGAGCAAAACGAAGATCGAAAAGGGCGCAAGGGCGGAGCTTTCAAGCAGGTTTGGGGCGAGCGCGCGGCCCGAAATCTTGCCGTCTTTTTCGAGATTTACGAGAAGTACGCGGTTTTTGGTGTCGAGAGGCGGAAGGTGAAAGTCTGCGAGTCGGGAGGATATCTCTCGGAGGCTTTTTTCGATAGTTTCGGTTGTCGGGATCGGAAGGGTTTGGTGTGTGGGCCGTGGCCGTTCGCCCGCATGTCTTCGGGTGGCGTCGATACCGAGCTTGCTACCGAAAAGCGGATCGGGGGCGCTATGGTCGAGGACGTCGAGAATGCCCTCGGTGATGAAAAGATCGCTTTCGAGATCGATTTCATCGAGGATGGCGCGCAGGACGGCTGCGGGGTGGCGCAAACCGATATTGTCGTCAAGGAGTACCACGGCCTTGGTGAAGCTCATCTGCCCCTGTGCCCAGACCGCGCTCATGATCCTGCGGGCGTGGCCGGGATATTCTTTTTCGAGGCTCATGACCACGAGGTTGTGGAAGACTCCTTCCCAGGGCATCCAAAAATCGCGCACCTCCGGGTGAATCGAGCGGAGGAGAGGCAGAAAGAACCGTTCGGTCGCCTTGGCGAGCCAGCAGTCTTCCATGGGTGGGCGTCCCACAAGGGTTGCCGAATACACCGGGTTTTTGCGGTGGGTAAGGGCGGTCAGGTGGAAGACGGGATATTCGCCAACGAGCGAGTAATAGCCGGTGTGGTCTCCAAAGGGGCCTTCCAGGCGAAGCTCGTCAGGATCTACATACCCTTCGAGCACGAATTCGGCTTCGGCGGGGACCTCCAGGTCTATGGAGACGCATCGGGTCATGGAGACCGGTTTTTTCCGGATGAAGCCGGCCAGGAGCATTTCGTCGATTCCCTGCGGAAGCGGGGCGGTAGCGGCCCAGGTGACTGCGGGGTCGGTGCCGATCGCGACGGCAACGGGCATGCGCCTGCCCGCCTTCCGGTACTCCTGGAAATAATGGGAGCCGTCCTTGTGAATGTGCCAGTGCATGCCGGTCGTATTGCGGTCGAAGACCTGGAGGCGGTACATGCCCGCGTTTCGACGGCCTGTCTCCAGGCTGCGGGTAAAGACGACCGGAAGTGTTACGAAAGGTCCTCCGTCTCCGGGCCAGCAGGTAAGAACGGGCAGCCTCGAAAGATCGATTTGTTCTCCCCGGAGCACGACTTCCTGGCATGGGGCCGTGGAGGTCTTGCGGGGAAGGGATTTGAGGATGTCGATTCCCATGGGAAGAAGCTCCGCCACATCGCGGAAAGACTTCGGGGGGCCGAGGCGCAGGAACCGTTCGATCCTCCGGGCGAGCGCGTCCAGCGAGTCCGTCCCCAGGGCCATGCAGATACGGCGTTCAGACCCGAAGGCGTTGGTCAAGACGGGAAAGGGCGCCTTTTCGACTCGTTCGAAAAGAAGCGCTTTGCCTCCCCCGGGGGCCTTGGAGGCCAGGTCCGTGATGTGGGAGATTTCGAGCGCGCTGGAAACCGGTGCGCTTATGCGCAGCAACTCCCCCGCCTTTTCAAGCTCGGATATGAATTCCCCGAGATTTTTGAATGCGGTCTTCATGTGGCTTAAACAATCACCTTCCCGCCAGGACCCCCAAAAAGAGCAGGATCGATATCGCGCTGTTTACGTGGAAAAAAGCTATGTTGACCTTGTCGAGGCAGTCGGGCCGCACGAGTTTGTGTTCGGCAAAAATAAGGATGCTTATCACCAGGAGGAAAAACAGGTACGCATGGCCGAGATCGAATGCGAAATAGACCAGGAAGAGAAAAAGCAGGGTAAAGAGATGGAGCACGGTCGAATAGAGGAGCGCGTTGGACACTCCCCGGCAGGCAGGCAGGGAAAACAGGTTGTGTTCCCGGTCAAATTCGACGTCCTGGCACGCGTAGAGGATATCGAATCCCGCGATATAGGTCATGAGAGCAAAGGAAAGAAGCAGGATTTTCCAGTTGAGGCTCCCGCTTACCGCTACCCAGACCGCTGCGGGCGCAAGCCCGATGGCGAAACCGAGCGCCAGATGGCAAAGGGTCGTAAACCTCTTCGTAAACGAATACAAAAGAAGAATCGCCAGCACCGGCAGGGACAATATGAAACACAGATGCCCCAGCAAGGCGGCCACACCGACGAAAACCAGAGCGGAGACCAAAACGAAAAGCAAAACGGAAGGAAGGTCAACCTGCCCGGTCACATGCGGCCGGTTTGCCGTTCGGGGGTTCAGGCGGTCGTAGCGATAGTCGGCGAGGCGATTGAAGCCCATGGCCGCAGACCTTGCGGAGGCCATGGCCGCAATGATCAGGGCGAAGGTCGCCAGGCTTACCGGGTGCTTGCTGTTTGCAAGCAGCAGGGCCGCCAGGGCGAACGGAAGGGCGAAAACCGTGTGGCTGAACTTTATCAGCCTTCCGTACGTACCGATCTTTGATGTCAGTGTCATTTCCGGGCTCAGGTTGGGTTGATGTATGTTTCTCACTCAAAGCGACAAATATACTATTTCCCAAGAATTTTTTCCAGAGCCGCACCGGCAAAATTCACGGGGAAAAGGTAAGGCCCGGACGTGCGTCAAAAGCATCACGCCGGGCCTTCACAAATGGTGTCAAGAAAATGTCCGCTTACATGATCTCGTTGAGCATGTTTCCCGCTATGGCTCCAGGATTTATCTGGTAGCTTCCGCTGTCGATCTGGCCCTTTACCTGCTCAACCTTATCGGTTCGGATCTCCTGGGGCCCCGAAATCGACTTCTGCGCATTGGCGAGATTCATGTAATTTTGGGAAAGCTGCACCCGGTCGGAGGCGACCCCGGTCGTAGCGGTCTTTCCCGGCGCGTTCGTTTTCCCGTCCGTCGGCGCCGCGCTCTCAGCGCCATTCGTCTGATATGGCGGGATTTTCATGATATTCATCTATTTCCTTCCGCCACCGGCCCGTCGCTCATCGCGGATTCCCTTCCTGCCGAGCCGGCTTCATCATCCTGTTTGGGGCACATATTTTCTAAAATCCGGCTGGTCAAACGGTCCATTATCAGCTTGCGTTTTCCTTCGCCGGAGATCGATACTTTCTCCTCGTCGTTCTCCGAATCGCCGGGATTGCCGCCCGCCTGCGATTTCAGCTTCGACTTCTTCAGCTGCTTCGTGTAGGTCCGCAGGACACTCTGGACTTGGTACCCTGTTATAACCATGCCGCAATTCCTCCTGACAAGGAATCGGAATTCATCTGAGATTACTTAAAGAAAATGAGGGCGAAAAGCAATGCAAATCCTCTTTTTTTTGCCGTTCGCTTTTTGCGTCCTGTCTGGAACCGGTGAGGCGGGGTTGGCACAGAACTTGATAGCAATTCTCAGTGCGCTCATGATGGGCCAAAAGCAGGTGAGAAGCCGAGAACCAGGCAAAGATAAGGAGATTGGTGTGGCAAAGGTCGATTGCACGCGATGCGCCCACTATGTAATCACGTGGATCACCGGAACGCCCTACGGCTGTGACGCCTGGGGCATCAAGTCGTCCAGGCGTCCGGACCAGGTAGTCTATGCTGCCTCCGGCGTTCAATGCCAGCTTTTCAGTCCGAAGTGCAAAAAGGCGGACAGTAAGCAGGAAGGCATAAAAGGGAGGGGATTTTAACTATGAGGCAGTTGGATGTCGGCCGGCAGGGAGAAACTAAGGGTGCCAAAGATGCGGTGACGCAAAAGGCCAACGGAAAGGGCTTCAAAGGCGCAGTTGAGGATCATGAAGAAGCGATGAAGATGCGCGACCTGCTCAAGCGCTCGATCGCCGCCATGTGCGCTCTGGCCAGGGATGAAAACACGGCGGTGAATGCCAGGCTTCTCGATTTCAAAAATACCGTGCAAAGAGAATCGGCCGTCGGAGAGTTGGAAGAAAGCCTCCAGGCATTAAAAAGAGCGATACTTGAAAGTGACGATGCGGAGGGCGCGACGCCCAAGGCAGAAACTGCCGACCCGGCAAAAAATTCCGCTCCTGCCGGGGGCACAAAGGCTGTTCTCGATCAACTCCGCTCCATATTTCTCCACCTGGCCGGGGAATTCGATCGTGACTTCGGAGAAGAATATTCCGGGCGAGTGGCCATGCTCCGCGGGAAAATTCAAAAATGTGCCCGCATCGAAGATGTCGTGAGTCTCAAGCCGGACATCGCCACGCTCATCGAACTCTACAACCAGTCGATAGACGAGGAACGCACCCAGGTCACCGAGTTCATCGCGGAGATGAGCGAAGGCCTGCTGGAACTCGAGCGGCTCTATATCGGCACGATGAGCCAGACGGGGCAGAGCGAGAAGGAAAATAAGAATTTCAACCAGATCGTCGAAAACCACATGGAAGACATGAAAAAATCGGCGCAGCTCAGTACGACGCTCGCCGACTTCAGGGAACTCGTCCTGACCCGGCTGGCATCGATCCGCAGCGCTCTGGAGGCAAAGCGCCGCTCGGAGGCGCTGCGCCATGAGAGTCTCCGAGAGGAGATGGAATCGCTCAATCAAAACCTGAGCCGGATGAAAAAGGAAGTCGATCAGGTCCATGAGAAGCGCAAGGCCCTGGAAAAGGAGGTACTCATCGACTCGCTCACCGGAGTGGCGAACCGGCGGGCATTGAAGGAACGCCTCAAAAACGAAATGTACCGCTTCCAGAGATATAACCAGATCTTTTCCCTCGTTGTCTTCGATATCGACCGCTTTAAGTCCATAAACGATCAGCACGGCCACTGGGCTGGCGACAGATGCCTCAAGGAGATCGTAAAACGCATCGGCCCCATCCTGCGGGAAACCGATCTTATCGGACGGTGGGGAGGGGACGAGTTTGTGTTGATTTTTGCGGCCACTTGCCTGGAAAGCGCGGCTACCGTGGCGGAAAGACTGCGGAAATTGATCCAGAACACCCGTCTGGTTTACCACAAGCAAGAAATCAGCCTGAGCATAAGCATCGGGGTGGCCCAGGCCCTCGAGGGCGACCAGTCCATCGAAAAGCTCTTCAACCGGGCCGATAAGGCCATGTACAAGTCAAAGAAGGCGGGAGGAAATAGTGTCAGTGTCAGTGAAAACAGTGAACAGTGAGCAGTGAACAGTGAAGGGTGAACAGTGAAGAGTGAAGAGTGAAGAGTGAACTGCTCAGTAGTTCTTACTGATCACCGTTCACCGATCACTGTTCACTGATTAAATCACTGCTCACTGACCTTAATGGGATGCCTTTTTCCGTTGAGTTCGATGAAAAATCCATGCCCCGATTCGTCCTCGCGTATGAAGTCGGCGAGTTGATAATAGGCCGGGCGCGAAAATCTTGCCGGAAATCGGCCTTCGGCCGTCCTGCAATACATAACATTGTCTTTTGCGCTCATAAGCGTGTCGGGGTCGAGCGTTTCGGCGCGCGAAAGGTTTTTTAGGCCGATCCGGATCCGTTCCTTGCCCGCATCGTCCCGTTGCCTGTCCACCCGGGAGACCACGAAGGGCGTGTCGGCCACTTCGAGCAGGCAGCGTCCCTTCAAATCGCAGAGAATATACTCGCCCGTAGGTAAGAGTTCGAGCTTTTCATAGAAGGCCTCCAGAATTTCGGCCCGGAAGATCCTGCTTCCATTGTAGAACCAGTCTCCGTTTTCATCTACCCGGATGCCGCTGGGTTCGAGTTCTGCGATCATTACAAAACCTTTCCATCTCTGAGTAAATACACCCGCAATATTGTTGCCTGTACAACCCTCGGGCCTCTGCCTCCCTTTGCCCCTCGCGCCACCCGACCCGGAAGTCCCGGTAGAGGAATGCGATCCCCTGTTTTCGCCCAGCCTCTTCGGCAATGGAGGCGATGAGTTCGTGCTTCTGGCGCCTGCTGTAGAGAAGCGTGGTGGAGAAGGCGTCGAAACCGCTCTTTTTGGCCAGGCGCGCCGTTGCTTCCAGCCGCAGCGAGTAGCAATACATGCAGCGGTTGGTTTCACGAAAGGCCACCTGTCGAAAGAAGGTCTCCGGGTCGTAGTCCTCCCGTACGATGAGGGGCAGGTCCCGGTCCTGAGCGCAGGAGCGCAGGGTTTCAAGCCTCTTTTCGAATTCCTGGTACGGCTGGATGTGAGGATTGTAGAAAAATCCGTGCACGACAAAGTCTTCGCCGCGCAGCGCCGAAACCGGGTAGAGCGAACAGGGGCCGCAACAAATATGAAGAAGGATTCGCGGCATGGCCAACACTCCATGTAGACTAAGAGCTATTACGCACTCGGGTGCGCGATGAATGGATTTCGTATGAGAAGCCGGCTTTCGATCACCAGTCCGTCGCACATATCCTCGGAATACAGGGTTTTGCAGTTTCCGAGCAGGGCGGCGGCCACTATCATTGCATCGTAGAGGTTCAATCCGTACCGTTTCGCTACGGCGATTCCCCTGGCATGCGTTTCGACCGTCAAAGAAACGACCCGGCACATCGACCGGATGAGCGTCAATACTTCGTCTGTTTCCTGCCACGTCATGGCCAGCTTCCGACGCGCCACGCTCGCCATTTCATTTAATACCTGGACGCTGATCAGTCCTCCCGCCCGCAAGATATTTTCGGCCCGGTCGGCCTTGTCGTTATCCAGCGACAGCAGATAGAGAAGGACGTTGGTGTCGATGAACGCTTCAGGACCGGGCATTGACGTCGTCCCGATCGAACCGGAAGTCGGCAGGCAGTTTTCCCCGGAACCTGCGCAACCGTTCGAGGGCCGCATCTTTCCCGGAATCTTTCCTTATGCGAAAAACACGTTCCTCCGCAACCAACACCTCGATATCGTCGCCTTCCTTAAGCCCCAGGGCCTCGACGACCGAGGCCGGCAACCGAACGGCCAGACTGTTGCCCCATTTGGAAACTCGCATGACAGACTCCTGTGTGGATATACATGTGAAATGTATATCGTCCCCCATGCTCAAGTCAAGCAGAGAGGCAGGGAACAGTCGATCCGACCGGGCGTAGGTTGGGGTGACCGAAAGGGAACCCCAACAAACCCTCCGGATTACCGATAAACCATCCGGTCAGGCGTAGGTTGGGGTGACCGAAAGGGAACCCCAACAAACCCTCCGGATTACCGATAAACCATCCGGTCAGGCGTAGGTTGGGGTGACCGAAAGGGAACCCCAACAAAACACCGACAGGATAAAGCTGGTGCTTCAAGTTTCTCCGAAATCATCCTCTTGCTCAATTTCTAATTTCCCCGCCCACCCTCGATCGAGTTTGCCGCCGGCAATGTAGCGATGGATGCTCGAGTACGGCCAATCGCAAGCATGATCGACATAGCCGTGTTTAACCGGATTAAAGTGGATGTAATCTACATGACGACAGTAGTCCCGTTCGTCCCGGATCAGGTGCTCCCAGTAGCGCCTCTGCCAAATACCTCGCTCGCCCCTGGATATGCGGCTCAGATTGCAAAATTCACCCAGTGGGACCCGCCTGGAGAACCCCGCTTTGATCAAGCCCCATCGTATGGGGTAATCACAATCGCCGGCAGGCAATGTCCATAGAGCATGAAGATGATCGGGAAGGATTACCGCGGCATCAATGGAAAAGGGATGTCTCGCCATAACGTCACGTATGACGGATCGAAGCGAATCCACGTAGTCCACCAGAAATGTTCGATTTCGCTCGGCCAGGTTGACCGTGAAGAAATAAGTCCCCCCTGGTCTTTTGACTCGTCGGTATCGCATTGGGCTACTCCGTAGGGAATGTTGGGGTTCGCGGGGCTCACCCCAACCTACGGTTTATGTTGGGGTTCGCGGGCCCACCCCAACGGATTTTTGCAGTTGCGCGGCCAGTTTCCGGGGTAGACCGTCGAAGCTCCCGTTGCTCATGCAGACGATGAGATCTCCGGAGCGGGAGAAATCTACCAGGAAGTCGAGCAGTTCATCGGTGCCAGGGAAGAATCGGGCGTCTTTCCCGTGATTCTTAATGTCTTCGACGAGGCGGGCTGCGTCAAGCCTTTCCTCCCCCGGGATCGAGTCCATGGCGGGGGGCTGTTTTATGCAGACGAGGTCGGCTGCGGAAAAGGCCCCCGCATAAAGCTGCTGGAAAACATTTCGCCTGCTGGAGTTGCTCCTCGGCTCGAAGGCGGCAATGAGGCGCCGCGTGGGGTGGAAGAGTTTGAGCGCGAGAAGCGTTTCCCGCACCGCCGTCGGGTGATGCGCGAAGTCGTCCATTATCAGAACGCCTCCGAATTCTCCCACTACGTCCTGTCGCCTCTTTACTCCGCCAAAGGTGAGCACCGCCTCCTGAATGGATTTGAGGCTCATTCCCGCAAGGGTCGCAGCTGCAATGACCGCTGCGAGGTTCCAGGCGTTGTGCCTGCCGGGCAGCTTCGAACGAAACGTTTCCTCCTTGAGCGTCACGGGGTTTCGCAGTTGGAAAGACACCTCCCCGGGGTGAAACTGTACCTTTGAGATTCTCCAGTCGGCCCGGTGCGATTCGCCGAAGGTGATGACGGTTCCCTTGCACTCGGAGGCGAGGGGGACGCAGTTGGGGTCGTCTGCATTGAGGATGAGGAAGCCGTCTTTCGGGATGAGGCGAACGAAGTCGCGGAACGCCTTGAGCACGGCTTCGAGGTCTTTAAAAATATCGGCATGGTCGAATTCGATGCTTCCCACTATTCCGATGTGGGGCTGGTAATGGAGAAATTTCGGCCCCTTGTCGAAAAAGGCCGTATCGTATTCATCGCCTTCCACCACCATGTATTCGCCCGTCCCCAACCGGTAGCTTGCGCCCCAATCCTTTAGGAAAGCCCCGATGAAGGCGCGCGGGTCCTTGCCGCCCTGCTCAAGGACCCATGCCAGAAGGGACGACGTCGTGCTCTTGCCGTGAGTTCCGGCAGCGACGATGCTCTTGCGCCCGTCCAGAAAGAACCTCGAAATCGCCTGGGGCATCGAAAGGCAGGGTTTGCCTTGCGCCATGACAAACTGCGCCTCCGGATTTTCCCGCCGTATGACGTTGCCCATGACGAAAAGATCAGGGGCGAACCTGCCGGGGTTTTCCGCCGAGAAGCCCTCGAAAAGCGGAATCCCCAGGTTTTGAAGATGCGTGCTCATCGGGGGATAGAGGTTCTGGTCGGACCCCGCCACCTCGAACCCGCTCTCCTTGAGCATTGTCGCCAGGGTGCCCATCGCGATCCCACCGATCCCCACGAGGTATATTTTCTGTACACCTTTAGTTTCCATGCAGAAGCTCTTTCATGACGAGATCGTGCAAGACGGGCCTGAATTGCCGGATTTCGTCGTTTTGGCGTGTCGGGTGGACACGGTTGGTAAGAAGAATGATCAGGATACGCTTTTCGAGATCGAGCCAGAAAGAGACGCCGGTAAAGCCGAGGTGGCCGACCGCGTTTTGTGTAAAAAACCGTCCCGTACTCGAATACCCCTTGCGGCTCGGCGTGTCAAAACCAAGGCACCAGTCGCTTTCTCCGGACCGGATCCAGAACGTTCGCAGAGTTCGTGCTTTGATGGCGGGAGCAAAAGAGGAGGGGGGCGCATCCCCTTCGTAGAGACCCCACAGGAAGGAGAGAAATTGGAAGACCCCCCTGGCCGTTCCGAAAAGACCGGCATGGCCTGCGACCCCACCCAGCGCCCAACCGTTTTCATCATCGACTTCGCCCGAAAGCAGCCTCTTTCGCCACGGACAAAACTGCGTAGCGGCGGCTGCGGCTGGCGCCGCTGCCGGGATGCCCGCTTGCAAAATAGCCGCGGGCGAGGGGGGGGCCGGCGCCGCTGTGGAAGGGGGCGCGTCGGCTTCGAGCGGGCGGAAATGGAGCTCTTCGATGCCCAGCGGAGAAAAGAGAAGGTCGCGGGCGAGAGAATCGAGGCTTGCGCCAAAAATCCGCTCAAGGATCAGCCCGAGCAGCATGAATCCAAGATCGGAGTAGTTTGCGGCTATGCCCGGCGGGGTATCGAGAGGGATGTTGAGGATCATCGCGGCGAGCGCCTCTTTCCTCTCGGGGGAAGGCAGCTTCACCAGTTCCAGGTAGAAAGGCGCCCAAGCGGGAAGCCCGGAGGAGTGGGAAAGAAGACTCCGTACGGTGATTGTTTTTTTATCCTCCGGGACGCGACCGGGAAAAAACCTCGAGAGGGGACCTTCCAGGTCCAGAAGGCCTTTTTCGATGGCCGTCATGCAGAGGGGGGCCGTGACCATGGGCTTGGTGAGCGAGGCGAGATCGAATCTCACGGTTGAGGTGACCGGGGCGCCCCCCGTTTGTACCGTCCCCCACGTACGTTCGAACAGCCGTTCGCGGTTTTGCGCAACGAGCAGGGATGCCCCTGAAAAAACCCCTCTTGCGAGGGCTGCCGCAAATTCGGCATCGAGGCGGGAGCGCCACTCAGCGGATAAACGGGGATTCGAGTATGGCGAGCACACGTTCGTTCGTATCCAGTAAAAAGGGCGCACCCAGCGGGATCACGTCATTTCTTTCGCCGTGGCCGAAAGGAAAGCCGCAAACGACCGGGAATCCGCAATCGCTTACGTGCTCCAGGATCATCGCGTATATGTCCTCTTCCCGACCGCACCGATCGAAGTTTCCGAGAACGATAGCGCCAAGTTTTTGCAACACCGAGGCCAGTCGTAAATGGTTCATCATCCGGTCGAGCCGATAGAGGGCTTCCCCGCAGTCTTCGATGAGAAGGAGCGCCCCTGTGGTGTCGGGCATGTACGGGGTCCCAAGGAGGCGGGTAAGGCAGCTCAGGTTTCCCCCTAAAACCGGGCCCTCGACCCTGCCGGGTTTTAGGACCTGTTCGGGACCAAACGTCCAGTGGAAGGAAGATTGCCCGCAGAGAAGATCGAGGACGGTTTGCGTCTTGTTCTCCCCTGTGCTCATTCCGATAAGGTTTGGGCCGTGGAAGGTGGTCCAGCCGGCCCTGGCCGCGAGGCCAAGGTGGAGAAAAGTGATGTCGCTGTGGCCGAGGAAGATTTTCGGGGCCGCGCGTAAGTTTTGGAAAGCGATCAGGGGAAGCAGTCGCCCGCTGCCGTAGCCGCCGCGAATGCACATAACGGCCTCGATCGTCTGGTTCGTGAGCGCTTCGGTCAAGTCCTCCAGGCGCTCGCGGTCCGTTCCGGCAAGATACCCCCGCCTTTTGAAGGCGCGTTTACCGGGGACTACGGTGAATCCCGCTGCGCGCAGGATGCGCATTCCCTCTTCGCACTGCTCCGTATCAAAAGTGCTTGCGGGTGCTACCAGGGCAACACCGCTTCCCGGACCAAGTTTTTGGAATCCTGCTTTGCACTTCATCAGGAAACACGCCGGACCTTGTTGCGCTCGAAAATGATTCTCAGGCCGTTCAAAATAAGATACTCGTCCACCTCATCGATCAGCGGGCACTCGCTTGCGATCAGCGCGGCCAGCCCTCCGGTTGCGATCACGTACATGGGGCGGTCCACCTCTTTTTTTATCCTGGTGATGATGCCTTCGACCAGGCCCGCATAGCCGAAAACAATCCCTGCGTTCATCGACGAAATGGTGTTTTTGGCCAGAATGGAGGGGGGACGCGCGAATATCTCCACCCGCGGCAGCTTGGAGGCCTTCTGGAAAAGGGCCTCGCACGAAATCATGATGCCGGGGCTTATCACCCCCCCCATGTATTCGCCGCGCTCGGAAACAAAGTCGAAGGTCGTCGCCGTTCCGAAATCGACGACAATGACCGCATCTTTTCGCCTCTCAAAGGCCGCAATGGCGCTTACGATCCTGTCGGCGCCCACTTCCCTGGGATTGTCGTAGAGGATGGGCATGCCGGTTTTGATGCCGGGGCCGACCAGAAGCGGTTCGATTCCGAAATATTTTCGGCAGAATCGCTCGGCGGAGTTTAATACCGGTGGGACAACGCACGAGATGATGACGTCGGTTATCCTGTCGAGTTCGATCCCATGTGCGGCAAAGAGGCTGCGAACCGTTATGGCGTACTCGTCGATGGTCATGTTGACCTCGGTTCGAATGCGCCAGTCGTGCACGAGAACTTCGTCTTCGAATAAACCCAGTACGGTGTTGGTGTTTCCTATATCTAAAGCGAGAAGCATCGACGCATCCTGTTCAGTGTTCGCCGTTCATGTGCCGCTGAATGCACGAGGCCATTGAGGAGGCGACCTCATCGATGAGCGCGGAATCGGCCCCTTCGACCATCACGCGGATGAGCGGTTCGGTTCCCGAGGGCCGAATCACGATTCGTCCCCTGCTCCCCAGCCGCTCTTCCATGCTGCGCTGGAGTACACCGATTTCCGGGACTTCGTCGATGGGCTTTTTGACCCCCACAGGGACGTTTACAAGCTTTTGCGGATAGTGTTCCATGATTTTTTTGAGTTCGGAGAGCGGGCGGCCTTCCCGAAGCATCACGGCCAGAACCTGGAGCGCCGAAAGAATGCCGTCGCCGGTTGTGGAATGATCGAGAAAAATCATGTGGCCCGACTGTTCGCCCCCGAGATTGAAGTTGTTTTTGCGCATGTGTTCGACGACGTACCTGTCGCCCACCGGGGTCCTCACCAGATTGCCGCCCCGGGCGCGCAGCGCCACTTCAAATCCGAGATTGCTCATAATGGTCGCAACCACGGTATTCTCCCGGAGCGTGCCGCGTTCGAGGAAATGGTTGGCGCAAATGGCCATGATCTGGTCGCCGTCGAGCACCTCGCCGTGTTCGTCGGCAAGAATCACCCGGTCTGCGTCGCCGTCGAGGGCGAAACCTGCGTTGGCGCCGCTGTCGCGGACAAGTGCCGCCATATTTCCGGGGTATAGGGCCCCGCACTCTTTGTTGATGTTCTTTCCGTTGGGCCGGTCGCCGGTCAGCACGACTTCGGCGCCCAGTTCCTCCAAAACTGCCGGAGCGACCCTGTAGGCGGCCCCGTTGGCGCAGTCAATGACGATTTTCAGCCCTTCCAGGGTCAGGTCCCGGGGGAAGGTATTTTTCAGATAGACGATATAGCGGCCCTGGGCGTCGTCGATTCGCCGCGCACGCCCAATGCCTGAGGCCGGAGGCTTGGGAAGCTTGTCTATCTCGCCGCTCAAAACCAGTTCTTCGATGTAGTTTTCAGTTTCATCGGGAAGCTTGAACCCGTCGCTTCCGAATATTTTGATTCCGTTATATTCGTACGCATTGTGGGAAGCCGAAATGACTATTCCCGCATCGGCGCGCATGCTGCTTGTGAGATAGGCGATGCCGGGCGTAGGCAGAGGACCGACCAGCAAAACATCCACCCCCATCGAGCTGATCCCCGATGTGATGGCGTTTTCGATCATGTAGCCGGAGATGCGCGTGTCTTTTCCGATGATGATCTTGGGACGCCGGTGCTTGTTTTTAAAGATATAAGCGGCGCTCGCCCCCACTTTCATGGCCAGTTCGGTGGTCATGGGGTAAACGTTTGCCACACCCCGAATTCCGTCGGTTCCGAAAAGCTTTCCCATAGTGTCTCCATAGAAGAGGAAGAAAAGAGCCTCTCAGCAATCGGCAAAAGCCTGGCAGCCGCTCAGGCCGAAAAGCACCCGTCCCGCACCGCTTCCGCAACCCGAATCGCCTCCCGATGAAAAGCGACGTCGTGAACTCGCAAAATATGGGCGCCGCCGGCAACGCCAAAGGCATTGACGATGGCGGTCCCCAGTTCTCTTTCCATCTCCGGGCGCCCGAGGATCGCGCCAAGAAACCTCTTGCGAGAAGCCGCGAGCAGAAGGGGGCGGTCCATGCAGGAAAAGGTGTCGAGATCTCGTATGATTGTGAGATTGTGCGTGACGGTCTTGCCGAAACCTATCCCCGGGTCCACGATGATCTGGCTGCGCTCCACGCCGTTTGCTAGGGCGTACCGCATGCGTTCCTCCAGAAATGCGATGATTTCAGAGAGGACGCTCTGGTAGAAGGGGTCGACCTGCATGGTTTTCGGGATGCCCAGCATGTGCATCAGGATGAGCGGCGCGCCGGAGCGGGCCGCGATTCCCACCATGTCCGGATCGAACTGAAGCGAGCTTACGTCATTTATGATGTCGGCCCCGGCCTCGAGCGCTTTGCGCGCCACTTCGGCCTTCGTCGTATCGATCGAGATGGGGATGTCGCTTTTTTTGCGCACCTCCCGGATGATCGGGATCACGCGTTCGAGTTCGAGCTCGACAGGCGCCGGTGCCGATCCGGGCCGTGTCGATTCTCCCCCTATGTCGAGGATATCCGCGCCGGCAGAAATCATCTCGAAGGCGTGGGCGAGCGCCCGGTCGTAGTCGTCGAAACGGCCTCCATCGGAAAACGAGTCCGGGGTTATATTAAGAATGCCCATAATGAGCGTTCGCTCCCCCAGTTCGAGGACCCGGTCCCGGAGCTTTATCCGATAGCGCTTGCGAATGGATACGGCCACGCTTGGCGTTCCTTTCTCATGGAAATCATCTGGCGGAGACGATGGAAAACTGCCGAAAGTAGAGAGAACTGCCCAGCACAAGGGCCAGCCCCATCGCAAAATAGACTATAGCGGCAAGGTCCTTGGGGATCGACGAGTGGCGTATCGCATACCCCATCCCCATCATAAGAGGGATGAGAAAATAGACCCGTTTGGCCTGAAAGGCGAAAAGGCAAACCACCTCCGGTTTGCAGCCGATCCTTTGAAGGTTCCTGCTGACAAGACGCGAGAGGGCAAAAAAATACATCCCCATTCCCATGGCGACGCTCAGAGCGGCAATGCCGATTCTCAAGGGCCACGTGGAATAGTAGAGCCAATAGCACGCAACCGTCATCAGCCCCACGCCCACGGCGGACCATTCGATTCCGGCTGCGAAAAACAGCCAGCGCCGACGCACCGCCGGCTTGTATTGTTCAAAGGTCATCTTCATATTTTCCTTCGGGCAACCAGCAACTAACAACTAACAACCAGCAACTAGCAACCAGCAACTAATCATGATTGGCGAACGCGGCCATCTCGCGGAGGAGGCGAAGCGATTCTTCGGCTTCCGCGGGGTCTACCACATGAAGCGCAAAACCCGCATGCATTATGACAAAATCCCCGAGCTGCGGCTCTTGCGACAAAAGCAGAAGGGAGGCCTTTCTTAACGAGTCTCCAATCCGCACGGTCGCAACCCCGTCTTCGATCTGCACCACCTCACCCGGAATGGCCAGGCACATTGCGTATCCTTTTCTAAATAGTGTCCATCCGCAAACCCGATCTCACGTGCGGACCGGACCGGATTTCCCCCCTTTATCAAAAGGGGGGGGGATTTGACGGAAGTTCCAGCTGATTTCCTGAGAAAATCCCCCTAAATCCCCCTTTTTCAAAGGGGGACTTGGGCCAGCTCTGCGCATGTCTCCGCGGTTGACTTTAAAGCGCCCGGGCGGTCCTGGCGGGCTGTTCCGCTCTTTTCCAGGAGCCTCCCGCCTTTTCGATTTCTTTCAAGACCGCCGAGACGATATCCTCCAGACGGTTTCGCACGGGGTCGCTCAAGTGGGTGTTGACCGAAGTCCACTCTGCGGGCTCGATTCCGATCACCACCGTTTCGGGCTTGCCTCCCAGTTCTTCGGCAAAAATCAGGGTCTCCAGGACATTCAGCTCATGGAGCGAGGATTTGTAAGGGATTTTTTTGAAAAAATCCTTCTCCTCGATTCGGTAGATCGTCCCGGGCTCCCCGCCAATGCGCACGATATCGACAACTATGGCGGCCCCTGCCCGGGCAAACGGTTCGAGGAGCCGCAACCCCAGGGTCCCCCCGTCGTAGAGTTCGACGTTCGGGGAAAAAACGTATTCGTCTTCGAGCTTTTCGATGACCCGAACCCCCGTGCCTTCGTCTCCCAGCAGCAGGTTCCCCACCCCGAGCACCAGTATATGTTTTTCAGACATCTGGAGAGTGCCTCATCTGTAACGGGCAACAAAAAAGGGAATCCGGCCGACTCACCCCGGGAAGTGGCGCAAGCGCGGTCCGAATCCCCTAATAGATACTCAAAAAGCCGGTCTTAGACAACTTCAAACTTGTAGATTTCGTCGTTCTCCGCGTCGATCAGGTGCACCGCGCAGGCGATGCAGGGATCGAAGGAGTGAACGGTGCGAAGTACTTCCACGGGTCTTTTGGGATCGGCTACCGGGGTGCCCAGAAGCGCCTCCTCAACAGGGCCCATCTTATCGGCCGCATCGCGCGGGCCGAGGTTCCACGTGGAAGGAACAACCATCTGGTAGCTCGCGATCTTTTTGTCCTTGACCGTGATCCAGTGGCCGAGCGCGCCGCGGGGCACATCGTTTAAGCCAACGCCGGTGCCGTCTGCCGGCATCTTTTCCCATGGCGTGGCATCGCAGATGTTGAGATCGCCCTTCTTGATGTTGTCGACCAGCTGGCCGAGCAACGTTCCCACCGCGTCTCCCACGACCTTGGTCTCGATGCCTCTGGCCGCGGTCCTGCCCAGGGTGGAGAAAAGAGCCTCCTTGGGCACCGCAAGCTTTTTCAACACCATATCGACCGTTTCCTTAACCGCCGGGACTCCCTTGCCGTAGGCGATCAAAACGCGGGCGAGCGGCCCCACTTCCATGGGCTCGTTCTTGTAGCGCGGCGCCTTGATCCAGCTGTAGCGTTCCTTCAGATCGAGTTCGGTGAACTCGGGCTTGGTTTCGCCGTGCGCAGGATTCAACCCCTTGGGGTCGCCTGCATACCAGCTGTGTTTGATCTGCTCGGTGATCAGCTCGATATCGACCGGTTCGACTTTGGCCAGGTTGCGGTTGAAGATGACGCCGCGAGGCATGAGGAAATCATCGGGTTCCTTCGGCCCCATGGGGAAGTCGCCGTAGGAAAGAAAATTCTTTGTGCCCCCGATCTTGCCCCAGTCCTTGTAGAAGGCGGCAACCGTCAAGAGATCCGGGATGTAGACGTTGTTGACAAAGTCCATGGTCTCTTGCCACAGATACTTGAATTCGGCGATCCTGTCGGGGGAAAGGTCCTGCGCGCAGGTCACCCCGCCCAGGGTCATGCTCTGGGTGTGCGGGTTTTTGCCCCCGAAGATGGCCATGAGCCGCGCGGTGCGGGTCTGCTGGCGAAGCGCCGCGAGATAATGGGCAACGGCAAGCAGGTTGGCTTCCGGCGGAAGCTTGTAGGCCGGATGCCCCCAGTAGCCATTGGCGAAGGGGCCGAGTTGGCCGCTTTCGACGAATTTTTTGAGCCGTTTTTGCACTTCAAAAAAATCGTTTACGCCGTCTCCGTGCGCGTTGGGGCTTATCTTGACGGCAAGTGCTTCGGTCTTTTTCGGATCGGCCTTCAGCGCGCTCACGATGTCCACCCAGTCGAGCGCATGGAGGTGATAGAAATGGACAAGATGGTCGTGGAGATATTGGGAGCCGTGGAGCAGGGTGCGGATGATGCGCCCGTTATCGGCCAGTTTGGCCCCCATGGCGTTATCGACCGCGCGGCTGGAAGCCAGGCTGTGCACGTAGGTGCAAACGCCGCAGGCGCGCTGCGTGATGAGGTTGGCGTCCCGCGGGTCCCTGCCCTGGAGGATGATCTCGATGCCGCGGAAAAGGGTCCCGCTGCTCCAGGCGTTTTTCACCTTTTTATTTTCCACCTCCACTTCGATCCTGAGATGGCCCTCGATCCTGGTGATCGGGTCTATTACCACTCGTGCCATGATTGCTTCTCCTTATATGATAAACAGATCGCTCAAAATTCGGCTCTTACCCGAGGGATTTGAAAAAGGGCGCGGATTTGTCCCAGAAACCGGGTTCGCTGCACCCTATGCAGGGATGTCCGGCCCCTACCGGCCAGTTGGTCCCCTCGTTGTACAGGACCTTGGGACAGTTGTTGTAGGTCTTGGGGCCCTTGCACCCCATCTGGTAGAGGCAGAAACCCTTCCGAGCTTCCTCGGAGTTAAAGCTTGTGACGAATTCGCCCGCATCGAAGTGAGACCTTCTGGGGCACTGATCATGGACAAGCTGGCCGTAGGCGAAAAGGGGGCGGCCCTGGGCGTCGAGCGCCGGCAGTTTGCCAAAGAGCAGATAATTGACGACGGTTCCCACGATATTGATCGGATTGGGGGGGCAGCCCGGGATGTTTACGGTCTTTAGACCCGTCACTTCGGTGACACTCTTGGCCTGGGTGGGATTGGGAGAAGCCGCGGGCAATCCTCCGTAGGCCGAGCACGTACCGACTGCCAGGACGGCCAATGCCTTGGGTCCTATATCCTTTATCAACTCGACCATGGTCTTGCCGCCCACTTTCCCGAAATTTCCGTTATCGACGGTCGGAATCGCGCCGTCAACAATAAGCAGGAATTTCCCGGGATTTTTGGCGACCGCATCATGAAGGGACTTTTCTGCCGCTGTGCCGGAGGGCGCCATGATCGTGTCGGAATAATCGAGCGAAATGATGTCGAGCAGCAACGTGTCGATCCATGGATAGGTTGTTCGCAGAGTCGCTTCCGCGCAGCCCGTGCATTCGGCCATCGCCAGCCACACTACGGGGGGCCGGTGAGGGCTTGTAAGGGCGGCGGCCACTTTGGGAGCGTATGCTGAGGACAGTCCCAACGTTGCGGTAAGGGCGCCGCAGTACTTCATGAAATCTCTTCGCGAGAGCCCCTTGCGCTCCAATCTATCCAAAAGATCTTTTTCTTGGCTCATGAGTACCTCCTCCAGGCCATCAGACGATAAAAAAAACGGCAATTCTCTTCCAACACACCAATACGACTGCAAAAAAAAGCTTTTAGAATATGTGGGGGGGGAATGCAATACATTTTACGGGCCAAAATTTTTATTCGCCACCCGGGAGTTTTTGCTTTCCCTTTTGCAGGAGCCGGATTAAATACCCGATGCAAATTATACGCAGTGAGAGCGGAGAGATGGAAGAGGGCCGGGCGCCGAATTTTTGACCGCTCTAAGCTACTTAATTGTAAGAAGTTTTGCAAGAAAGAAATTATCTATGTTAAAGAAGGTCCTTAAATATCTTTGGCCCTATCGGTTCCCTTTTCTTCTGGCGCTGCTCGAAGTGTTCATCATGAGCGGCTGCGAACTGTTAAAGCCCTGGCCGTTAAAGATCATAATCGACAACGTGCTGAGCGCAAAACCGGCCACCTGGAGTTTGCTCAAGGGATATTCTGCTACAGGCCTCCTGGTTCTTGCGACCGGCGGTCTTGTGGTCATATACATCGTTTTGGGCAGTGTCACGCTGTTAAACAACTACACTACCATCAAGATCGGTCAGAAGATGGTAAATGACATGCGCCGGGACCTCTACGCCCAACTGCAGCGGCTCTCCCTGGCCTTCCACAACCGCCGCCAGGTGGGAGACCTGCTCTACCGGGTCACCGCCGATACCTATGCCATCCAGAGCCTCACGATGAACGGGGTCTTCCCCATCGTGACCGCCCTGGTCCTTTTGAGCGGCATGTTTGCCGTGATGATACGCATCGACTGGGAATTGACCCTTCTTTCCCTGAGTGTTATCCCGGCCCTTTTTGCCTCCATCTCCGTCATGAGCCGCAGGATCACTTCGGCCTCCATTCTGGCGCGCCAGCAGGAAAGCGAAGTCTATTCGGTCGTGCAGCGGGCGATGTCGGCCATACGCATCATCCAGGCCTTTACGAAAGAGGAAGAAGAGCACCGCAAGTTCATGAACGCAAGTGATCTGAGCCTGGAAGCGAGCCTCAAGCTCTACACCCTCCAGACCTTTTACTCGGGCATCGTAAACGTCGTGATGGCCGCCGGGACAGCGCTGGTTGTCTGGGTGGGGGCCAGGCACGTCCAAAGCGGGCAGCTCACGATCGGGGGGATAATCGTCTTTACGACCTACCTGGCTTCGCTCTACGGGCCCATAAATACGATCTGCCAGACCTGGGGCATGGTGCAGGGCGCCAAGGTGGGGGTGGACCGCGTCTTTGAGATCCTCGAGATCGAACGCGACATAAAGGAAGGTCCCCGCGCTTTTCCGAAATCGGGAACCAGGGGAAAGGTCGTCCTGGAAAACGTGAGCTTTCACTATTCGGCGCAGCAGTCGGTGCTAAAGGGCATAAACCTGAGCGTCAATCCGGGGGAGAAAATCGCTTTCGTGGGGCCGACCGGCGTTGGAAAATCGACCCTGGTAAGCCTCATCCCGCGATTCTACGACCCGCAGGAAGGTCGAGTCCTTATCGATGATGTGGACATTTGCGAATACCAGCTCAAATCGCTTCGAGGCCAGATATCCATGGTCCTCCAGCCTCCGCTCGTCTTTCCGATTTCCGTCCGGGAAAACATCGCCTACGGAAGACCGGGGGCCTCGATCGAAGAGGTCGTAAACGCAGCCAAACTGGCCAGAATACACGATTCGATCGAAAGACTGCCCGAAAAATATGACACCGTCGTGGGAGAGCAGGGCGCCACACTTTCGGAAGGGGAGCGGCAGCGGATCACCATTGCCCGCGCCATTCTTCGCGATTCCCCGATTCTGATTCTCGACGAGCCGACTTCTTCGGTGGATGCCGAAACCGAAGCGCTCATCATGGAGGGGCTCGAAGAGCTCTCCATGGGCCGAACCACCTTCATTATCGCCCACAGGCTTTCCACCGTCCGTAAAGCCGACCGGATCATCGTGCTTGGCAAAGGCGAGATCATCGAGCAGGGAAGTTTCAGCGAACTGATACGGGGGGAGGGGCCTTTTGCCGCGCTCTATCAATATCAATTCAGTGAATAGTTGTTAGTTGCTAGTTGTTAGTTGTTAGTTGTTGGTTGTTGGGCGTCAGATACTAAACATTGAGGGGCTTTGCTTTTGCGGCGCAGGGGTACGCTTTTTTTTCTTGTCATGGTTTTACTCGCCAGGGCGGCTTTTGCCGGTCCGTTGCATACGCACCGGACTGGAGCACAGCTCAAAGGATGGAGCACGGCGGATATAAACGGGGTCGAATGGCTGATCGATCCGCAGGGAAAGCCTTTTTATTCGAAGGGCGTCGATATCGTCTCCGCCGGAATCAAAAGCGAAAAGAGCCTGGCCGGCCACGCATTTTTCTGGGCCAACTTCTACCCGACGCTCAATCGATGGCGCGCCGAAGTCGGAGAAAGACTCCGGAAATGGGGGTTCAATACTCTCGGGGGCTGGTCGGACAGTTCCCCCAAAATCGGGCTGCCCCTCATGGTGGATCTGGAGCTGGGCCGCAACTCCCACTACCACTGGTTCGATCCCTTCGATCCGGAGATGGGAAAAATTACCATGGAGAAGGCCCGGGAACTCACCGCCCCGTATCGAAACCTGCCCCAACTCATAGGATACTTTAGCGACAATGAAGTCGGGTGGTGGAACTCGGCCCTTTTCATCTGGTATCTGAAGGCCCCGTGGGAAAACTACACCAAGCGGTTCTTGTGGCAAATGATCTACAATACCTATGGAGGCGACTGGAAGGCCCTTCTTGCCGACTGGTCCCCGCAGAATGGGGCGAAGAGTTTCGAGGACCTTAAAAAGACCGGGGCCGCAATGAAATTGAGGCCGGGTGGAAACGGCATCCGGCTGGTCGACCGGTTTATGAGCGCGGTCGCCGGCCGCTACTACAAGCTGATGTACCGGGCGATCAAGGCTGCGGACCCACGGGCGCTCGTGCTGGGAGACCGGCTGCCGCTCTATTATCACCAGGATGTCATACGGGCGATGGGAAACAATGTCGACGTGATTTCGACCAACTATAACGTCGATTCTCCCGACGGATGGGTTGCGCCCTACTACTTCGACGGGCTGCGAAAACTCAGCAAAAAGCCCGTTTTGATAAGCGAGTTCTTCTTTTCCTCCACGGAAAACCGGAGCGGCAATCTCAACGAGGATTTCGGCAGCCTCCATCCGAACCCTGGCCACCTCATGACCGTCCCCACCCAGGCAGAGCGGGTGTGGGGAGCGGGCCGGGCGGTGCTAAACTTTGCCCGGTTCCCGAACGTCGTTGGCGCCCAGTGGTTTCAATACTGCGACGAACCGCTCGGGGGACGCGACGACGGCGAAGACTACGACATGGGGCTTATCGACACATCCAACAGGCCCTAC
Source organism: Syntrophobacteraceae bacterium (assembly GCA_049964955.1). Lineage (GTDB taxonomy): Bacteria > Desulfobacterota > Syntrophobacteria > Syntrophobacterales > Syntrophobacteraceae > SbD1. The sequence continues at coordinate 46,833 of JBMFWU010000005.1, forward strand.
CGGAGGCTGACCGAACAGTTCCGCAAAATCAACCCGGTTCTTGATAAGACGCACGAAGAGAGCCGGGAGTTTACCGGGAAGCGCTCCGGAAAGCCCGGGCCGGTTGCTGTGCCTCAGGCCCATTACCGGATCAATGTCCAGGACCAATCGCTTGTCGAATGGGACAAGGAAAAAACGCTTCTTGCGGGCTTTACGGCCCCGTCGCCCCATGTGCCCTTTGCCGAGGTCCACCTTACCTGGAGGCCCGAGGGGTTCTATCTTTTCAGCCTCTCCAATGTCTACGTAAACCCCGATTTCCTTGCCTACAGCGGACAATTTCCCAGGTCCGAAGCCTTTCAGCTCCATTTCACCGTGGAACATGAGGGTGTGCGAAAGCACCTGGCCATATATCTCGTACCCCACAACAATCCTTCGGCCCCCGACGGGTTTGGGATCGCCCCGCAGCTTTTCCGGCTCGAAAACGCCGTCTGCGTGCAGAAGCTCGCAAACGCCGGCCACGTGCAAAGGATTGACGAATCCCTCCCCCACATCGCCATAGAGGCATTTTTTCCGGCCAAATGGTTCGGGGTCGATGGATTGAAGGCCGGGATGCGTTTTCGGGTCAATATCGGAATGATCAGCTATTTTCGGGAGTTTACCATGTCGTGGGCCGGTATTCCCGAGGTGGGGGCGATCACCTCGCCCGCGGATTTCAGGGAGATCGTTTTGAAATAAGATGCTATACTGGGAACTGAGGGATATGGTTTCTGAAGTGTGAAGCGGAGAGGTAAAAGATATGTTCGACACCCTGTCGGGAAAGTTGGAAAAGGTCTTCAAGAATTTGCGCGGCCTGGGGAAGCTCTCCGAGTCCAATATCAAGGAGGCTTTGCGGGAAGTCCGAATGGCGCTGCTCGAAGCCGATGTCCACTACAAGGTGGCCAAGGATTTCGTTGCGGGTATCGGTGAGCGGGCTGTGGGGCAGGAGGTGATGCAGAGTCTTACCCCCGGCCAGCAGGTCATAAAGATCGTCCACGAGGAGCTATCGGCCCTCATGGGGGGGAGCGCCGAGCCGCTCAAACTCTCCGGGCGGCCTCCGGTCGCCGTCATGATGGTCGGGCTTCAAGGCTCCGGGAAAACGACCACTACCGGAAAGCTCGCCCGCAAACTCGCAAGCGACGGCAGAAGACCCTGTCTTGTCCCGGCAGATGTGTATCGACCCGCCGCCATCGAGCAGCTCATCACCCTTGCCGGGCAATTGAAGCTCCCGGTCTATGCGTCCAAATCCAGCCAAAAGCCGGAGCGAATTGCCGAAGAGGCGCTCAATTTCGCCCGCCAGGAAAATTGCGACACCCTCCTGGTCGATACGGCCGGGCGGTTGCATATCGACTCCGAACTCATGGAGGAGCTCTCGCGGTTAAAGACCATTCTGTCTCCCGCAGAAGTGCTCCTGGTGGCCGATTCGATGACCGGCCAGGACGCGGTGCAGATTGCCGGGGCCTTTAACGAAAAGCTGGGCCTTACCGGGGTCATCCTCACCAAGCTCGACGGCGATGCGCGCGGCGGGGCGGCCCTTTCCATCCGCTCGGTCACCAAGTGCCCGATAAAATTTGTGGGTGTGGGCGAAAAAATGGACGCCCTCGAAGTGTTTTACCCCGACAGGATGAGTTCGCGAATTCTTGGCATGGGAGATGTTCTCACCATGATCGAAAAGGCCCAGGAGGCCTTTGACGAAAAAGAGGCCGAGGAGATCGCGCGAAAATTCCGCCAGGATGCCTTCACCTTGGAGGATTTTCTCTCTCAGCTCCAGCAGGTGAGAAAAATGGGCTCGTTTGAACAGATCATGAGCATGCTCCCCGGTATGGGGGCGCTAAAAGAGCTCAAAAAACTCAAGGTCGATGAAAAAGAATTCGTGCGCATGGAAGCCATCATCCACTCGATGACCCGGGAGGAGCGTAGAAACGTCGATGTATTGAACGCGAGCCGCAGGCGGAGGATCGCCACCGGGAGCGGGACGAGCGTTCAGGACGTCAACCGGCTTCTCAAGGGCTACGAGGATTCGCGCAGGATGATGCGGCAGATGATGGGCGGAGGCGCCGGGGCGAAGAAAAAGAAGGGGAAGGCGCGGCGGAAGGGTTCATTTTTCCCTTTTTAATCTTGCGATTATGCATTATATAGGTGAATTTTACCGTGCCGGTAAATGGCGAGTCGTGCGTCGTGAGTCCGCACACTCTCGGCATGGTGGTGATTTCCCGGACAAATGGCGCCCCTCAGGGCGCAGCAGTTCCCGCACCCGGCGTGTGGAGGAAAACAGGAGGTCTAGAGTTAATGCCGGTTAAAATTCGTTTGGCACGTGGTGGCAGGAAAAAAAGGCCGTTTTACAGGATCGTTGTCGCTTCCTCGGAGGCGCCGCGCGACGGCAGGTTCATAGAAAACATCGGGACCTACGACCCTCTTCCGATGGAGACGAAAGTGCATATCGACAGCGAGAGGCTCCAGTACTGGTTGGGGCAGGGCGCACAACCGACCGATACCGTTCGCAGCCTGATCGGAAAACATGCGAAACTGAGCTAGATTTCCAATTGGACCCAGCGCATTCACCCCGGAGGAAGTCATGTTGAAGGAACTGATCGAGTTTATGGCGCGTGCCTTGGTGGATAACCCGGAAAAGGTGAAGGTTTCGGAGATAGAAGGCGAACAGACCTCCGTTATCGAACTGCGGGTATCCAAAGAGGACCTCGGCAAAGTTATCGGCAAGCAGGGGCGCACCGCCCGCGCCATGAGAACGATCCTCAGCGCCGCATCGACGAAGATCCGCAAAAGGGCCGTTTTGGAGATAATCGAATAGAACCGATGAAAGAGTCCCTTCTGGTTCCCATAGGGAAGGTGACGAGGCCCCACGGGATCCGGGGCGCCCTCAAGGTATTTGCCTACGGCGAAACCCTTGACCGGATGCGTGTCGGCGAGAGACTGTTTGCGAAGGAAAGCGGAGCACGACGTCAGTTGACCCTGGCAAGTCTTCGCGCACAGAATCGGGTGTGGATCGTCGAGTTCGAGGAAATAGAAAGCCGGGACCAGGCCGAATCTCTAACGGGCCGGGAGATTTTTATCGAAAGCGAGCGGCTGCCGGACTTGCCCGAGGGGGAGTTCTACCAGTTTCAACTCATCGGGCTTTCGGTGGAGACCCGGGAGGGAAGGTCCCTGGGGACCGTGAGCGCTATTCTGGAAACCGGAAGCAACGATGTCTACGTGGTGGAAGGCGGCGGCAGGGAAGTGCTCGTCCCGGCTATCGAAGAGGTCGTACGCGAGGTCGATCTGAAAAACGGCAAAATTGTGGTGGAGCTGCCCGAGGGCCTCGAGTCATGATCTTTGACATTCTTACGATTTTCCCTTCCATGTTTACTTCTCCCCTGGAAGAAAGCATGGTGGGTAAGGCTCGCGAGCGCGGTCTCATCGAGGTTCGTGTGCATAATATCCGCGATTTCGCATCCGGAAGACACCTGATGACCGACGACCGACCCTTCGGGGGCGGCGAGGGAATGGTGATGAAACCCGAGCCGATCGTGGGGGCCCTGCGCGCGATCGGCGCAAACGGTCCGAGCGCTGCGACCATATTGATGACTCCCCAGGGACGGCTGTTCAACCAGGAGACGGCCCGCCGGTTGAGCCGGCTGCCTCGCCTGATCCTCATCTGCGGCCGGTACGAGGGAGTTGACGAACGGGTGGCGGACTACTTTACCGACGACCAGATATCGATCGGCGACTATGTGCTGACAGGCGGAGAGCTTGCGGCCATGGTGGTTGTGGACGCGGTCGCCCGCTTGCTCCCCGGGGTTTTGGGTAACGAGGGCTCGGCTCTGGAGGATTCTTTCAGTGAGGCGGTCCTGGAGTATCCCCACTACACGCGGCCAAGGGATTTCGAAGGGCTGAGCGTGCCGCCGGTGCTTCTTTGCGGCAACCATGAAACCATTCGCCGCTGGCGTCGCACCCAGGCTTTGCTCAGAACCAAAATGCGCCGCCCGGATCTTTTCGAGCGGCTGGAACTCAGCCCCGAGGACCGGGAACTGCTGGAAGAGGGTAAAAACTAAACTGTGGGTCGGCTTTATTTGGCTCTTGCGCATTATCCCGTCCTCAACAGGATGGGCGATACAATCGCCTCGGCGATTACCAACCTCGATCTTCACGATCTTGCGCGTGCGAGCCGCACCTACGGCGTGGGGGCCTGTTTTATCGTTACGCCTCTGAAGGACCAGCAGGATCTGGCAGGAAGGCTCACGAGGCACTGGATCGAAGGGGTGGGGGGGCAAATCCTGCCTGAGAGGCGCGAGGCGTTGCTGCTTCTCAAGGTGGTGGAGACCATTTCTTCGGCAATAGAGGACCTGGAGCGAAGGGATGGAAAACCTCCCCGCATCTGGGCCACCTCGGCAAAAAACAGAGGCGACTGTCTGGCTCACAGCCGCGCCCGGCAGCTGCTCGAACAGGAAGACCGTTCTTTTCTGCTTATCCTCGGGACAGGCTGGGGCCTTGCACCCGAGATTTTCGCCATCGCAGACGAGGTCCTCGAACCCATTGCGGGCGTAAACGGCTACAATCACCTTCCCGTGCGCTCCGCCGCATCGATCCTGATGGACCGGCTTTTGGGAAGACCGACTTAATGGAGGAATCAAAATGGCAATGAGTATGCTTCAGTTGATCGAAATCGATCACATGCGCTTCGATATCCCCGCCTACAGGATCGGGGACACGGTCAAGGTGCACGTGAAAATCCGTGAAGGGGATAAAGAGCGCATCCAGGTGTTCGAGGGGATCGTGATTCGCACCCACAGGGCAAAGATGGGCGCAACGATCACCGTGCGCAAGGTGTCCTACGGGGTGGGTGTCGAGCGTATCTTCCCCATTCATTCCCCCCAGGTGGAAAAAATCGAGATTTTGCGCAGAGGTCGTGTGCGAAGGTCCCGGCTCTACTATCTGCGGAAAAGAGTCGGCAAGGCTGCCAGGATCCGCGAAAGGCGCGAACCGGTCAAAGGGTAAGGCTTCCCCCGCGAGGCGAGAGCAGCCAATGCGGCGGGCCGGTGCTCCGGCCCGCCCGCCCGGCCCCTTCTTTTTCGTGCTTCCCCCCCACGAGTGATGCCTGTTCCACGACCTATAGCGCCTCCGTCGGCGTAGAAACCCCTCTTAGCGGCGCTTTCCCCCTCCACCCCCTGTTGTTCCGGCCCTTTTCCCCACACCCTTGCAGGAAAATTGCGGGGCGATGCCCTCGTGCCTCTTTTTGCGAACGGATAATGATTACTATCTTGTTATTGGCCCTCTGAATACCTAAATAAGTGCTCCGTCAGTCGTACCGGGGAAATATATATATTACGACTCGTGAAAAAAGAGCAATTCAGGTGAGAAAGGATACGCATGGATACGGAAATCAGGGCGACTTCCGACTACAAAGGCCTCTCGATCGAGGAGACTTTCGCCGCTCTTGGCGCGGGCGAAAAGGGCCTCTCCGATTCCGAGGTGGAGCAACGGGTCGCCGTCTATGGCAGAAATGAGATAACGGAAAAGAAAACGAACCCCGTTCTGGTGTTTCTTCGCTTTTATTGGGGGCCGATGCCTTGGCTGCTCGAACTTGCCATGGCGCTTTCCTTCGCGCTCGATCGCGCGGTCGAAGGGGTGATGATAATTGCGCTGCTGACAGTGAACGCGATTATCGGGTTCGTGCACACCCGCGGTTCGATGAAAGCGGTGGAGTTGCTGAAGCAGAGGCTCGCAATCAAGGCGAAGGTGCTCCGGGACGGAAACTGGAAGACAATATCCCCCGGTGAGCTCGTACCGGGAGACATCCTGGATGTGAAGCTCGGCGATATCGTCCCGGCGGATGCCAAGATCGTGGAAGGAGATGTGTCGATCGATGCCTCGGCGCTTACCGGCGAATCTCTTCCCGAGGAAAAGGAGCGCGAGGCCGTCGTCTATTCGGGCTCCGTAGTGAGGAGAGGAGAGGCTAAGTGTGTGGTGGTCAACACGGGGGCCAACACTTATTTCGGCAAGACCGCCGAACTGGTAAAAATTGCCAAGCCGAAGTCGCACCAGGAAGAGATCATGCTGGCCATCGTGAAGTACATGATGTACCTCGGGATTGCCGCCTCGCTGGTGGTTGCGGTCTATGCCATGGTGATGCACATGACCGTACTGGTCATCATGACCTTCGTGGTGGTTTTTCTGATGGGGGCTGTGCCGGTGGCTCTGCCGGCAGTGATGACGATTGTCCAGGCCGCTACGGGGATGCAGCTAGCCGAGGAAGGGGTCCTTGTGACCAGGCTCGATTCGATCGAAGATGCCGCTTCGATCTCCGTGTTGTGTCTCGATAAGACCGGAACGATCACGGAGAACAGGCTTTCGGTAAACAGCAGCCTTCCCTTCAACGGGCACAGCGAGCAGGATGTGATACGGGCGGCGGCTTTGGCCTCACGCTCCGAGGGCATGGATTTGATAGACCTTGCCATCCTGGACTATGCAAAGAGCAGTAACCTGGACTTTGAACGCGACAGGCAGATTTCCTACACCCCGTTCAACCCGGCGATCAAGAGAACCGAAGCCGTCGTGGAGAGTGGCGGATGCTCGCGCCGTGTGGTCAAGGGGGCGGCACAGGTGATCGTGTCGATGTGCAAAGGAATGGACCGAAAGACTTTGGAGGAGGTGGACCGGGCGGTAGAGGAGTTTTCCCGCAAGGGCTACCGCACGCTTGCGGTGGCCGAATCGCAGGACATGGAGCATCCCGACGAGCTTACACTCACCGGACTCGTTCCCCTTGCGGACCCTCCCCGACCCGATTCGAAGAAAATGATCGAGCAGATCAGAGAACTCGGCGTAAAGCCGCTGATGCTTACCGGCGACAGCCTGGCGATTGCCCGCGAGATCGCAGGGCAGGTGGGAATCGGCTCCAATATCCTCAGGCTCTCCGATCTGGAAGGGTTGAGCGAGCACGAACAGGCGCTCAAGGCATCCTCCTGCGACGGGTTTGCCGAAATCTACCCCGAAGACAAGTACAAGATCGTCAAGCTCCTCCAGTCCCACGGGCAAATGGTGGGGATGACCGGTGACGGGGTAAACGACGCGCCTGCCTTGAAGCAGGCGGAGATGGGGGTTGCGGTCAGCAATTCGGCCGATGTGGCCAAGGCTTCGGCCAGCGTCGTGCTCACGCAGCCGGGGGTAAGCGTTATCGTCAAGGCTATCCAGCGCAGCCGTGAGACCTATCAGCGGATGCTCACCTGGATTATCAACAAAGTGACCAAGGTGATCCAGGTCGTCTTCCTGCTCATGATCGGATTTTTCCTCCTGCACGGGATGGTGCTCTCGCTTCTCGGCATGGCCCTTCTCGTGTTTGCAAACGACTTTGTGACCATGTCTCTTGCAACGGACAATGTCAAGTTTACCGCCGCCCCCAACAACTGGAACATACGGGACATAACGCTCGCCTCCTTCGTGGTGGGAGCTTTGCTGGTTGTAGAAGGCGTCCTCGCGATGGTTGGAGGCAGGGACTTGTTCCAGCTGAGCTTTCCCCGGCTGCAAACCTTCATAATGTTGATGCTCGTTTTTACGAGCCAGTTCAGGGTGCTCATCGTGCGGGAAAGGAGATTTTTCTGGAATTCGATGCCCGGAAAAGCCCTCATCGCCTCCACAATCTGCGCTATTCTCGCGTTTGTGCTGCTGGGGATCTTCGGTGTCATCGTGCCGGCCTTAACGCCCGAGGAGGTGCTGGCCGTGCTCGCTTTTTCCGCCGTCTTTACCCTGGCGATCGATGTGCCCAAGTACTTCGCGTTCAAGCAGTTCGGCCTGGCGGCCGAACGCCGGTAGCCTTTGCGGGGGGGGGCGCAGCCCCGGATGAGCCGCGCAGCGGCGTGGGGGTGCAGGGGGCGAAAGCCCCCGCGCCTTTCCCTGATCTGGGGTCGGTCAATGCTCGCAAGCAGCAGGGCGCCAGGATTTTTCGGGCAGCATCAAGGCCAGGGGAAGCCCGAGCAGAGACAACCCGGCGATGCACCACATCGCTGCATCGATACCATACGAGTTAGCGACGAAGCCGAGGACAAAAATCGCCACCGCGCCGAGGGTGTTGCCGGCGCCAAGCGTTATGCCCGATGCCATCGAATGGCTCTTGGGGAAAAGGTCCTGCCCGATAAGCATCGTAACGGGTGCGGTGGCAAAGGTGGCGATCCCCAGGAACGCGAGACTTACCCACAGCCAGATCCCGTTCGAGAACAGGAAAAGCGCAAGAAGCACTGAAGAGAGTATACTTGAGGAGATGATCACGGGGCGGCGTCCCACATGATCGGCGAGTACCCCCCCGGAGAAATTTCCCAGAATACCGACTACGAGCATGACGCTTATGAGCGAGGCCCCGGCAACCAGGGAACCGCCCCGAGCGTGCCAGAGCAGGGGAACGAAGGTAACCACGCCGTAGGTAACCATTCCGCGAAGTCCCACGAAACCGACAAGGGCAAGGATGCGTCCCCGGTTGCGTTGCCAGGAGTCCCGGGCAAGACGAGAGGGGACAGGCGCCAAATGCGGCACCGACCGCAGAAGGAGCAGCATGGTAAGGACCCCGGGAATCGCAAAGAGCCAAAGGCTGCGCAGTCCGAGCGACATTACCAGAAATCCGGCCACAACCGGCCATACGCCGCGGCCCAGTTCGCCTCCGATCAAGAAAAAAGACATTCCCGTCCCTGCCCGTGCTCCGGTAATCGACCGGGCGGCTGCCAGCGCCTGCGGATGAAAGGCCGCATTGCCCAGCCCGGATACGACCAGAAGAGCAATCAAAGGCCAGTAGCCCGGCGCCAGACCGATCAGGCTCGTCCCCAAAGCGCTCAGAACGAGTCCCACCAGCACGAAACTCCGCCCTCCCGTCCGGTCCGCTCTCCAGCCGAGAAAGGGTTGGAGGAGCGACCCGATTCCAATCAGCGCAAGGATCAGGCTTCCGACCAAAGCGATCCGCATGTGGAACTTCGTAAGCAGCACGGGAAGTACTGCCGGCAAATAATTTATATAGCCGTCATTTAGAAAGTGCGCCCAGGTCAGAGCCGCAAGTCCCAGTCGTGAAGAGGGTGCGGCGAGTTTTTCGCTCTTGCTCATTTGCGTATGTTTCCCGCTTCCCGGCCCGCGCCGGAGTAATCGAGTATCGGACATCAGGGTTGGAGGAACAGGCGTTTTCCTGTTCCGCAACCTGCCGGAGGCGAAACTTATAGTCTGAGGTTGCCTTCCTTGTCCATACAAAACCCCGACGAGGACAATACCTCCGGGAGACCCGGATTTGGCTTGATCGCTTTTGTAGTACGTACTACAATTATTCATAGATGATGAAAAACTGCCGAAGAGAGGTTTTTTTCAGTGAAAGAACTCATAAGCATCCGGGAAGCAAACCAGCATATTTCGCGCTATATCGATGCAATCCAGGATGGGGGCGAGATCGTCATCACCCGTCGCGGAAAGCCGGTTGCAAAACTGATCGGCATAAAGGAAGCGGATGGATTGAGCGAGGCTCAGAAGGGAGCGCGCAACAGGACCCTGGTTCGAATGCAAAAGGGGTACTCCCTGGGAGGGCATGTAGTTCAGAGGGATGTTTTGCATGAGAGGTAGACGGTTGAGTCTGGACACCAATATTTTGGTGTACGCAATGGACCGGGATGCGGGCAAACGTGACGATCTCGCCTTGCAAATCGTCGACAGGGCCGTCGACTCGGACTGCGTTTTGACGTTGCAATCACTTTGTGAATTTTATGCTGCCGTGACCGGAAAAGGAAAAATGCCCCAAAAAGAAGCAGCAGCACAGATACACGACTGGCTGGAGTTATTTCCTGTGGCGTCTGCAACCCCCAAATCGTTTACGAAGGCGCTGAAGGCGGTGAAAGAACACGGCCTCTCTTTCTGGGACGCCATGATATGGGCGGTCGCGGCGGAAGCCGGGGTCGCGCTTCTGCTCTCCGAGGATTTCCAGCACACCCGGGTGCTGGAAGGAGTTGAGTTCTACAATCCCTTTGGAATGGACGATCCCTTAGCCCGCGTATTCAATTCCCTGTTGCGTCCTTAGATGCACTGCAGCAGTCAAGTTTTGCCATTGCGACGCTGACCTTCGAGGTATTGCAGCCTGGGGATGCCTCTTTTTCGCTGGCCAGGGGGAGGGCTTCCTTACCGGTTATGCTGGATCATTCCTCGTTGTGCCGCCGAATCTCCGAGATACTCCATTCGGCGGCAAGTTCGGTTGCGGGTTTGTTTGTGTTGCGAGTCGGCAAGCCGCCCCGGTTTTATCCCTGCTGCTTTATTTCGCGCATGCGAAGTCCTTTTTCCTCCAAATGGATTTGCCCCGTTTGCTTCCGCTTTCATATTCTGCCAGAGGCGCAGCCGTAGCAGGTAAGGTTCGGGTCAACCAGCCTGATCGCGCGGCGCTCATCAAACCCCAGAAAGAAATCCATGACAGGGCGAAAACCGAAAAGAACGAGTAGGGAATGGCCCAGCGCCAGCCAAACCAGGAGCGGTAGCGGAGCTGATAGACTGCTCCCGGTACAATCGAGCCGATCAGGCAGCCGCCCCCCAGAGCCAGCAGGGTGGGCGCCGGATTCATAACCAGCTGAGCCAACAGACCCACTTTGAGCGCCTCCCCCACAGTTAGCCGGAACAGTTGCATTCCGCTTATAAATCGAATCCATCCGCCCCCGCTGTCTCCCTTCCGGAAACGTTTAAACACGAAGCATGCCATGACCAGACTCTCACGGACATTGCTCCTGGCCCAGCGCAGCATCATTTTGCGCAGCCCCTGAAAAGCAACGGGAATCTTGGTAAGCACAACCGCTTCCCTCTGGTAGACGACCCGGTAGCCGGTTTTGAGCACAAGATTGGTCAAGGCCCGGTCTTCCCCTATCGTTGCAGGCGTTCCAAGGAAGGCCTGTTTTACCCAGCCCGTTAAATGCTCCCTTATTATCGATACCCTGTAGGCGGACAGCGCGCCGGGGGTGCAGAATACACCCCCGTATACGGACTGGCCCGCACGAATGAAATCGAAGCCGGACGTAAAGAACACTTCCATCATCTTGGGAATGGGCCCCTCTTCGCGGTTTAGAACGCGTACGTTTCCTGCCACGGCCCCCACTTTGGGATTTACGGCAAAGGGGCTTACGAGGTGAAGCAGGGTGTCCGGCAACACCTCTGAATCCGAGTCGATGGTCACCCACACTTCGCTGCGGGCGTGTTGAAACCCGGCCATGAGGGCTTGACGTTTGCCCGAGTTTTTAGGCTGGCGGACCAGTTTGAGCCGTGCCGGATACTCCTGCCGGGCCTTGAGCATCCACTGCCAGGTGTCATCGTTCGAGCCGTCGTCAACGGAGATAACCTGCATCTTCTCGGCGGGATAATTGCTGTTCATGACCGAGCGCACCGTGGGCAGAATCTGCCGGCCCTCGTTATAGGCCGGAATCACGATCGTTACCGTGGGAAGCTCGTTTTCGGCCACCGGAGCGCAGGCCTTGTAACGGTATGCCATCCAGATTCTCCAGGCGAGTACGCCAAGGGCGAAGATAGCCAGCGCAGAGCCGGGCCTGATGCCAAACAGGAGGGGGTGAGGGTGCTTTAGCACCTGAAGAAAGTGGACCTTGCCCGACAACCTCGAACAAAGGAGTGTAGCTGCGAGCAGCAGGTCGACCAGTAGAATCCATAGGTACAGGTGGTCAATTTTATTTTTGAGGATGAACAATCTCTTTTTCATGGAATTACCTCATCAAGGCCTTAATCGGTGCGGTGCAGTCTGCCAAAAGTTCACTCTCCCCTCTTTGTCATGCTTCGGGGGGACCAGACCCAGTCCTTGGACTAGCCCATAAGCAAGTGTCGTTCCATGCGCAAATGGAATCTCTTCGGTCCTCCCGGCCCTTCAATCCAACCCCGAAATGAGTTTTAGCCTGGCCGGCAGCGACAAGAAATGTCGAACGCTCACGCGGAGAGCTTTAAAATTTCCTCGTGATTACGGCACAATACGCATTCGACAGATTTTCCCGCCCCTCCCGGCATCCTCGACATTTCTGTCGAAAAGAGGTAGGAATGAGTTGGGTTTGTACGAGCTATGCTCCTGAATGAACCGGATGCATCTACTGATGCCGATATAATCCATCTGGTATGAACATTGCTGCTGAAACGGCCAGTGGAAAAAGGACTCGGTGAATGGTTGTATGCTTTTGTGAGGCTCAGGCATCGATGCAACCCTGCTCTGCGAGGTGGAGTGGGAAGCCATGACGAGTACAATGAACCGTTTTCTGCGAAACTTCAAAGGGGAAAGTCGCCACCACTTCATACAACCTTTGGCGGTCGCGCTGGTCTTTCTGCTTTTTGCCCTGCTTTTTTTCGGCATGGCCATGATTGACCTCGGGCGGTTCGAGGATCTGCTCGCGAGCGCCCTGAGGGATAAGGCCCTCTATATCGCAGAAGTCATCGAGAAAGCTTCCCAGGTCAAATACAGCCGCCTCATGGGGGACACAAGGAAGTATGGGGAACTGTCGGCAACCACGGCTGTTGACGATCAATCCTTTTACCTCCAGCAATCCCTGGTCGAGGCACTGATCGACGTGGCCCGGCATGTCGATCTGGATGCAGAACATGGGGAGGGGGCCGAGAGTAAAGCTCAGGAACTGGTCTCCTCAGAGCACCTCCATGCCATCGGTTTTTTCGACGAGCATGGCGGACTCGTATTTCGGAGTGCTCCGTTTCCGCCTTCTATAAGTAAACGAATGAAAGGCATGATGAAAAGCAAGGAGGAAACGGCGGTCCACGTATTTCGTAAAACAAAGGAGCAGGGCTTGCCGAGCTTTATCGCGGTTCGCGAACAGAGTGGGAAGGGCGCTGTCGTCCTGGTCCTCAACCGGCAGGACTTGAAATACTGGGGACGCAGGATTGCGACGCAGGCGGTCATGGAAGAGATGCAATGGGGCACGGGGGTCGCATACATATCCGTGGAGGATGAAGCAGGCAAGATTATCGCCAGGTTCGGACATATCCCGCGTGAGAAAATCCAGGGTTACCAGATTGCGGCAGATGCAACCGGGGAACCGGAAGACCTCTACGGGCTGCTTGTAAAGATGGGAAAGACGAAGTCCCTGGAACTTTCCTTTCTCTTACGGTGGGACCAAAAGGCCATAGGGACTGTCCATGTCGGGCTGAAAACCGACCAGACAAACCAGCTTCTGATGGAGAACCGAAAGCGCATCTTCCTCTGGACGGGCCTGATGATGCTCATCGGCCTTTTCGCAATGGGGGCGCTCTACCGGACCCAAAACCGGCATATCGCCAGAATCCAGGCAATGCAGGAGCGATTACACCAGGCCGAGCGGCTCTCCTCTCTCGGGCAACTCGGGGCGGGAGTGGCCCACGAGATCCGAAACCCTCTGAACGCCATCAGCATGGCGGCCCAGAGGCTTCAGTCCGGGTGCACAAAGGAGAAGTTGGAGCGAATTTCCCATATCATTCGAGACGAGATAAAGCGACTCAACCAGATCGTAGAGGATTTCCTGAGCCTTTCGAGAACCAACCGCTTCGAGTTCCGGACAATATCCATCACTGGCCTGCTGGATAGGATTTTTTTTCTTCTAAGTGAAGAAGCCGGGCCAAAAGGCATCCATGTCGCGAAGGAGTGGACGAACCGATCGGTTCGGGTCCTCATGGATACGGGAAAAATGGAGCAGGCCCTCCTCAATATTATCCGCAACGCCATGGAATCCATTTCCGGTGAGGGGCGCATCACGATATCGTGCGACACTCCAGGAAAGAACCGGGTCAGCATCAAGATCAAAGATACCGGCAAGGGTATTCCCGCAGGGGAGGAGAAACGGATTTTCGACCCGTTCTATACGAGCAAGGAAAATGGCGTTGGCCTGGGCCTTGCCATCGCTCATGAGATTGTTTTGGCCCATGGTGGAGAAATCCGCGTGGAGAGTGAAGTCGGGAAGGGATCAACCTTCGAGGTCCTGCTTCCCCTGGAGCTGTGAGGCGGATTCGTGAGAAAAGGAAAAGCGCAGAGTCATGCAAGAGCTCGATATCCTGATCGCCGAAGATGAACCGTTTCAGAGGGAAATGCTTTGCGATTTCCTCATCGAGGAGGGGCACCGGGTGGCGGGAGCCGGGAATGGCGAAGATGCGCTGAGGCTTCTCGAAGGCAGCTATTTTGACCTGTTGCTGCTTGATTTCAAGATGCCGGGGCTTACCGGCCTCGAATTACTGAAGGAAGCCAAACGACTCAATCCCTCAATCGATGCCGTAATCGTAACGGCTTTCGGCACCATTGAAACCGCCGTCGAGGCAATGAAGGCGGGAGCAAGCGATTATATCGCAAAGCCCATCGATTTAAATCAACTCTCGATCCTGATCAACCGTATTGCGCAACACCGAACGCTGCTTCGAGAAAACGAGATCCTCAAACAAGAGCTTAGGGAAAAAGGCGTATCCTCGGCGACCATCCACCACGAGAGTCCCAAGATGGCCGAACTGATAAACCTTGCCGGAAGGATAGCGCCAAGCCAGGCAACCGTTTTGATCCAGGGGGAGACCGGAGTCGGCAAGGAACTTTTCGCCAGGCTGATCCATCATCTAAGCCCCCGAGCCGAGCGGCCGCTGATTACGGTCAACTGTGCCGCCATCCCCGAAACACTGCTTGAAAGCGAACTGTTCGGGCACGAAAAAGGGGCCTTCACGGGCGCCACACAGCGACGAATCGGTCGATTCGAACAGGCCGCCGGAGGCACGCTCTTCCTCGACGAGATAGGCGAACTCACCCTGCCCGTTCAGGTGAAGCTGCTCCGTTTCGCTCAGGAGCGGGAGTTTCAAAGGATCGGCGGGGAGAGGACCATCAAAGCCGATGTGCGGATCATCAGCGCCACCCACCAGGACCTTGAATCCAAGGTGAAGGATGGCACGTTTCGCGAGGATCTTTTCTACCGTGTAAACGTCGTTACCATGAAAATCCCGCCGCTCAGGGAGCGCCGTGAGGATATCCCCGTTCTGATCGATCACTTCGTGAACCATTTCGCCAGAGAAAACCGTAAGGAAATCAAAGGAGTGAGCAGGGAAGCGCGTGACCTGCTAATCAAGTACCATTATCCGGGAAATGTGAGAGAATTGGAAAACATCATCGAGAGGGCCATAGTGATCGCTCGCGGTGCTGTCTTGTCCGTCGAAGATTTGCCGTTTCAGGAAGCCTTGGCTTCAAACGCCATGTGTTCCAATGACGCCCGGGCTCCGGAAGGAACCCTTCAGCACACGCTCGAATCGACGGAACTCCAGATGATAAAGGATGCGATGGAAAGGGCCTCCGGTAACCAGAGTCAGGCTGCCAAACTGCTGGGATTGAACGAGAGGATGCTCCGATATAAACTGAAAAAATATGGATTGAAGTGAATATCGCCCCGTGCTCCCTCTGGAAGAGAGGTTTTTCCCAGTGAAAGAACTCATAAGCATTCGGGAAGCAAACCAGTACATCTCGCGCTATATCGATGCAATCCAGGATGGAGGCGAGATCGTCATCACCTGTCGCGGAAAACCTGTCGCAAAATTGATCGTAAAGGAAGCGAGTGGATTGACCAAGGCTCAGAAGGGCGCGCGCAACAGGACCTTGGTTCGAATGCAAAAGGGGTATTCACTGGGAGGGCATGAGAGATAGACGTTTGAATCTGGACACCCCAAAAGGAAGCTGAAGCACAGATAAACGACTGGCTGGAGTTATTTCCTGTGGCGTCTGCAACTCCCAAATCGTTGGCGAAGGCGCTTAAGGCGGTAAGAGAACACGGCCTTTCGTTCTGGGGCGCCCTTCTGCTCTCCGAGGATTTCCAGCACACCCGGGTGCTGGAAGGAGAGTTCTGCAACCCCTTTGAGATGGATGATCCCTTGGATCGCGTATTCAAGGCCCTGAGCGAAGACTGATCTTTCCGGTCTCACCCGGCCAGGAAGTGTCACCACGATGGGACGGGTGTCCCCCAAATATGACATCTCGCTTCCGATCGGATTTCATTTCATCCCCTGCCGAACTTCATTTTTCGCCATATTTGTCACAATTTATTCTCAGGCACATATCTTGCTGAGTATCAAGATACCTGAAAATACAGATGCGATTCTCGGGTTAACCTCCGTAAGCCATTGCACCATCGGCAAAAAGCAGGGAATCGGCGAACTCTTTATCTCAAATCACCCTTTCCGGTTGCGATACTTCCAACGGCTGCAAACGATAACATCAAGACCGATCCCTTCTCATTGATAATGCCGGAGTTCGAGCACCAAATCCAATCAACCTTTTTGTGGCTCATCAAGGAGGACGATTATGAGAGTGGTCAACTTTGGAATATTCATTTCGGCACTGGGCGCGACGCTCCTGGCAGCGGTCCCGACCCTGGCGACCACTGCTCCGCCGCCTGTGATCAAGGGGTGGCAAGTGGTAATAGACAACGGCTATAACATTCCAACCGATGCATGCAATCCGGAAAATCTAGCC
The DNA here is from genome assembly GCA_049964955.1 of Syntrophobacteraceae bacterium. Taxonomy (GTDB): domain Bacteria; phylum Desulfobacterota; class Syntrophobacteria; order Syntrophobacterales; family Syntrophobacteraceae; genus SbD1. The sequence goes on from JBMFWU010000005.1 coordinate 63,304, forward strand.
GCCTGCCGGAAATTCAACAGCTACAACCCGCCTTCGGTCAATGCAGGCAAATTGGTGGTAATCCGCGCCAGAAGCAAGGGCGCGGAAGGCGGGGGCCAACAACCGGTCCACGGGATATACACTCGCGACATGGCCGTGGCGGAAAGTCCTGTCGTAAGGATCCTGGATCGCTCCAGTCCGGTGCCGCAGCCAAACAATCTCGACGCCACCTTCATCGAACCACCGGCTTTTCCACGCATTGACATGTACTCCGGTACCATTGCCACCCGCGGAAACCATCAGCCTGTGTGGGTTGAAAATGGTGACAGGTTCGGTACTACGGGCATTTATGCCAATCCGGTTGGTACACTGATCACCGGAGCAAGCAAGCTTGGTATAGTCCAATCTTTTTCTTTTTTTCAAGTTCCAGATGCCATTCCTCTTACGCCTTTCGACGTGTTTCCGGGAGCGCCCGCGGTAACGAAGGGGACGACTATAGTGTTCAAGGGAAATTACACGGAGAATTCGATCGCCAAGACCGGGGTATACTACAGAAACCTCTCTAATGCCTCCGCCGGCGGGGCCGCCCCTGTCGAACTGATTGCAAACACCAATAACTTGATCCCCGGCACGACGAAAATTAAGTTTGGCTCCCTCGCGCCTCCCAGCGCAGCGGGCGACAAGGCGGTGTTTGTCGGCCTTGACAACGAAGACAACCCCCAACACGGCGGGATTTACCTGGTCACGTTATCTCCCGAACCACAGCTCAAGACAGTCATAACGATAGGTTCCAATGTCCCCGGTGAAAGCGGCGCCACATTTAACAAGTTTGGCGAGGGGCTCTCCTTTGATGGTCGTTTTGTGGCCTTTTGGGGCGCATGGGGAAACGAGACCAGGTCCTTGAATCTGCAATGCCCGGCGGAAGGAAACAAAGACCGCGTAGCGTACTGCAAGAAACTCTGTGCTGCTGATTCGGCCAATTGTATTCGTACGGTCCCGGTACATCAGGGCATCTTCGTCCACGACCTGGTGACCGGGATCACTTACCCGGTCGCAAAGACGGGTGAGGAGTTTGGGGATTTCAGCGACTTTTTGTACTGGAACTTTTCCGGCCATGTCCCGGGGAGCACCATGGAGGATGACGGCGAACCGGCCAGATGGCGGTCTTCGGCGTTTGTAGCCGTTTCGGGGCTGGTAGACGGCAGCCTGGCGGACAAAAACTTCCATGCAGCTTTCAAGGCCAGGAAAGTCCAAGCGGTTGAAGGTGCCCCGGTCGACGGCATCTATCTCAGTGAAGGGCCGGTGCAGTCGCCTCTCCTTACCTTGGCCGAGACAGGCATGGATGGATCGCTCCTTGATCCTGCCCTGAATGGACAGAATTTGCCGGTCACGGAGATGGGCATCGAGCGCGACGGCTTTCGCGGCAATGCGCTGGCGATAAATGTGACCATGGGCAGCGAAGAAACCGGTTGGGGCGGGGTTTATCTGACAGAAGTCTGGATTAACCTCTCATCCCAGATCAGTTCAAGAAGCACAGGCTTTCTATATAGCCGTGTGTCCAGGCAGTTTACGGGTAGACTCACGATCACCAACAACGGCGCTGATATCAACGGCAAGGTCGTCGTGGTCCTAAACGGCCTTACCGAAGGCGTCACGCTGGTCAATGCGACCGGCCAGTACAACGGCTCGCCCCTGATCACGGTATCGACAAGCGGGCTAGCCGCAGGAGCGTCGATCACCGTTCCGCTGCAGTTCACTGATCCAGCCAACGCCAAAATTAACTTCACGACACTGGTACTCCAACCATAGGAGGAGGAAAATGAAATTCATAAAAGTGAAGCTTTTTGTTATAGCTTTTGTCTTGCTGGTCGCTGGTTCGGCATTCGCGTCGTCCATCTATGACATATCGGTGAACACCCACTCCCTTTTTGGTCAGACCGGATATCTCTACCTACAGTACGTCCCCGTTAACGCTGCAAGTTCCATCGTGACGGTTTCAGGGTTCACAACGGATGGATCGTTGGCTATTACAAACGATACTGCTTACGTTGTTGATGGCAGCGCTGTCACCGGTACTTTGCCAAACCCTGTCACTTTCGAAAACACCAATTTCATCAACGATTACAATCACAAAATCACCTTCGGTAACTATTTCGCTTTCCAACTTTCATTTAGTAACCTCGCCTCCGGGGGGGAAAGCGCTGGAAGCAGCACTTTTTCCCTCGGATTGTTCGCCAACGCAGAGGGTTCCCTTCCTTCGCTTCGTGATACCGTAGATACAGGTGGAACGCTGGCTTGGATTGACCTGGGGAACGACGGGACTACAGATACCCGGGTCCTGGTGCCCGAAGTTACAGTATCAGCGGTCCCCGAACCCTGCACGGTTTTGCTGCTCAGTTTGGCATTGGTCGGCATAGCCGTGTTTAGAAAGTGGCAAATCGGGGTTTGAAGTGAATGTTCGTCCTCCCGGCTTCGCCGGGAGGACCCCCGCGTTTGCCGGTGCGCGGGATGTCACGTAGTTTTCCGGCACAGTTCAAGAGTTCCACGCTTTTCCGAATTGCCGGATGGGAGCGGCGCAGCATTCCCTACGGGGTGACGATCGGGAAATTGTTGTCCGGAGAGTCCAGGAGCGAGAAAAGAGCGGCGTGCTTCCGGGGGCTACCTTCGATGGAAAAGTCTTCGGAGCAGACCGGTTCGTTCGACTCAGGCTTCCCAGTGCACTGTTTCCAAGTCCGTCTGAGAAAAGTCGCCGCCCTTGAAAAGAAGGGGCTCGCCGGCACATTTCGCAAGAGAATAGGAACAGCAGTCGCCAATATTGAGCCCTGCGGGGTGTCGGCCTTTACCGTATTTTCTCCAGGCGGCCCTTGCAAGTTCCATGTGTTCAACCGTTAGGGGAACGATTTCGATTTTCGCCCGGTCTAAGAGAATGTCGAGTTCACCGCCCCCCAAGTTGCCTTTCTTTGCTTCTATCACAATAGCTGTCTCTAATGCAGTGAAGGCACTGACGATCCTTCTGGGATCCCGGGCTATTGCCAGAGCAAAAAGTTCAGCTTCAGGCTCCCCAAGAAGAATTGCGATCAGGGCGGAACTATCAATAATCATTCCTTCGGGACCCCCGTATCATCGTAGCCAAGGATCTCGTCCGCCCCTCGCCGGTCTATTTCCGGCAAAGACCTGCACCGAATGGATATCTTCATTATCTCATCGGCAATTTCTGTGGTCGAGCGCCGTCCCTTAAGGCGGATGAGTTGCTCCTCCAATGCCTGTATGATCGCTTCGGTGATGTTTACCCCACTTTCGGCAGCAACCTCGCGGGCAAGTTTTTCCGCTTTCGGATTCCTGATACTGAGCGCCATGCAACCCTCCCGTGCCCGTATAGAAAATCTGGCTAAGTATATACGGATAAGGTTAAAATCTCAAGCTGAAGTTGTTTCCGGATGGGCGTCGGCGCCGTCCCTACGGGGTGACGATCGGGAAATTGTTGTCCGGGGCGTCGAAGAGCGAGAAAAGAGCGGCGAGCTTCCGGGGGTCTCCTTCTATGGAAAAATCTTCGGGGCCGGCCGGTTCGTTCAGCGACACCTGCCCGGTAAGGAGCCTTATCCAGAAGGCGCGCGTAAGTGTTACGGTTGCGTCGGCATCGCGGGCGCGGGGGGCTTCCTTGTGGTGGAGTACCGAGTTTTCGAGACGCACGACGATTATGGCGCCAAGGTCTTTAAACACGAAGTTTACCGTAAGTTTCGCGCCGTTTGCCCGCGGGCCGTTCAACCGGGTCGCCATGGCCGTGAAAAACTGGCTGAGCGGGACGTTTTCAAGGATGTCCCGCGCGCCCGCAAGGGGAGGTTGGGGCAGCACGCCGCGGCGCAGTTCGCAGGCCCCCGTAAGATAGATATCGCGCCAGGGTCCCGACTCCGCCTGGTAGCCCAGCTGGTCATAGACGCAGGCTAGAAGAGCCTTCGCCTCATCGTGCCCAGGAGCGGCAAAGACCGCGTGATCGAGCAGAGTCGCCGCCCAGCGGTAGTCGCCCGTATCGTAGGCCGCGCGCGCTCGGGCCAGAACCGCATCGATTCCGCCCATGGCCTCGACATAGCGTCTCGCCTCCTCTTCGGGCGGAAGGGGGTCGAGGTTTGCCGGGTTTCCGTCAAACCAGCCGAAGTAGAACTGGTAGACGGCCCGCGCGTTGTGCCTGGCCGTGCCGTAGTAGCCGCGGTTGGGAAAAGAGGATCGCAGGCTCTCGGGAAGAGTCATCTCCTCGGCGATCTCGCGCGGCGTCATGCCGCAAGAGGCCATTCGCAGCGTTTGGTCGTGGAGATACCGGTAGGTGTCGCGCTGTTTTTTCAGGTAGTCGGTAATGCGCTCCTGCCCCCAGACGGGCCAGTGGTGGCAGTTGAAAACGACCTCGGTTTTGTCTCCGAAAAGATCTATCGCCTCATCTATATACCCGCTCCACAGGAGAGCGTCGCGCACCTTCGCTCCCCGGAGGGTGTAGAGATTGTGCATGGTTTGCGACACGATCTCAGCACCGCAGAATGCTTTCAGTTGCGGCAGGAAAAAAGTGAGTTCCGCGGGGGCCTCGGAGTGCGGCGCATACTGAAAGATGAATTCGATGCCGTCGATTGTCATCTGCCGGCCGGTGCGATCGATACTGTCGGTTGGTGTGAGAATCGACACGGAGCCGAGAGCAGCACCTTTCCCCAGGCCGGTATCCACGTGGCCCCGGGGGGTGCGGCCAAGGCCCTCCCCGTACATGTAGTGAGCGCGGCGCCCCATCACGACCCCTGCGATCACGTTCTCACTGACCGCTTCGGCCAGGAAATTCTTCGGAGCCACGATTCGAACCCTTCCGGACCGGACATCTTCGGGGGTGGTAACAGCCTTTATTCCGCCGAAATGATCGAGGTGGCTGTGGGTGAAAATGACAGCAGATAACGGGCGTTCGCCCAGGGTGCGGTTTACGAGGGCCAGGGCGCGCGCTGCGGTTTCTTCGGCGGTGAGCGGGTCGACCAGGATACGGCCGCTGTCGCCCTCGATGACACTCATATTCGCAAGATCATAGCCGCGAACCTGGTAGATGCGCTCCGTCACCTCGAAGATGCCGTGCAGGTTGTTGAGTTTGGCCTGGCGCCACAGGCTCGGGTTCACACTGGGCGGGGCGGCGCCTTCCAGGAAGTCGTAGGCGGGCATGTTCCACACTTCCCGCCCGGAACCGCTTGTCATGACCAGAGGATCGTCTTTCGCGATGAACCCGCGGAGCGCATCTTCGAACTGCGCCGTATCGTCCAGGGGAAGCCGGGCGCCTGCCGCCGCATTTGTCGCGGCCGTAATGGGGGTCGCCGCCACATGCCCGTCGGTATTGGTATCGGGAGAAAGACTCTTGCCTGTCAGGTTCGTCATGGGGCGAAATACCTCCGTGGTTGGACGAAACTCCGAAAAAATACGCAGCCCATCGAATGTTGTCAATCGAGCTCGGGCAACACAGCCTGGACCGCTACACGCACTTTTGTCCTCCTCTCTTCACACCGGGTCATCTCCCGGCTATGCCGCTGCAAAATATTGGAAAAATGGGGTGAGAAGTGCTACAGATAAATTGAAATTCCTTGCATACACTCATGCCGTTAAGCGTCGTTACTATATAGTGGCCATCCGGAAACCCGGGGATGCGCCGGACGATTCGAACGCAAGTCCCCCTTTGAAAAGGGGGGACTTAGGGGGATTTTACAAATAAATCGGCTGTATACATCTTTGAAATCCCCCCCGCCCCCCTTTTGCAAAGGGGGGAGTATCCGGTCCGGCCGCCGCCTTGGATCGAGTTTCGGGACGGAGACTATATAACCGGAGCGTGGAGTACGACAGGCGATCGCATCTTGTGGGACCAGGCTGCGGGAAGGGCTTACTGAGGCCTGAAATGAGAAAGGCTCTAACGGAAATAATACGGATAATGCTGCAGGATCGAGGGAAGGATATCTCTGTCTTTGACGAAACCTTCCTGATGCAATCGGTGCGTAAAAGACTGACGGCAAACGGCGTCGGAAGTCTCGCTCTATACACCGAAGTCCTTAAGGCAAACGCCGAGGAGGCCGCGCTGTTATGGGGTTCGATCAACATATCCTACAGCGAGTTTTTCAGGAACCCTTTTACATTTTTTCTCATCGAGCAATTGGTGCTGCCCGCACTCATAGAAAAGATGAGACAAAACGCAAGGCCCGAGATCAGGATCTGGTCGGCCGGCTGCGCTGCCGGCCAGGAGGCCTACTCCCTTGCCATATTGGTCGAGGACCTGGCGGAAAAAGGCGCCGATGCGTCTGCTTTCCGGATTTTTGCAACCGATCATTCTCAGTCGGCCGTCGCTTTTGCGCAGCATGGCGTCTACGACCCGGCGGCGCTGAGAAATGTGCGCCTGAAACATATCCAAAAATACTTCAGGGAGGAGCGGGAGTACTACAGGATTGCCGATCGACTCAAAGCCCGAATCGATTTTTCCGTTCACAACCTGCTTGATGACTGCTCCATTTGTCCCCCTGCCAGCATCTACGGGGATTTTGATCTGATCTTTTGCAGTAACCTGCTCTTCTATTATCGACCCGACATCCGCAAGGAAATCCTCGCCAAGTTGTGCAAGGTATTGTTGCCCGGCGGCTATCTTATAACCGACAGCGCTGAAATTCAAATTGCAAAAACGGTTACTGGTTTTAGATCGATTGCGCCGATGACGTCCGCGGTGTTTCAACGGCAATAGTTTCGCAGCCGGGGTTTTGTACCACGCCGAATTGCGTATGGACTGCAAACATGGGCAAGGAGGCGGGAAGAGGGTGGCTATGAAGATGAGAGATCTGCAAATCGCGACACAACTACGCACCGGTCTGGCCGTTCTTAGCGCCTTCGTGCTGGTGCTCGGCGCGTTAGCCTGGTTTCAGACGGAGAGCCTCTGGGAAAAAACCGCCACCCTGTATGAGCACCCGTTGAAGGTGAGAGCAGCCGTAGGGGAGATCAAGGCTGACTTTTTGAGCATTCACATGGAGATGCACGACCTCCTGTTGGCACCGGACAATGAGGAAAAACTGTCTCTGGCGCAAGAAATTTCGGTCGATGAAGGCGATGCCGACCGCCAACTGCAGATACTCGATGCCAAGTATCTCGGAAACCGTAAGGACGTAGACGCTCTTCGCCGTGCCATTCTTCGGTGGCAACCGGTCCGCGCCGAGACCTTGGATCTTATCAAAACCGGAAAAATCGCCGAGGCTGCCCGGCGGATGGGGTATGGGGGGAGCGAGGAGCGTCGCATAAATGATGTGCTGGAGCTGATTCAGCACATCAATGAGTCTGCCGCCCGGATGGCCGAGCAACTCTATTCGTCTTCTCGCGCCGACAGGGACGCCATGAGAAGACAGTTGGCGGTTACTTTGGCCGTTATCCTGCTGTTTAGCGGGGTCATAAGCTACCTTCTCCTCAATGGCATTCGAAGGCCTTTGCACGAACTTACCTCGATTACCGGGAAGTACCGGAGCGGTGATTTCGATGCGCGCAGCCGCTATGTGTCGGCCAACGAACTGGGAGTTCTTGCCGCCGCATTCAACGACCTTGCCCAAACGATTCAGGCCGAGTTCAAAAACAGGGACGACGCGGCCCTGCTCGCTTCCGTGACGGCAAATGAAAATGAGGTGAACCCCTTCTGTCATGAGCTTCTGAAGGCGTTGCTCAAGCAAACCGGGGCTCAGGTCGGGGCCGTTTATCTTTTAGACGAGCAGCGGACCGAATTCGAGCATCTGGAGTCCATCGGGCTTTCGCCCATCGGTCGCCAAACCTTTGCCGCTTCAACCTTTGAAGGCGAGTTCGGAGTGGCGCTGGCTACCCGTCGGCCTCAACTCGTTTCCGAAATTCCACAGGACACCCGCTTCCTCGTACGGCTGGTAACCGGAGACTTCATCCCGCGGGAGATCCTCAC